>JASGGG010000144.1:0-6247 GCA_047605165.1 Nocardioidaceae bacterium
CGGCGCCCTTGGGGCGGATGATGCACGTGCGCACCGTGCCCCACTCGCCGGCGTCGACGTCGACCCACTCCTCGTCGACGTCGGGGCGGTCCACTCCTTCGCCGCTTTGCAGGTCGGCCAGGATCTCGCGGCCCTTCTCCGGCGGGACCTCATAGATCCGGGGATGCGGATCGGTCTGCTCGCACAGCTCCTTGGCCTCGGGCTCGAGGTAGGGGGTGACGGGCGGAGGCAGTTCAGTCATGATGGTCTCCTGTCTGCGCGTTGCGCTCCGAGAAGCAACACACCGAATGTGTGCACTGCTAACATCGACATTAGCGCGACCGCCCAACCCCGTCAACGAAGGACTCGTGCGGGCGAGTGGATCCAGCTTCAGTGCCGCGGCTGTGCGGCGAAGATCGCCAAGAGAGACGCGCGCACCTGCGCAGTGACCTCCTCGATCGAGGCGGCGGTCAGCTTCCGGTCCAGGTAGAGGAACGCCATGCCGTGCACGACGCCCCAGCCGCCGAGCGCGAGGTCGAGAGGGTCGGCGTCGGGAAAGACCGCCACGATCGCGGCCGCGAGCAGCTCGTGCACTGCGGCGGCGGCCTGGACGCGTTCCTCGTCGTCGGTGTTGCACTCGTTGCCGAACATCAGCCGAAACAGCGCCGGGCGGCGCAGTGCGAACTCGACGTAGGCGGCGCCGAACTCGGCGAGCTCCTCGGCCGTGGTCGGTAGGGCGCGGCCGCGGATCAGGTTCTCCTTGAGGTTGCGCAGGCCCTCGGCCGCCAGGGCCGACTCCAGTGCTTCGCGCTCAGGGAAGTGCCGGTAGGGCGCGGTGGCCGAGACCCCCGCCTCGCGCGCCACGGCGCGGATCGAGAACGGCTCGCCACGTTCGAGCATCCCCATGGCAGTCGAGATGAGCGTCGCGCGCAGGTCCCCGTGGTGGTAGCTGCTCCTGGCTGTTTCGGACATCGCGGGTTCTACCTCTTCGTCTTCTTCATGGCTCTTTGCCGCCGTACGCCTTCAGGATGGTCGCAGAGCCGTCTGTTGGCAGCGGGAATCGCCGATGGCCGGCCCCTTCCGAGCGGGTGACGCGTGTCGCACCGATCAATGTTGACGCCGCGTACATTCCAGGCTACCGTTGAATGTAAGCGCCGCTCACATTCAAGTTGGAAGGAACGATCATGCCCCGATCGAAGACGGACGCGACGAAGACCGAAATGGTCGAGGTCGAGCTCGGCGACCGCACGGTCAGCGTGCCCAAGGGCGGCCTGTACGACCGCTACCGCATGGACACCGACCTCGACGAGGTCGCCAAGGACCCGCGGGTCAAGAGCGTCGACTTCTTCCGCACGCTGCCGAAGACCGTGGTCCAGTCCGCGATCGGCCCGACCCGCACACCGAACTTCTACTACTCGATGTCGCGGGCGCAGATCACGTACCTTGCGCCGACGAAGGCCCTGCGATCCCGCCTTCCCCGCGAGTTGGACCCGCTCCAGGTCGCTCCCGGCGTCGGCCTCTTCTCTGTCATCTTCTTCCGATACGACGTGTGCGACATCGACTTCTACACCGAGGCGACCGTCGGGATCGCCGTGCGGCCGGCTCGCCACGGCGCGCTCGGCACAGCCGACTTCCTGTCGGCGCTGGCGAACGACTCCACCCACGCCTACGTCCTCTCCCTACCCGTCAACACCGAGATCGCCCAGGTGCGCGGCCACGACGGCTACGGCTTCCCCAAGTGGGTCACCGAGATCGACGTCGACATCGACGAGCGCCGGACCCGAGGCTGGGTCGCCAACGACCAGGGTGACACCGACATCGCGCTCGACGTCGCCACGCCGAAGCAGAACCAGATCCCCAGCGGGAAGAGCGTCTCGACCCTCACGTCCTACACGAAGCTGAACGGCGGCTGGAACGCGACCCTGAGCCAGACCAACGCCCTGACCGCCGGCAGCGCGCTCCTCCCCCGCGGCCTCTCCCTCGAACTGGGCTCGGGGCGGATGTCCGACGACGTGCGCTCGCTCAAGCCGATCCGCCCGCTGCGGTTCGACGTCGCCACCGAGAGTCAGAACGCTCTGCACATCCCCGTGCCCGTCTCCCTCCCGAGCAAGTGACCACGTCGATGCCCACTACGACTGCGAATGCCATCACTCCCCGCATCGACGCGGCCCGGTTGACCTCGCTTGCCGCGCGCGTGAAGTCCGCCAACCCCGAGGACCTCCAGGAGGTCACCAACGCCATGACCGGCGGCGTGCTGGGTCAGGTCCCGCACTGCACGCCCGACGACGTGGCCACGGCGGCGAAGCGAGCCCGATCCGTGCAGAAGGCCTGGGCCGCTCGTCCCTTCAAGGAGCGCGCCGCCGTGCTGCTGCGCTTCCACGACCTGGTCCTCGCCCGCCAGGACGAGGTGCTCGACCTCATCCAGCTCGAGAACGGCAAGGCACGTCGGCACGCGTTCGAGGAGATCCTCGACGTCTGCCTCGCGTCCCGCTACTACGCGAACACGGCCGAGGAGTACCTCAAGCCCAAGCGCCGCCAGGGCGCGCAGCTGAAGCTGACCAAGGTCTGGGAGCTGCACCACCCCAAGGGCCTCGTCGGGGTCATCTCCCCCTGGAACTACCCCCTCACCCTCGGCATCAGCGACGCCCTGCCCGCCATCGTCGCAGGCAACGCAATCCTCACCAAGCCCGACGCCCAGACGCCGTACGCCGCCCTGTGGGCGGTCGAGCTGCTCGAGGAGGCCGGCATGCCGGCCGGCCTCGTGGAGGTCGTCACGGGTAGTGGTGCCGAGCTCGGCAAGCCGATCATCGAGAGCTCCGACTTCCTCATGTTCACCGGCTCCACGGCCGTCGGCCGCACGGTCGCCTCCCAGGCAGGCGAAGCCCTGATCGACTGCTCGATGGAGCTCGGTGGCAAGAACGCCCTGCTCGTCCTCGACGACGCGGACGTCAACAAGGCGGTCGCGGGCTCGGTGAGGGCGTCCTTCTCCAACACCGGCCAGCTCTGCATCTCGATGGAGCGCATCTTCGTCCCGGCCACGCTGTGGGACGACTTCACCACGAAGTTCGCCGCCGCGACGAAGGCCATGAAGCTCTCCCCGGCCATCGACTACTCCGGCGACATGGGGTCCCTGGTCTCCCAGAAGCAGCTCGACACCGTCGTACGTCATGTCGAGGACGCCGTCGCCAGCGGCGCAACCGTGCTCGCCGGCGGCAAGACCCGACCCGACCTCGGCCCGTTCTTCCACGAGCCCACGATCCTCACCGACGTCGACGAGACGATGGAGGTCTACGCCCACGAGACGTTCGGGCCCCTCGTGTCGCTCTACCGCGTCGCGGACGAGGAGGAGGCCATCACCCGAGCCAACGACAGCGAATACGGGCTCAACTTCAGCGTCTGGACCTCCGACGAGGACCGCGGGTACCGCGTCGCGGCCCAACTCGAGGCTGGCACCGTCAACGTCAACGACGCCTACGCAGCCGCCTGGGGATCCATGGACGCCCCCATGGGCGGCATGAAGGCCTCCGGCCTCGGCCGCCGTCATGGTGAGCACGGAATCTTGAAGTACACCGAGGCCCAGACCATCGCCGTCGAACGATTCATCCCGGTCGGCGCACCCGACGGGATGAGCGCCAAGACCTACGCCCGCATCGCCACCCGCGCGTTGCGCATCGCCAAGCGACTTCCCGGAGTGAAGTGAAGATGCAGACCGTACTCGGAGCCAACGGCCAGATCGCCGAAGAGCTCACCCGCTACCTCCACGACAACGTCACCCAGGACATCAGGCTGGTCAGCCGCAACCCCCGCAAGGTCCACGAGGCCGACCAGCTCCACCAGGCCAACCTGCTCGACGCCGACGCCACCAGCGCCGCAGTCGAGGGCAGCGACATCGCCTACCTGACCGTCGGCCTGCCCATCGACTCCACGCTGTGGGAGCAGCAGTTCCCGCTCATGATGGCCAACACCATCGCCGCCTGCCGGAAGCACGGAACCAAGCTCGTGTTCTTCGACAACACCTACATGTACCCGCGCACCGACACCCCGCAGACCGAGGACACCGAGTTCCAGCCGATCGGTCGCAAGGCGACCGTGCGCGCCGAGATCGCGAACATGCTCCTCGACGAGATGCGCGCCGGCACCATCGAGGCCGTCATCTGCCGCGCCCCGGAGTTCTACGGACCCGGCAAGACGCAGAGCCTCACCAACACCGCCATCTTCGACCCGATCAAGCAGGAAAAGCGCCCGACCGTCCCGATCAACGCGCACACCAGGCGCAGCCTCATCTGGACCCCGGACGCCAGCCGCGCCATGGGCCTGATCGGCAGCACGCCCGACGCCTACGGCCAGACCTGGCACCTGCCCATCGACCCGAACCGTCTCACCTACGCCGAGATGATCGAGATCGCCTCCGAGGTGGTCGGGAGGGACATCTCCTTCCGCACCGTCCCCGAGTTGGTCTTCAAGATCCTCGGATTGTTCAAGCCCGCCGTGAAAGAGGCCAACGAACTGATGCCGCGCTATCGCCAGGACAACATCTTCGACACCACGAAGTTCGCCACACGCTTCCCCGACTTCGAAGTGACCAGCTACCGCGAGGGCATCGCGACGATGCTCGGTGGCGAGACCGTCTGAGCCGGTTCCGCCTGCTGACTCTCGATCCCGGGGCCGTGGACCCGCACGAATGGCCAGAGCGCCGACCGGTCGGACCTGGTCGCAAGGCGAATCCTTCCACCAGCAGTGGCCACCGAAGGAGACAGACACCGTTCCCGGCCGAATTTCGAGGATTCCGGAGACGGTTGCGCCGCGGTGCGGCAAGATCCATCACAGATCCCGCAGGAGACCCGAGACTCCTGCGGGATCTTCCTATTTGCTTCGCTCTCTTCGGCGGCGCACTCGCAACACCTCCTTGATGAAGCACTCCCAAGGAGGATCACATGGCTATCCACGACCGGCCTCGAACCCATGCCGACGAGGCCCGTGAGGCACTCCGCCTGCTCGCCCACGCGACGCGCGATGTCGAGGATCCGACGGAGATCTATCCGGTGCTCGGTGAACTGAGCAACGGCCTCGCCTCGTTGGCGCAGTCGCTGCATCAGATCGCCGACTTCCACGAAGGCCCGGCGCGGAAGCGGACCTGGGTGACGGGCGACCCTCGCACCGGTCGGGCTGCGTCGTATCAGGTGGCGTGGGAACTGCATCGGTCCGCGGAGATGGTCCATCAGGTCGCCGCCGGGATCGACCGCGCGCACGAGGTCGAGGCGACGATCGCGTACGACGTCGGCGACTATCCCGCCCTCGCGCCCCCGCCGCGACCGACGCGTGAGCCCGGGCTGTCGCTGTGAACACCTGGCAGGACGAACACCGTCTCCACACCAGCGTGCTGGTCTCGCCCGGCCGCGAGAAGCGTCGGGACCGGAAGCTTCGCAAGGCCTCCGCCCGCGCGCTCGTCGCTGAGGACCGCGAGACCAGGCGGGCGATCGCCAAGCAGAAGGCCGACGACCTCGCCGCCGAGCGGCGCTCAACCGCCGTATTCCCGCGAGCCGGCGAGCCCGGACCGGCAGCACTCCGCACTCCGGGCCGACTGCGACTCCCCCGTCATCAAGACACCTCGGCCACTCTCGCCGGCGCGTATCCATTCCTCGCCGAGGGCGGGCTCGGCAGCGAGGGAGTCTTCGTCGGGCAGGACCTCTACTCCGGCTCGTCCTTCGTCTACGACCCCTGGGTCCTCTACGCCCGTGGCCTGATCACCGCACCCAACCTCGTGCTCGCCGGGATCGTGGGCTCCGGTAAGTCGAGCCTGGCGAAGAGCCTCTACACCCGTTCCATCCCGTTCGGCCGCCGCGTCTACGTCCCCGGCGACCCGAAGGGCGAACACACGCCCGTCGCCGAAGCCGTCGGCGGCAAGGCCATCGCGCTCGGTCATGGGATGCCGAACCGGCTCAACCCGCTCGACGAGGGTCACCGCCCCTCGGGCCTGGACGACGTCCAATGGGTCAGTCAGGTGACCAGCCGGCGCCGGGACCTCATCGGCGCGCTGGCCGAAACCGTGCTCGACAGGCGTCTGACGCCGCTGGAGCACACCGCCGTCGACCTCGCGCTCGATCGGGCCGTCCGCTCGACGGACGTACCCGTCCTCCCGATGGTCGTCGACCGTCTGTTGGCGCCCGACCGGAGCGACGACCATGACGGACGGCTCACCGAGGACGGACGGCTCGTCGGCCACGCGCTGCGCCGGCTGGTCGCGGGCGACCTCGCCGGCCTCTTCGAC
>JASGGG010000145.1:0-6232 GCA_047605165.1 Nocardioidaceae bacterium
TCGCGGTGCTGCCGATGTGGTACCGGAAGGTCTGAGCCCACTGCGGGGCATCACCCACTGTTCACCTGAGTCCTCCACACTGTCCGCATGAACCCGCGAGCGGAGCGAACCAAGAGGAAATGCCGACACAGCCGACGCCTACCGCACCGCGGAACCACCGAGCGACCGGCGGGAACGACTCGACCACAGGCTCGCCGGCTCGGGACGCATCACGGTGGAGGCGCGCAACCACGACCCACGAGAACCGACTGATGTTGCTCCGCGGCGACCTGGCTCCTCCGCCCCGCACCCTGGTCGACATCCTCCGATCCACCACTGAGCGCGTACCGGACGCACCCGCACTCGACAACGGGGCGGAGACACTGACCTATGCCGAGTTCCTCGCCGCGGCAGAGGCGGTGGCCGAGGAGCTCAACGAGTTGGGCGTCGGCCCAGGCGACAAGGTGGGTGTCCGGATCGGCTCGGGTACGACGGACCTCTACGTCGCGATCGCCGGCATCTTGGTTGCCGGCGCCGCCTACGTGCCGGTCGATGCCGACGACCCCGAGGAGCGGGCGACGACGGTATTTGCCGAGGCTGCGGTCGTCGCGACGATCGGCAGCGGCCTGGCGATCACACCGACTCGAGACCGGCCCGCGACGGAGCCGACCGAGCCCACGCCCGACGACGACGCCTGGGTGATCTTCACCTCCGGCTCGACAGGGAAGCCGAAGGGAGTCGCGGTCACCCACCACAACGCGGCCGCGTTCGTCGACGCCGAATCGCGGTGGTTCTTGCGGGATCGACCGCTCGGGCCCGGCGACAGGGTGATGGCCGGCCTGTCCGTGGCGTTCGACGCGAGCTGCGAGGAGATGTGGTTGGCCTGGGCACACGGTGGCTGTCTGGTGCCGGCCCCGCGATCGCTGGTTCGCAGCGGCATGGACCTCGGCCCCTGGCTGGTCGCGAACCGGGTCACGGTCGTGTCGACCGTGCCGACGCTGGTAGCGCTGTGGCCTGTGGACGCCCTCGCTCGCGTACGCCTGCTCATCCTGGGTGGCGAGGCCTGTCCGCCCGAGATCGGGGAGCGCCTCGCGACAGCCGATCGCGAGGTCTGGAACACCTACGGCCCAACCGAGGCGACGGTGGTCTCGTGCGGTGCTCGACTGACGGGCGAGGGTCCGGTGCGGATCGGCCTGCCGCTGGACGGCTGGGACCTGGCGGTCGTCGACGGCTCGGGGCAGCCGGTCGCGCCGGGCGAGACCGGCGAGCTGATCATCGGGGGCGTCGGTCTGGCCCGCTACCTCGATCACGACTTGGACGCCGAGAAGTACGCCCCGATGCCAACACTGGGTTGGGAACGGGCCTACCGCAGCGGCGACCTGGTCCGGTACGACGAGGACGGGCTGGTCTTCATGGGCCGGGCCGACGACCAGATCAAGCTCGGCGGCCGTCGGATCGAGCTCGGCGAGATCGACAGCGCACTGCTGTCGCTGCCGGGGGTGGACGGAGCGGCCGCTGCCGTCCGCTCCACCAAGTCCGGCAACAAGCTCCTCGTCGGGTACGTCGCGACCACTGCGGGCTTCGACCCACATGAGGCGCTGGAGGCCCTTCGTCGCGAGCTGCCGGCTGCCCTCGTACCCCGCCTCGTCGCCGTGGGCGAGTTGCCTACTCGTACCTCCGGCAAGATCGACCGGGACGCGCTGCCCTGGCCGGCGCCGGCCCTCGGTGCCGGACCGACAGCCGAGCTTCACGGCACCGCGGCGGCCGTACAGGCGACCTGGAGCGACATCCTGGGCGTCGAGGTGGCCAGCGCCGGCGCCGACTTCTTCGACCTCGGCGGCAGCAGCCTCACTGCGGCCCAGCTGGTGTCCCAGCTCCGCAGGACCCACCCCGAGCTCACCGTCGCCGACGTATACGAGCACCCGACGCTGGGCGAGCTCGCCACGTTTCTCGACTCGCTCGAGTCGTCGGCGGTCGAGGTCAACCGCAAGGTCCCGCCCGTTCCCGGCAAGACCCAGCTCGGGCAGCTGGTCGCGACGATTCCGTTGCGCGCCCTGGCCGGCATCCAGGTGCTGGTCTGGCTCGGCATCGCCTTCCGGGTCGCGGACCGCGCCTATCTGCCGTCCAGTCCGTGGTGGTTGCTGGCGGTCGGCTTCGCGCTGTTCGTGCTCCCCCCAGGCCGGCTGCTGATCACCGCGCTGGCGGCGCGGATCGTTCTCGCCGGCATCGAGCCGGGTGACTACCCGCGCGGCGGCAAAGTGCACCTGCGCGTCTGGCTGGCGGAGCGCCTGGCCGAGGAGATGGGCGCGACCAAGCTCTCCTCCGCACCCCTCCTACGCTGGTACGCCCGCCGGCTTGGCGCGCGGGTCGCCCGCGACGTCGACCTCCACACCACGCCACCAGTGACGGGGTTCCTCCAACTCGGCAAGGGCTGCTCGGTCGAGCCGGAGGTCGATCTGACCGGGCACTGGATCGACGGCAACACCTTCCATCTCGGCGCGATCGCGATCGGCAAGAGCGCTCGCGTCGGAGCGCGCAGCACGCTGGTCGGTGGCGCGCGGATCGGCGACTACGCCGAGATCGCGGCCGGCTCCGCGGTGTTCGGCACGGTGCCCGACAAGCAGTTCTGGTCCGGCGCCCCCGCGGCGAAGGCAGCCAAGCGCAGTCGCGGCCCCTGGGACGACGAGAAGCCCACCAACCGGCCCGTCTGGCAGCTCGCGTACGCGGCGTCCGCCGTCGTCATCGCCGCGCTCCCGGTCGTCGCGCTCTTGGCGGCGGTGCTGGCGGTGCAAGGACCGCTGACCAATGTCACCTCGATCTCCGGGCTACTGGTCGCGGCGCTGCAAGTCGCGCCGCTCGGCACCGTCCTCGGCTATCTGGTGCTGGCCGCGCTGGTCTGGGCGCTCGTACGCGTCCTCGGCATCGGCCTGACCAGTGGGCACTTCCCGGTGCACGGCCCGCAGGCCTGGCGAGCGTGGAGCACCTTGCGGGTCCTCGACGAGGCGCGCACCTGGCTGTTCCCGCTCTATTCCTCGACTCTCACCCCGATGTGGCTGCGGGCGCTCGGTGCCCGGATCGGCAAGGACGTCGAGGCATCCACCGTCCTGCTGCTGCCGAAGCTCACCGAGGTCCGCGACGGCGCGTTCCTCGCCGACGACACGCTGCTGGGCGGGTACGAACTGGGAGGCGGCTGGCTCCGCGTCGGTCAGGTGCGGGTCGGCAAGCACGCGTTCGTCGGCAATAGCGGCATGACTGCACCGGGCCGCAAGGTGCCCAAGGGCGGGCTGGTCGCCGTACTCTCCGCGGCGCCGCAGCGTACGAAGGCCAAGGCCGGTACGTCCTGGATCGGGAGCCCGCCGACCGAGCTCCGGCGTACCTCCGGCGACGTCGACCAGAGCCGTACCTATCAGCCGGCGGCCAGGCTGCGCGTGGTACGCGCCGCCGTCGAGGTGTGCCGCGTGGTGCCACTGATCCTCGCGACCTGCCTGTGGATGCTGGTGCTCGCGGCTCTGACCGCGATCTGGTCGGCCTGGGGTTGGTGGGCGGCCCTGCTGCTCGCCGGGCCGGTGCTGATGGCGGCCGGCGGAGTGGCGGCCCTCACCGCAACGATCGCCAAGTGGCTGCTCGTCGGCCGGGTCCGGGTCGGCAACCACCCGCTCTGGTCGAGCTTCGTGTGGCGCAACGAACTTGCCGACACGTTCGTCGAGGTGCTGGCTGCGCCCTGGTTCGCGCGACCGGCGACCGGGACCTGGGTACTCAACGCCTGGTTCCGCTCGCTCGGCGCCCGGATCGGGCGAGGCGTGTGGTGTGAGACGTACTGGCTGCCCGAGATGGACCTGATCGAACTGCGCGACGGCGCGACGGTCAACCAGGGGTGCGTCGTGCAGACGCATCTGTTCCATGATCGGATGCTGTCCATGGACATGGTGACGATGCGGGCGGGCTCGACGCTCGGGCCCAACAGCGTGGTCCTACCGGCGGCGGTGCTGGGCAAGCACTCGACCGTCGGCCCGGTCTCGCTGGTCATGCGAGGAGAGTCCGTGCCCGATCGCACCCGCTGGATCGGCAATCCGATCGCTCCCTGGGCAGACGAGTGAGGGCAGACGGGTGAAGGCCGGACCCGACGCGGATCCGTACGTCCCCGGACACGGCGACCCGGCGTACGCCGTAGCCCGCTACGAGCTGGAGCTGAGCTATCGCGTGGTCGGGAACCGGCTGACCGGCCGGGCGACGATCACGGCCCGGGCGTTGACCGAGCTCGACCGGTTCGCGCTGGACCTGCACGGCCTCCAGGCGACACGGGTGCTGGTCGACGGGCGACCGCCGGCCAAACACCGGCATACCGCGTCCAAGCTGCGGATCCGGCTCGCCGCTCCGATCCCCGCGGGGGCGTCTTTCACGGTGGTGATCGGCTATCACGGGAACCCCGGACCAATGCAGGGCCCGATGAGCGGGCCGGACGGCAACGCCGGCTGGGAGGAGCTCGAGGACGGCGTGATCGTCGCGTCACAACCGCACGGCGCGCCCACCTGGTTCCCGTGCAACGACCGCGCGGGCGACAAGGCGGCGTACCACTTCACCATCTCGGCGCCGTCTGCCTACCGGGTCGTCGCCAACGGCCGGCTGCTGTCGAGCAAGCGCGGCGCGAGCAGCACCACGTGGGAATACGAGCAACCCGAGCCGATGTCGCCGTATCTCGCGACCCTGCAGCTAGGCCAGTACGCCGAGTACGAATTGCCCGCCCTGGTACCGATGTCGGTCGTGCTGCCGCCCGATCGTGCCGCCAGGCTGGAGCCGGTATTCACTCGTCAGCCGGAGATGCTGGCCGCTTTCGTCGAGATGTTCGGCGACTATCCGTTCTCGCGCTATACCGCCGTCGTGACCGACGACGAGCTGGAGATCCCGCTCGAGGCCCAGACCCTGTCGATCTTCGGGTCCAACTTCCTAGGCGACACGTGGGCCAACGAGCGCCTGGTCGCCCACGAACTGGCCCACCAGTGGTTCGGGAACAGCCTGACCGCGGCATCGTGGTCCGACATCTGGCTGCACGAGGGCTTCGCCTGCTACGCCGAGTGGCTGTGGTCGGAGCGCAGCGGCCGAGACAGCGCCGACCAGCACGCACGCCACCACTGGCAACGGCTGTCCGGCCTCCCCCAAGACTTGGTGCTCACCGCTCCAGGTGCCGCCGACATGTTCGACGACCGCGTCTACAAGCGTGGCGCGCTTACCCTTCATGCCTTGCGCCGCGCCCTGGGCGATATGCCGTTCTTCTCGCTGCTGCGCTCCTGGACCTCGACCCATGCCTACGGCACGGTCACGACCGCGGACTTCCTCTCCCTGGCCGAGGTCGCCGCCGGGCGCGACCTCACACCGTTGCTGGATCCCTGGCTGCGTGAGCCGGCCCTCCCGCCGCTCCCCTGACCCCGCGGGTCGTCCGTCTGAGCGGGACGTATACGTCCCGCTCGACGACGACCTCAGGGCGACGGCACCGGCCAACCCGGCCGGCAGCTTCAGCGGGCCGACCTCCACGGGCATGATCGCCTCCGCCTCGCCGACGATGCCGACGCCGCACGCCTTGCCCTCCGCCTCCCGGCGTACCCACGCCTCGACGCCGTCCACCCCGGCGGACTCGATGTCGATGCCCGGCACTCCGCCGACGCTCACCGCGACCCCCACCCAGCCTTGGGCACGTGTCACGCTCACCGCAACGCCCGCCGCCAGACTCGGGTCGAAGTAAGGCTGGCCATGCTCGGCGGAGCCGCACCAGGGACAACTGTGGTGCAGCGGGCCGGGATCTCGCCCGGTCAACGTCGAGGCGAGCTCCCGCGCAATGGGCTCAGCGTCGTGGCCGCGGCGAACCTCGACCAGCACCCGATCGCCGAGGAGCCACTGCACCGCTCGATCGTGACACACTCCCAGCGTGCCGCTCACCGTCGTACGCCATGCCCCCACTGCCGCGAACCACACCGGGGTCTTCCAGGGCCAGACCGACGTGCCGCCGCTCCCGTTGCAGGAGGTCGCCCCGATCCCGGCCCAGCCCACGGACGTGCTCTGGTCGTCGCCGTTGCAGCGTGCGGTCGTGGCCGCGCGGGCGCTGTTCCCGGGCCACGAGCCCCGGCTCGACCCTCGCCTGATGGAGCGGGCGGTCGGCGCGTGGGAGGGGCTCGCCCGTACCGCGGTGGCCGCGTCCTGGCCGGACAGCTTCGTCGACGGGCGGGTCAACCCTGACGTGACTCCGCCCGGAGGGGAGTCG
>JASGGG010000146.1:0-6205 GCA_047605165.1 Nocardioidaceae bacterium
GTGGTAGGCCCACCGGTCACGTGAAGATGGGGCGCAGCCCTGATTTTCTCGAGCCTTCCGGGCCTCTTGACTTGAAGCCATGGGACCGCAGCTCGAGTTGGCCATCTCCGCCGGGATGGTGTGCGCAGCGGTGGGCTTCGCGGTCGGCCTGGCTATCGGCCGGGGCCGTCAGCCGCGTTGGCAGGAGAAGGGCAGCCTGGTGCACAAGGTGTCCATCGGGTTCGCCACTCTCGACCGACTCGACGCCGTCCTGCTCCGCTTCGAGGTCGAGCAGGGATCGCGGCTTGCCGGCGTGGAGGTCGGGGAGCTTCGGCTGCCCCAGGGATCGGCGGTCTCTCTCATCACTCGCGGCTCCGAGGTGCTCGTTCCCATCGACCGGACGACGTTGCGCACCGGTGATCAGGTGCTTGCGGTGACGGCCCGGGATCAGGTCGGCCAGGTGGAGGACCGGCTTCGCTCGGTGAGCCGCTTCGGGCGGCTGGCTCGCTGGCACGAGGGAATCGAGTCGGCCACCTCCGCGCAGGCTCTCGGAGTACGAAGGCGGGCGGCGTGATCCTCACCTCCGCCGCCATCTCCATCTTCATCGTCAGCTACGCGCTCATCGCGACCGAGCGCATCCACCGGGTCGCCGCGGCCCTCGGCGGCGTCGCCGGAATGGTCGTGATCGGAGTGGCCGACGCCCACACTGCGTTCTTCGACCACGAGACCGGCATCGACTGGAACGTCATCTTCCTGCTCTTCGGGATGATGGTGATCGTCGGCGTACTCAAGCAGACCGGTCTGTTCGAGTTCCTCGCGCTGTGGGCAGCCCGGTCCTCCGGGGGACGCCCCTACAAGCTGCTGGTGCTGCTCGTCCTGGTCACCGCGACCGTCTCCCCGATCCTCGACAACGTCACCTGCGTCCTACTCGTCGCGCCGGTGACCTTGGCCGTATGCCGACAGCTGGACCTGCCACCCGCCCCGTATCTGATCTCGCTGATCTTGGCCTCGAACATCGGCGGCACCGCCACACTCATCGGCGATCCTCCCAACATCATCATCGGCAGTCGCGCCGGCCTGAGCTTCGACGACTTCCTGGTCCACTCGCTGCCGCTCACCCTCATCCTGCTGGGCGGTTTCCTGTTGCTGGCGAGGGTGTTGTTCCGGCACCAGCTCTCCGCCCGCGTCGACGTCCAAGACCGGCTGGGTGACCTCCGCCCGAGCGACGCCATCACGAACGTCCGGCTGCTCGCACGGTGCCTGATCGTGTTGGCACTGGTCATGGTGGCCTTCAGCCTGCACACCGTCCTGCATCTCGACCCCTCGATGGTGGCGATGCTCGGGGCCGGCGCGACCGTCCTGGTCTCGCGTACGACGACGGAGGAGTTCCTCGAAGAGGTCGAGTGGGGGACGCTCGCCTTCTTCATGGCACTGTTCGTACTGGTCGGATCGCTGGTGGAGGTAGGCGTGATCGGCCAGCTCGGCCAGCTGGCGGCAGACTCGATGGGCGGGCGCGAGCTGCTCGGCGCCACGGCGTTGCTCTTCGGCTCGGGCATCTTCGGAGCGTTCGTCGACAACATCCCCTACACGACCGCGATGGTGCCGATCGTGGAAGACATGGTCGCCACTACCCCACACTCCGGGGCGGAGAGCCCACTGTGGTGGGCGTTCGTCTTCGGTGCCGACCTCGGCGGCAACGGCACCGCAGTAGCGGCCGGCGCCAACGTGGTCGTCCTCGGCATCGCCGTCAAGGCCGGGGAGCCGATCAGCTTCTGGGGCTTCACCAAGTACGGCATCGTCGTGACCGCGGCGAGCCTCGTCGTCGCCTGGCTGTACGTTTATCTGCGCTACTTCGCCTTCGCGTGATCAACGGCTCCCGCCCTGCTCGGCCGTCGCCTGGAGCGTGTCTCGCAATTCACGATGCGTCGGCGGGAATAAGGGACACGCTCTAGCTACGGTGGAGGCATGAGGACCGACTGGCACGACCCGGCCGCCATCTCGTTGATGCTCGACGACTGCGAGACCTGGGCCGTGGTCGGCCTCTCGGGAGACCCGCACCGCACGGCGTACGAGATCGCCACGCTGCTTCAGCAACGCGGCAAACGGATCGTCCCGATCCATCCCGACGCACCCACCGTGCTGGGCGAGCAGGGTTACCCGACTCTGGCCGACGTACCCTTCCCCGTCGATGTCGTGGACGTGTTTCGCCGGTCGGAGGCCGCCGGCGAGTTCGCCGATCAAGCCGTCACGATCGGCGCGAAAGGCGTGTGGTTCCAGCTCGGCGTCATCGACGAGGACGCGTTCGCCCGCACCACCGCCGCCGGGGTGCCGATGGTCATGGACACCTGCCCGGCCATCGAGTGGCGCCGCCGATAGCCCCGCCGGTACCACGCATGTCCCTACCTACTCCCACCCTGCACACCGACCGCCTGCGTCTGCGCCCCTTCACGAACGCGGACAAGGATGCTCTGTTCGCACTCCAGAGCAACGTATACGTGTTGCGCTACTGGGATTCGCCGCCCTGGAGCGATCCGGCTCGGGCCGACCACTTCATCGCCGCCTGTCAGGAGCTGGCCGACGAGGGCAGCGGCGCGCGGCTGGCCGTCGACCGCATCTTTGACGGTGAGTTCGTCGGCTGGTGCTCGCTGACGAGCTGGAATCCCGGCTACCGCTCCGCCTCGATGGGTTACTGCTACGACGAGATCGCCTGGGGTCAGGGGTATGCCACCGAAGCCGCCCGAGCCGTACTCGAGTGGGCTTTCGGCACGCTGGACCTCAACCGCGTCCAAGCAGAGACCGACACGCGCAACGCGGCCTCTGCCCGCGTCCTGGAAAAGCTCGGATTCGTGCGCGAGGGAACGCTGCGGGAGGACTGCATCGTCAACGGCGAGGTCTCGGACTCGTGGGTCTACGGGCTGCTCAGGCGAGACTGGCAGCCCGGTAGCACCTGAGCCAGCAGCAGCGCTGGTGCAATGCTCCGCTGAGAACATCTGCGATCGTCCGGTTAGATATTCTGCATCTATCCGGATAGTGGTCCTGCAATCATCCGAATATGGTCGCCCGAACGGTAGGCTTTCCTCGATGGATACGGCGGAAGCACTGGGACAGGCCTACCGGCCTCGCGTGATCGACAACGCCTTGCAGAGTGCGCTTGCGGCCTCTGGCGCGGTCGTCATCGAAGGAGCCCGCGCAAGTGGCAAGACCATGACCGCGTTGCACGCCGCCGCCTCCTACGTCTTCGTCGACGACCCCGAGACGCAGCGCCTGATCGAGGTCGCGCCTCGCTCCCTCCTCGAAGGCGAAGCGCCCCGGCTGCTTGATGAATGGCAGACCGCCACAGAGTTGTGGAACCTCGTCCGACGCGCCGTCGATGCGGCCGTGGAGCCGGGTCGGTTCATCCTCACCGGCTCCGCTATACCGGCAGACGACACGACTCGCCATACGGGGGCCGGGCGATTCCTGCGACTGCGGCAGCGGACCATGTCATGGTGGGAGAAGGCTGACCAGCCAGCAGGCACGGTAAGCCTCGCTGGCCTTTTCAACGGAGACTTGCCGAAGACAGACCTGGGTGCAGCCCCGGACCTCCACACCGTTATCGACAACCTGCTGCGGCCTGGCTTCCCAGCGATGGCCGCGCTGCCGTGCAGCCAGTCCGCGGACCGCCTGCGCGGCTACATTGATGACGTCGCACGCACCGACATCGATCGCATCGCCGATATCCGCCACAGGCCGGCGGTGGTCAAGCGGCTCATCACGGCCCTGGCACGATCAATCGCGTCCGAAGTCACCTACAAGACGCTCGCGTCCGACGTACGGACACTCGCCCCGTCGATCGACGAGGAAACCGTGAGCAACTACGTCGGCCTGCTCCGACGGCTCTTCATCGTCGAAGCGCAGCAGCCCTGGACCCCTGCGCTGCGCTCCCGCGCGAGGGTACGAACCTCGCCGAAGCTACATCTGGTCGACCCGGCTCTCGCCGCCGCAGCTCTGGGAGCCGGGCCGCAACACCTGCACAACGACCTCCAGACACTCGGCCTCCTCTTCGAGAGCGCTGTCGTCCACGACTTGACCGTGTTCGCCTCGGCCATCGGCGGCGAAGTCAGTCACTACCGCGACTCCAACAAGAAGGAGATCGACGCGATCATCACGCTTCCCGACGCACGCTGGGCGGCCGTCGAAGTCAAACTCGGTGGACAACAGGTCGCAGCGGCGGCCGAGTCGCTGCGAACAGCGATCGCGCAGATCGACACCGAAGCCGTGGGCGATCCGGCCTTCCGCCTGGTGGTCACCGGAACCGGCCCGATCCTGGTCACCGACGACGGCATCGTCACCGCTCCCCTCGACGCCCTATCCCCCTGAGCTGGAAAGAACCCCGAACCGTCGTTGGTGGCGTGACAGTCAGAGGGTACGACGCGGCACGTGCACGGGCTTGCGTGCGATGCGGGCGTTGCCGGCAGCGTCGGCGAAGTTGACCATGATCTTGGCCCGCCCCGCGACGACGTGCGCCGGCACGCGGAGCCGGAGGACTCGCCGCCCCTTGGGCAGCCACCCCCAGCGCCGGGTGGCCAGCACCCGGTCACCGCGCACGAGTCGCACCTTCGCGGTGACCTTCTCGTCGCTGTCGATGACGACGCGGGCGATCCGGCGACCTCGTCTCCGCACCACGGTGACCTTGACGACCTTGGCGTCCACGACCGTGTCGTCCGGCGTTGTCGGGGTGGCGTCGCTGGTGTCGTCGGAGTCGCTGGTGTCGTCGGAGTCGCTGGTGCCGTCGCCGAAGTCCAGGTTGACCGTGAAGCTTCCGGTGTAGCCGTTGGTGACGTTCCCGGTCACCGGCACCAGCAAGGCGTCGTCGTAGAGCTGGTCGCCGCTGTTGTAGGTGTCTCGGACCTGGTCCTGCTTGTACGCGGTGGTCGCGAGGACGGCGCTGTTGACCGAGTCGTCGTCGAAGAACAGCTGCGAGGTGAAGTTGACCTCCGAGTCGTCCGCCAGGGTCAGCCGCACCCGGAAGTGGATGTGGATGGTCCGGCTGGTGTAGTAGCCCGGCATGATCGTGGTGAACGTGACCGCTCCGTCGTCGTCGCTGACCTGATATCCCCGTAGCCAGTCCACTCCCCTGTTATCCGGGTTCCCCGAACCGCTGACATCGGAGTACTCGCCCTGAGCGTTGGCATGCCAGATATCGACGTAGGCACCCACTTGGGGCGTACAACTGGCTCCGGCGTCTCGAAGGTTGATCGTCAGCGTGAGGGGCACGCCCTCCTGGGTCGCTCCCGTCTCGCTGTCGGAGCGGATGTCGGAGCGATTCAGCTTCTCGTCGACCCAGAACGGTCCCTGGGTGAGCTCCTCGGTCAGCGTTGCGCATGCCGTGGAGGTCGCCAGCGCCGCCCGCGAACTCGCGGTCGGGACCGCGGCCATCGCGGACTCGGTCACTCCGCGTAGGGCGAAGCTGCCGACGGCGGCGCCGCCGGCAACGACACCGGCCCGCAGAAAGAACCGGCGAGACTGATCAGTCATGACAAACTCCCAAGGCTAACGAACCGTGTCCGGTCTAATCCGCTCGAACTGCACCTAGCGGTGCAACCGACCCAAAGGATGCCAAACAGTCCTGTGTTTACGCTTTGAGAGACATTTGGATACGTCCCAGGGGCTCAGCGTCGGCCGAGGGCAACCAGGCCAAAGCCGCCGCCGCACCGGTCGTCGCCGTACTCGCACCGGTTTGTTGGTCAGGGGCACGTCATGCCCCGCGTCCTACCAGGCGCCGCGATGATCCAAGCCGAGGGCCATTCACGCCGCTCCCTCTGGAAAGGTTTGGTCAGGCAAGGCTAACTTTCCGTCGGCGAGCGTCGCGCTGGTGACCTGGCGACGCGCCGCCGAGCCGTCACGGAGCCTGTTCCGCCGCTGATCCCGTACCGAGGAGTGCGCATGCCTTCCACCGCCCGTCGTGTCCCGGGGGCCCGTCGCTTCCAGGGAGCACTGGTTGCCTGTCTGCTGACCCTCGCCGCCCTGACGGCGTGCAGCAGCACCGACGTCGCCGCGACCAGCACTCCCAGCAGCGATGCCAGCGATGGACCAGAGGGGGTCACGACCTACCCGATGACCCTGAAGACCAAATGGGGCGAGACCACCTTGAAGAAGGCGCCCGAGCGCATTGCCGCCATCAGCCTGACCTCGGAGGACATGGACGCCCTCCTGGCTCTGGGCATCACCCCGGTCTACGTCAACG
>JASGGG010000147.1:0-6113 GCA_047605165.1 Nocardioidaceae bacterium
CCGGCTGCCGGAGCCCGGCGAGATCCTCGAAGTCGCGCGCGACGTGCTCGCCCGGGCCGGATCCGACGCGGGGGCGTCCCACCTCGACCTGGCGGGCAAACGCGTGGTCGTCTCCGCCGGTGGTACCCGCGAATACCTCGACCCGGTGCGCTTCCTCTCCAACCGTTCGTCCGGCCTGCAGGGGTACGCCCTCGCCCGGACCGCCGCCGGGCGCGGCGCCGACGTCACCCTGGTCGCAGCGAACGTGACCCTGCCCGACCCCGCCGGTGTGAAGGTCGTACCCGTCGAGACCACCGAGCAGCTGCGTGACGCGGTGATTGCCGCAAGCCAGGACGCTGACGCCGTGGTGATGGCCGCCGCGCCGGCTGACTTCCGGCCCGCGACCCTGAGCACCGCCAAGATCAAGAAGGCCGACGACGGTAGCTCGCCCTCCATCGAGCTGGTGCAGAACCCGGACATCCTGGCCTCGCTCGCGAAGGACCGGCCCCACCCGGGCATCGTCGTCGTCGGATTTGCCGCCGAGACCGGAGACGCCAACGGCACCGTCTTGCAGCACGCCCAGGCCAAGCTCGCCAAGAAGGGCTGCGACCTGCTGGTCGTCAACGACGTCAGCGGTGGCCGGGTCTTCGGCGAGGCCGAGAACGAAGCCGTGATCCTCGACTCCAACGGCGGTGCGACCGGCATCCCACGTGCCTCGAAGTCGGCCGTCGCGCAAGCCATCTGGGATCAGGTACTCACCCGCTGGTGAGACGATGTGCTGAGACGATGTGTTGGGCAACCAGACGCTCCCGCTATCCTGGCCCTACCCGCACCTCAGGAGACTTGACCCAGTGACTGGACGCCTCTTCACCTCCGAGTCCGTGACCGAAGGCCACCCCGACAAGATCGCCGACCAGATCAGCGACACGATCCTCGACGCCCTGCTCAAGGACGACCCGAGCAGCCGCGTCGCGGTGGAGACCCTGATCACCACCGGCCTGGTCGTGGTCGCCGGTGAGGTGACCACCCAAGCCTATGCGCCGATCGCCCAGCTGGTGCGGGAGAAGATCCTCGAGATCGGGTACGACTCGTCGGTCAAAGGCTTCGACGGCTGGTCGTGTGGGGTTCAGGTCGCGATCGGCGCCCAGTCGCCCGACATCGCCCAAGGCGTCGACGATGCCTACGAGGAACGCGCCGAGTCGTCGGCGGATCCGCTGGACCGGCAAGGCGCCGGCGACCAGGGCCTGATGTTCGGGTACGCCTGCGACGACACCCCGGAGCTGTTCCCGCTGCCGATCACCATCGCTCAGCGGCTGGCCGAGAAGCTGTCGGCGGTCCGCAAGGACGGCACGATGGCCTACCTCCGTCCCGACGGCAAGACCCAGGTCACCATCGAGTACGACGACGACAACCGCCCCGTGCGGATCGACACGATCGTGGTGTCCAGCCAGCACGCCGAGGGAATCGACCTGGACAACCTGCTCGCGCCCGACGTGAAGAAGCATGTCGTCGACCCGGTGCTGGCCGGCTTCGAGATCCCGTCGGAGGATTACCAGTTGCTGGTCAACCCGACCGGGAAGTTCGAGATCGGCGGCCCGATGGGCGACGCCGGGCTGACCGGCCGCAAGATCATCGTCGACACCTACGGCGGCATGGCCCGCCACGGTGGTGGCGCGTTCTCCGGCAAGGACCCCTCCAAGGTGGACCGCTCGGCGGCGTACGCGATGCGCTGGGTCGCCAAGAACGTCGTCGCCGCGGCCCTGGCCCGGCGCTGCGAGGCCCAGGTGGCGTACGCGATCGGCAAGGCGCACCCGGTGGGTTTGTTCATCGACGCGTTCGGCACCGAGACGGTGCCGGTCGAGACCATCCAGAAGGCGGTCCTGGAGGTGTTCGACCTCCGTCCCGCTGCGATCATCCGCGACCTGGACTTGCTGCGCCCGATCTACGCCCAGACGGCTGCCTACGGTCACTTCGGCCGCGAGCTGCCCGACTTCAGCTGGGAGCGTACCGACCGCGCTGAGGCGCTCAAGGCAGCCGCCGGCGTCTGAGGGTCTCGATACGCGACTCCTTCGTCGGCGCACTCGACCACCGCTCAGGCTGATCGAGTAGCACGGCGAGCGCCAGCGAGCCGGGTGTATCGAGATCACCGCCGGTCGTCGAGTGCCCGGCGAGGAACGA
The DNA here is from genome assembly GCA_047605165.1 of Nocardioidaceae bacterium. Taxonomy (GTDB): domain Bacteria; phylum Actinomycetota; class Actinomycetes; order Propionibacteriales; family Nocardioidaceae; genus SSC3. Next base: position 2,158 of record JASGGG010000147.1, read on the forward strand.
GCCGGGTGTATCGAGACGCCGCCCGGACGCTAGGAGGCAAAGTCCCGGAGGGACTTTCCTTACAGATCATCGTCGCCCGTGTGTTCTGCCGGGGCCTGCTGTCAGGATGGCCGCATGCCCAGGCCCGAAGTCGCAGACGCGCAGCAGACGCTGCTGCCCGGGTTGGATCAAGTCCGCAAGGTCGCGAGTGAGGCGAGCCGCCGCACCGCCGAGCGCGACGCGCGTACGCCCGCGGTCGAGGCCGCCGCTGTCGCCCCGGTAGCGCAGGTGCTGGCCGACGTTCCGCTCGCGCATCTCGACCGGGTCTTCGACTACCTGGTGCCGGCCGCTCTCGCCGACACAGCGGTGGTCGGCAGCAAGGTCAAGGTGCGTTTCGCGGGCCAGGAGGTCGACGGGTACGTCGTCGCCCGGGTCGACGCCAGCGAGCACCAGGGGCGGCTGATGCCGATCCGCCGGGTGCTATCGGCCGAGCCGGTTCTCGTTCCACAGGTAGCCGAGCTGGTCCGCCGTGTCGCCGATCGCTACGCCGGCACCCGTTCCGACGTGCTCCGCCTGGCGATCCCGCCGCGCCGTGCCGCGGTGGAGAAGGAGCCGCTTCAGCCGTTCGAAGGCTGGCCCGCGGTGGACCGCCAAGTGGTCGCCGAGGCCTGGCAGGCATACGACCGGAGCTGGCTGGGCCAGTTGGCCTCCGGCGGCAGCCCACGGGTCGTCTGGCAGAGCACTCCCGCAGCCGACACGCCTGCGCAAGACTGGCCGGCGCTGCTTGCGAGCGCTGTCGCCGCCTGTGCCGCCTCGGGACGCGGCGCGATCGTGTGCGTCCCGGATGCCCGCGACCTGGTCCGTCTCGACGCCGCGCTTACCGACGTGCTCGGCAGCGGACAGCACCTGGTGCTGACCGCCGACCTCGGGCCGACCCCGCGGTACCGCGCGTTCCTCTCGGTCGCCCGCGGCAGCGCCCGGATCGTGATCGGCACCCGCGCCGCGGCGTACGCACCGGTCACCGACCTCGGGCTGGTGGCGATCTGGGACGACGGCGACGACCTGCACGCCGACCAGCGCGCACCCTATCCGCACACCCGCGAGGTGCTGCTGCTGCGCGCCGAGGTCGAGCAGTGCGCGGTGCTGGTCGGGGGATACGCCCGCACCGTCGAGGGCTCCTATCTGGTCCATTCCGGCTGGGCACGGGCAGTCGCCTCGCCTCGGGAGATCGTCCGTTCGGCCGCGCCCACGGTCAGTATCGCCGGGGCCTCCGAGCACGATCTCGCCCGTGATCGGTTCGCGCGCACCGCCCGCATCCCGAGCGCCGCGCACCAGCTGCTGCGCGCCGCGCTGGCGACCGGGCCGGTGCTCGTGCAGGCGCCGCGGCACGGGTACACCGGCGCCCTCGTCTGCGACCGGTGCCGGGCGGCGGCGCAGTGTGCTCGATGCCAGGGCCCGCTGACGTTGCAGGCTGCCTACCGGCCGCCCAGCTGCCGGTGGTGCGGACACGAGGAGCCTGGCCGGCGCTGCCCGGAGTGCGGTGGCCAGGGCCTGCGTGCCCCCGTCGTCGGCAGCCAGCGCACCGCTGAGGAACTCGGCAAGGCCTTCCCCGGCGTACCCGTGATGACCTCGTCCGGGGACCGCGTGCTGGCCGAGGTGCCGTCCCGGCCGGCGATCGTCGTGGCGACGCCGGGGGCGGAGCCGGTCGCCCCCGGCGGGTACGCGGGTGCGCTGCTGCTCGATACCTGGCTGATGCTCGCTCGGCCCGACCTGCGCACCCACGAGGAGACGCTGCGGCGGCTGCTGAACGCGGCCGCGCTCGTACGCTCCGACGGTTCGGTGCTGGCCGTGGGGGACCCGGCCGAGCGCGCCCTGCAGGCGTTGGTGCGCTGGGACCCGATCGGTTTCTCCGAGCGGGAGCTCACCGAGCGCCAACAGGCCCACCTGCCGCCTGCCTCGCGGCTCGCGACGGTGACCGCCGAGCCGGACACGCTGGAGGAGTACGCGGCCGGCCTGGTGTTGCCGGTCGGTGCCGAGTTGCTCGGGCCGGTACCCGTTCCCGACGACCGCGACACCGACCGGGCCCGGCTGGTCGTCCGCGTCCCCCGCACCCGCGGCAAGGAGCTCTCCCGCGCCCTGGCGGAAGCCCAAGCCCTCCGCTCGGCCCGCAAGCTGCCGCCCGTCCGTGTCCACGTCGACCCCGTCGCCCTCGACTGACGCAGAAGCAGTCCCTCGCTGCCAGAGGAAGAGTGGTCACAGACGACACGATTTGGTTCGGGATTCATGTCGTTTGTGACCACTCTTTGGGTGACGACCAAGGGCGTCGGCTTTGTCAGGCTGTCGACCAATCCTCGGATCCTCCCGGCGCCGACCTGACCCGACCCACCTGCCGACCTGGAGCTTGCCTCCTAGACTGGCCACCGCTCACGAGAACACGTACCCAGAACGAGGAGCCCTGTGGCCATCCAGCCGATCCGCCTGTTCGGCGACCCGGTGTTGCGCACCCCCGCGGTCGAGGTCGTCGACTTCGACGCCGAGCTGCGCAAACTCGTCCAGGATCTGACCGACACCATGCTCGACGCCCCGGGCGCGGGCCTGGCCGCACCCCAGATCGGGGTCGGGCTGAGGGTGTTCACCTACAACGTGGACGGGGTGGTCGGGCACTTGATCAACCCCGACCTGAGCCTGTCGGAGGAGCAGCAGGATGGTGACGAGGGCTGCCTGTCGATCCCCGGGCTGACCTTCGACTGCAAACGTGCGCTGAGCGTCGTCGCCCGCGGCTTCGACCTGCACGGCGAACCGGTCGTGATCGAAGGCTCCGAGCTCCTCGCGCGCGCTCTCCAGCACGAGACCGACCACCTCGACGGAATCCTCTTCGTCGACCGACTCGACGGCGAGACCCGCAAGGCGGCGATGCGGGCGATCCGGGAGGCCGACTGGTTCGGCGAGTCCGATGCGGGGATCGGCAACCTGACGATCAAGGTCAGCCCACACCCGACCAGAGGGCTGAACATTTGATGAGGCGCAGCTGATGCGAGTCGTCTTCGCGGGCACCCCGGAGGTGGCACTGCCCTCGTTGGAAGCGATCGCGGCCTCACCTCACGAGCTAGTCGGTGTCATCACCAGGCCTGACGCCCGCGCGGGTCGCGGCCGCACCCTCGTCGCGAGCCCGGTCGCGCAGCGCGCCGCCCAGCTCGGCGTGCCCGTGCTCAAGCCACAGCACCCGCGCGACCCGGAGTTCCAGGATCGGTTGCGCGGCCTTGAGCCCGACTGTTGCCCGGTGGTGGCCTACGGCGCCCTGCTGCCCGAGTCGGCGCTGGCGATCCCGCGACACGGCTGGGTCAACCTACACTTCTCGCTGCTTCCGCGCTGGCGCGGTGCCGCGCCCGTCCAACACGCGCTGCTGCACGGGGACGACTACACCGGTGCCACCACGTTCCGGATCGTCGCGGGCCTCGACGAGGGGCCGACCTACGGGATCATGACCGAGCGGGTCCACGACGACGACACCGCAGGCACGCTGCTGACGCGACTCGCCGAAGGGGGAGCGGACCTCCTGGTCGCCACCCTCGACGGCATCGAGTCCGGCGAGATCGAGGAGCGACCGCAACCGGCCGACGGCATCACCTACGCCGGCAAGGTCACCGTCGAGGATGCGCGGGTCCGGTGGGACGAGCCGGTCGCCTTCGTCGACCGACGCATCCGAGCGTGTACGCCGGCCCCGGGAGCCTGGACCACCTACGCCGGCGAGCGCCTCAAGCTGGGCCCGGTTGCCCGCGATCCGGAACATCCGGCTCTCGGCCCGGGGGCGATCGCGGTCAGCAAGCACGCCGTGCACGTCGGCACCCGCACCGCGGCGGTGCGACTCGGCGAGGTCACACCGTTCGGCAAGAAGCCGATGGACGCCGCCGACTGGGCCCGCGGCGTACGCCTCGAGACAGGCGCTCGCCTCGGAGACGAAGAGCCCGATCGGTGAG
>JASGGG010000148.1:0-5931 GCA_047605165.1 Nocardioidaceae bacterium
CGGCGAGGCACCCGTCGTGGTGATGACCACGGAAGTGCTGCGCAACATGCTGTACGCCGGCAGCAGCACCCTGAGCGGGCTCGGCTTCGTGGTCATGGACGAGGTGCACTACCTGGCCGACCGGTTTCGCGGTGCCGTCTGGGAAGAGGTCATCATCCACCTGCCGGAGTCGGTGTCGGTGGTCTCGCTCTCGGCGACCGTCAGCAACGCCGAGGAGTTCGGCGAGTGGCTCTCCACCGTCCGCGGCGACACCACCACGATCGTCGAGGAGCGCCGCCCCGTGCCACTCTTCCAGCACGTGCTGGTCGGCCGCCGGCTGCTCGATCTCTTTGCCGATCCTTCTGGGAATCAGCCCGGTGACACGGGTCCGGACGCGAAGGTCAATCCCGAGCTGGCCAAGGTCGCCCGCGACGACTGGGCCTCCAAGCGGATCAAGGATCGGCGTACTCCGCGCGGGAAGCGCCCGCCCCGCCGGGCCTGGATCCCCAGCCGCTTCGAGGTCGTGGACCGGCTCGACCGGGACGGCCTGCTGCCCTGCATCTACTTCATCTTCAGCCGGATCGGCTGCGACGCCGCCGTACAACAGTGCCTGAACGCCAACCTGCGGCTGACCACTCCGGAGGAGAGCGACCTCATCCGGCGCTTCGTCGAGGAGCGCTGCGCGCATCTGCCCGACGAGGACCTGCACGTGCTGGGCTACCACGATTTCGCCGAGGCGCTCAGCCGCGGCGTCGCCGCGCACCACGCCGGCATGCTGCCGACCTTCAAGACCTGCGTCGAGGAGCTGTTCGAGCAGGGCCTGTGCCGGGTGGTGTTCGCCACCGAGACACTCGCGCTGGGTATCAACATGCCGGCGCGCAGCGTAGTGATCGAGAAGCTGGTCAAGTGGAACGGCGAGACGCACGCCGACATCACACCGGGGGAGTACACCCAGCTCACCGGTCGCGCAGGCCGGCGCGGCATCGACGTCGAGGGGCACGGCGTGGTGCTCTGGCAACAAGGCATGGACCCGCGTCAGGTCGCCGGTCTCGCCTCGACGCGTACCTACCCGCTGCGGTCGTCGTTCCGCCCGTCGTACAACATGGCGGTCAACCTCGTGCACCAGGTCGGCCGGGTCCGCTCACGTGAGCTGCTGGAGTCCTCGTTCGCCCAGTTCCAGGCCGACAAGGCCGTGGTCGGGCTGGCCCGCCAGCACCGCAAGGCACAAGACGCCTTGGACGGGTACGCCGAGGCGGCAACCTGTCACCTGGGCGACTTCATGGAGTACGCCGGGCTCCGGCGCCAGCTCAAGGACACCGAGAACGCCGCAGCCCGCTCCCGCCGGCACGACCAGCGCAGCGAGACCATCGCGGCCCTGGAAACGTTGCGTCCCGGGGACGTCATCGACGTACCGGCGGGCAAGTACTCCGGGTACGCGGTGGTCATCGACCCCGGCACGTCCTCGACCCGGGAGGATCCCCGGCCCTACGTGCTGACCGTCGACCGGCACGCGCGCCGGCTCTCGATGGTCGACTTCACCCAGCCGGTGCGTGCCCTGACCCGGATCAAGGTGCCGCGCACGTTCAACGGACGCAACCCGCAGATGCGCCGCGACCTCGCGCACACCCTGCACCTGCGTACGCGTGACCTCCCGGCCGGCGACCAGAGCAGACGCCGCAGTGCCCTCGATCCGGCCAGCGAGCGGGAGATCAGCCGCATCCGGGCCGCGATCAAGGCGCATCCCTGCCATGGCTGCCCGGACCGGGAGGACCATGCGCGGTGGGCCGAGCGCTATCAGAAGCTGCAACGGGACGCCCACACTTTGGAGCGCCGCATCGAGCAGCGCACCAACACCATCGCGCGGCAGTTCGACCGGGTCTGCGACGTGCTCACTTCGCTGGGCTATCTCCGCGGCGACCAGGTCACCGGCGAGGGCCAGAGGCTGATGCGCATCTACTCCGACCTCGACCTGGTCGCCGCCGAGGGGCTGCGCTCCGGCCTGTGGGAGGGCCTGTCTGCCCAGGAGCTCGCCTCGGCGCTCTCCGCCCTGGTGTACGAGTCGCGCCGAGCCGACGACGCGAACCCGCCCCGACTGCCACGCGGCGCGGTGCCCGACGTGCTGGCCCGGACCGTGAAGCTCTGGGCGCGGTTGGAGGCGGTCGAGCGCGACCACCGGCTGGACTTCCTGCGCGAGCCCGACCTCGGCTTCGCCTGGGCCGCCTACCTCTGGGCAGGAGAGGCCGAGCTGGAGACCGTGCTCGACGAGTGCGACCTCGCCGCCGGCGACTTCGTGCGCTGGGTCAAGCAACTGGTCGACCTGGTCGAGCAGGTCGCCGACGCCGCGGGCGACACACCCCTACGCAAGACCGCCCGCGACGCCGCCAAGCTGCTGCGCCGAGGCGTGGTCGCGTACTCCTCGATGACCGACTGAGCGCTCTTGAGGCTTTCGGAAGTCCCTGCCGATCCGAGTCGAGTCCGATTCCCAGGAGGGCTCATGGGTTTCTTCTCGGGAGCGCTCGGCGGCGCTTGCCAGGGCGACAACGGAGAGCCGCTGGCTTCCAGGTCGAGGATGGCGTGAGCCGATAACGCTAAGGTCACGTTGGGGCTCAAAGGGAACCGGAGGACGCGGCGCTGGCGTCTAAGGCATGAAATCGCGTCAGGTGAGGAATCGGATGAAATGAAGGTATTCCGTGTCTTTTTGCGTCAGGTGACCGTGGCGGCTCTCTGTCCGCTGGTCGTGATTGCATCCGCCTGCACGAGTAGTGGTTCGAGCAACGGCGACGGCCCTGAATCGGAGGGTTCATCCTGTGCAAACCGGGTCCGATTCCGTAGTCATACGTACACCGAGGCACACGATGGCGACGCGAGTATGAAGTCTGGAAGTCTCGGTTCGCTGACCCTCTTGCCTTGCTCAGACGGCGACGTAACATCGGGAGCTTCCGCAACTGTCAACGTTTATGAGATGAGGGGCGTCAATCCCCGGTGGGCTCTGATGATCGAAGGCAAAGGCGAGCTGAGCATCTACCAGGTGACGGACCGGACGATTCCGGAAGCGGTAAGAACTCTGTTGGAGGCGCCCCCAGGCGGTGCCGACCTCGGTCAATGACCGAATCACGGGGAGCCAGAATCATCAGAGCCTTGGTGTGAGCAAGACTTCCAGCACGACGCCAGAGGTTTGGATGCTGTTACGGTCGCGCTTCCGAGGCGCTTGGTGACCGGCGCGGGGAAGCCCTGGAGTCGCTGTCGATTGTCGTGGCGTGTTCGCTCCCTCACCAGAAGACCGATGATCTCTCGCGGCCTGCGACGCGTGAAGAACTGTTGAAACGACCTTTCCGGGGCCCTGGGGTGGCCATGGGTTGGGCCACGCTCAGTTGATCGGCCGGTTCTCGTAGGGCGTCGAGAGCACGATGGTGGTGCGGGTGGAGACGTTGGCGGCTGCCCGGATGCGAGCCAGCAGATCCTCCAGGTCGGCCGGTCTCGCGACGCGGACCTTGAGGATGTAGGACTCCTCGCCGGCGACCGACCAGCAGGACTCGATCTCACCGATCCCCGACAGCTTCTCGGGAGAGTCGTCGGGCTGGGACGGGTCGATCGGGTGGATCGCGATGAACGCGGCCAGCGGGAGGCCGACCTGCTCGTAGTCGATCGTGGCGCCGTACCCCTTGATCAGGCCCCGGCTCTCCAGTCGCTTGACTCGCTGGTGCACTGCGGAGGTCGACAGACCCGTCGCCTTGCCGAGGTCGGTGAAGGACATCCGGCCGTCGGCGGCCAACAGGGTGAGGATCCGCTGGTCGAGCTCTTCCACGCGCAAACAGTAGCGGCTCGCGTGAAACACTCGGGCCGTGGCCCGACTGATGCTGCTCGACACCGCGTCCCTCTACTTCCGGGCGTTCTACGGCGTGCCCGACAACTTCAGGGCCGTCGACGGCACCCCTGTCAACGCCGTGCGCGGGCTGCTGTCGTTCGTCAACACGCTGGCAGCGGAGTATCGGCCCACCCACCTGGCGTGCTGCTGGGACAACGACTGGCGGCCGGCCTGGCGGGTGGAGCTGATCGAGTCCTACAAGGCCCACCGGGTCGCGTACGGCGTGACCGGCGCCCCGGACGTGGAGGAAGTCCCGGATCCGCTGGAGGTGCAGGTGCCGTTGATCCGGGACGTGCTGGCGGCGTTCGGCATCGCCGTCGTGGGCGCGGACGGGTACGAGGCGGACGACGTCATCGGCACGCTGGCGCATCGCGCCACCATGCCGACCGACGTGGTGACCGGGGACCGTGACCTGTTCCAGGTCATCGACGACGCCCGCCAGGTGCGGGTGCTCTACGTCGCCCGGGGCGTCTCGAAGCACGAGCGGGTCACCGACGAGGTGATCCGGGCCAAGTACGGCGTCTCCGCGGCGCAGTACGCCGACTTCGCGGCTCTGCGTGGCGACACCTCCGACGGGCTGCCTGGGGTGCCCGGCATCGGGGAGAAGACCGCTGCGGGCCTGCTGGCGAAGTTCCCGGACATGGTCACTCTCGTGCACGCCGCCGATGACCCCGATTCGGAGATGGCACCCGGGCCGCGCCGCAAGATCCTGGATGCGGCCGACTACCTCGCGGTCGCCCCAAAGGTCGTCGAGGTCGCCACCGATCTCGACCTTCCGCCCGACGAGGCGCTAGCCCTGCCCCGCACCCCGGTCGATCCCGATGCCGTCGTGCGGCTGGCCCGCGATCTCGACCTCGAATCCCCGATCGCGCGTCTGATGACGACCCTCGCGGAGCTGGGATGACCCGGATCTCGATACGCCCCCGCTCGTTCCTCACGGCGGCTACTCGATCAGCGGCGCTGCTGGTCGAGTGCGCGGACCACTCGGGAACGACGGCAAGGCTGGTCGAGTGCGCCGAGGTACGAGGCGTGTATCGAGACCACGGCAGAATGGCGCTGTGACCCGGATCCTGCTGCGCGGCGGCTACGTGCACACCCCCGCCGACCCGCACGCGACGGCACTGTGCATCGACGGCGACGCGATCGTGTGGACCGGCGACGACGACGCGGCCGAGCACTTCAGCGACAACGCCGAGGTGACCATCGACCTGGCGGGACGCCTGGTGACCCCGGCGTTCGTCGACGCCCACGTCCACCTGGCCCCGACCGGGCTGGCCGCGCTCGGCGTGGACCTGACCGGCTGCGACTCGGCGACCGAGGCACTCGACCGCATCGCAGCGTACGCCCGAGGCACCGATCTGCCTCTAGTGCTCGGACACGGCCGGGAGGACGCTGCCCTCTTTACCGGTGAGGAGCTGGCGCGAGCCACCGGCGGACGACCTGGCTACGTCAGTCGGGTGGACCTGCACTCGGCGATCGTGACCGGCATCGCCGGCTACCAGGGCAGGGTCGAACGCGACGAGCATCACGCCGTACGCGACGCGATGGCCGAGCTGATCACGGCCGGGATGCGCGAGGACGCGATCCGTGACGCCCTGTCGAGCGCGGCGGCTCTCGGGATCGGCATGGTGCACGAGATGGGTGCGCCGCACATCGGGCCGGGCAGCGACTTCGCGACCCTCGACCGGTTGGCCGACGAAGGCCGCTACCCGCAGACCGTGCACTACTGGGGTGGCACCGACCTCGACGAGGTCGTGGCTCTCGGCTGCGCCGGCGCGGCTGGGGACCTCTGCGTGGACGGTGCCATCGGCTCGCGGACCGCGGCTCTGCACGCCCCCTATACGGACGCGCCCGGCACCAGCGGCTTCCTCTACCTGGACGCCGAACAGGTCGCCGACCACCTCCTGGCCTGCACCGAACGCGGGATCCAGGCCGGCTTCCACGCGATCGGCGATCGGGCCGCCAGCACCGTGGTCGCCGGCTTCGCCGCCGCCGCCGATCGGGTCGGATCCCCTGCCCTGATGATGGGGCGACACCGGATCGAGCATCTGGAGCTGGCGACGCCCCAGCCGCTCCAGCTCCTGGGG
>JASGGG010000149.1:0-5725 GCA_047605165.1 Nocardioidaceae bacterium
GTCAGCCGCAGCGAGTGCTCCGGCGGGAACACGTAGGTGCCGCGGGAGAGGTACTCCTTGATGATGTCGTTCTGGGTGGTTCCTGCGAGGGCGCCGTGGACCGCCTCGAGGTCGACCGGTTCGCCGTCGGCCGAGCTTGCGGAGGCCTGTTCCTCGGCCGCGACCTGGTAGAGCGCCAGCAGCCACATGGCGGTCGCGTTGATCGTCATCGAGGTGTTCATCTGGGTCAGCGGGATGCCGTCGAAGAGCTTGCGCATCTCCCCCAGGTGCGGGATCGGCACGCCCACCTTGCCGACCTCGCCGCGGGAAAGCGGCGAATCCGGGTCGTACCCGGTCTGGGTCGGCAGGTCGAACGCGACCGACAGGCCGGTCTGGCCCTTGGCGAGGTTCTTGCGGTAGAGCGCGTTCGAGGACGCCGCGGTGCTGTGACCGGCGTACGTACGCATGACCCAGGGTCTGTCCGTCATAGGCGAAGCCTAGGCCCGCACGTGACCGACCAGTAACTGCTTGTGAAGTGTTCAACACGAGCTACCGGTGTTGAACACTTCACACGAGCCGCTGCCAGGCCCCGTCTAGGGTTGCCTGGTGGAAGCATTCCGGCTCACTTCTCGGGGGCCGTTGACCCGGCCCCTGCACGGGGAGGTCGAGGTCGGCGGCGCCAAGAACAGCGTGCTCAAACTGATGGCCTGCGCGTTGCTGGCGCCGGGTCGCACCACGATCACCAACGTGCCCGACATCCTCGACGTCGAAGTGATGGCGCGACTGCTGCGCAGCCTCGGCTGCACGGTCGACCAGGACCTCGGCCGCGGGACGGTCGTCATCGACGTGCCTGCGGAACTCGGGTACGAGGCGCCGTACGACCTGGTACGCCGGCTGCGGGCCTCGATCGCCGTCCTCGGCCCGCTCGTCGCGCGGTGTGGCCGCGCCCGGGTGTCGCTGCCCGGCGGTGACCCGATCGGCTCCCGCGGCCTGGACATGCACCTTCGCGGCTTGGAGGAGCTCGGCGCGACCAGCCGCATCGAGCACGGCTTCGTGGTCACCGAGGTGGCCGACCGGCTGCGCGGCGCGACCGTCGCCCTGGAGTTTCCCAGCGTCGGCGCCACCGAGAACGTGCTGATGGCCGCGGTGCTGGCCGAGGGCACGACCGTCATCGACAACGTCGCCCGGGAGCCGGAGATCGTCGACCTGTGCCAGCTGCTGGTGGCGATGGGCGCCCGGATCGACGGAATCTCCTCCTCCACCCTGACCGTCGAGGGTGTCGACGCCCTGCAACCGGTCACCCATGCGACGGTCGCCGACCGGATCGTGACCGGAACCTGGGCCTTCGCGACCGCGATCTCCGGCGGCGACCTGTCCATTCGCGGGGGCCGGGCCGAGCACCTGGGCATCGTGTTGGACAAGCTCGGCTCGGCTGGCTGCGATATCAGCCCCGGCGAAGACGGGCTGCGAGTGCGGTGCGAGCGCCGGCTGCCGTCCTTCGACGTGGTCACCCTGCCTTACCCCGGCTTTCCCACCGACCTCCAGCCGTTCGCGATGGCGCTGGCGGCGATCTCGCAGGGCACCGCGATGATCACCGAGAACGTGTTCGAGGCGCGGTTCATGTTCGTGCAGGAGCTGGCCCGGCTGGGAGCCGATGTACGCACCGACGGTCACCACGCGTTCGTACGCGGGGTGGAGTCGTTCTCCGGCGCCACCGTGATGGCGCACGACATCAGAGCGGGGGCCGCGCTCGTGCTCGCCGGCCTGTCCGCGCAGGGCGAGACCACGGTCACCCACTCCCGTCATATCGACCGTGGCTACCCACGCTTCGTCGAGACGCTCGCTCGGCTCGGCGTCCCGATCGAGCGGATCACGCTGACCGACGACAGCTACTGAGCATTCCTTCGGCCTGGGTACCCTCAGTCGCATGGTCAACCTCACCCGCATCTACACACGCACCGGCGATGCCGGCGAGACCCGGCTCGGCGACAACAGCGTCACGGCCAAGACCGACCCCCGGCTGTCGGCGTACGCGGACGTCGACGAACTCAACTCGCATCTCGGATACGCACTCGCGATCGGCGGCTTCGAGGACGACGTGGCAGCCACCCTGACCACCGTCCAGAACGACCTGTTCGACGTCGGCGCCGACTTGTGTACGCCGGTCGTCCCGGACCCGGAGTTCCCGCCGCTGCGTGTCGAGCAGAGCTACATCGACCGGCTCGAGAGCTGGTGCGACCACTACAACGAGGATCTGCCGGCGCTGCGCTCCTTCATCCTCCCCGGTGGCACGGTCGCCGCCGCCCAGCTGCACATCTGCCGCACGGTGGCCCGCCGCGCCGAGCGCCAGGCCTGGGCGGGGTACGAAGCGTACGCCGAATCGATGAACCCGCTCGCGGTCAAGTACCTCAACCGGCTCTCGGACCTGCTGTTCATCCTGGCGCGCTACAGCAACCGGGAGGTCGGCGACGTGCTGTGGAAGCCCGGCGGCGAGCGCTGAAGTCGCTTCAGGATGTGCTCGGGGTACCCCGAAATACACTAGGGGTACTCTGGGGGTATGCCCAAGGTCAGCATCTATCTGCCCGACGCGCTCTACGCCGCCGCACGCGCTGAGGATCTCCCCCTGTCCGCGCTCACACAGCAGGCGATCGAGTCTGCGTTGCACGATCGGGCCAACGGGGCCTGGATTGCGCGAGCGAGCGGCCGGAAGCCGCGAACCACCAAGCAGTTCGACAGCGCCGCGCTGCTCGGCGAGGTGCGAGACGAATTCGGCGCATGATCGTCCTCGACGCATCAGCGCTCGTCGACGTAGTGGCCGACCAGCCCGCCAAGTCTGAGATCCTGGGTCACCTTCGCCAAGCCGTACACGCGCCCGGCCACCAGCTTGCCGAAGTGGCATCGGCACTCGTACGCCTCCAACGCGCCGACGTCCTGTCCAAGCGCCAGGCCCTGGCAGCGCTGCAGGAAGCCGCGGAACTCGAGCAGACCGTGACTGGGCTCGACAAGGCACTGTTGAGCCGCGCCTTCGCACTCAACGACAGCATTCGCATCTTGGATGGCCTCTACGTCGCGCTGGCCGAGCGTCTCGACTGCCCGCTGCTGACGACAGATGCACGGCTCTCCCGCGCCAGGCTTCCGTGCCGAGTGATTCTGGCCCAGTGATTCTGACCGGGCCGTCCCGAAGACCGGCTCAGGCCGTCTCGCCCGACATCTCGGCCCATTGCTCCGGGTCGTCCCTGCGCAGCCGCGCACGCGTCTTGACGCGATAGCGAGCGATCTGGGTGATGCCGAGCGCCCAGAGCACGTACTGGCAGCTCATCGCGGCCTTGAAAGCGCCCGGCGGGTAGCTCGAGCCACCTCCGGGAGTCCTCCAGTCGAGGATGAGCCCGACTGCCAGCACGGCGACAAGGCTGGAGATGAAGCCGCCCTGGTTGATGAGTCCGGTGGCGCTGCCCAGCCGCTGGGACGGATTGGAGGTACGACCGAGGTCGAATCCGATCGCCGAGGCCGGGCCGCCGAGGCCGGTGATCACGACCAGCAGCACCAGCACCGGGAACGGGGCCTGTCCGGGCCAGACCAGCACGACCGTCCAGGAGGTCACGATCGCCACGACGATGCCGAGCACCAGCGTGGAGCGGTGCCACGGGCGGGCCGAGGTACGCCAGCCGATGACCGGGCCGGCGATCATGACTGCGACGACCATCACGGTCAGCAGCACCCCTGCCTCGGCGTCGGTAGCGCCCTCTCCCTGCACGAAGAACGGGAACCCCCACAGCAGCGTGGTCACGTTCGCGCTGAAGGGTGCGGTGAAGTGCATCCAGAAGCCCAGCCGGGTGCCGGGGTGTTCCCAGGCGGCGGCGAGCGTACGCCGGACAGTGCTCAGGCGCAGCGCGTGCCCACGGGTATGCACGGCCTCGGGGGTGTCGTGCACGACCACCACGAGAACCATGACCACGACGATGCCCAAGACCGCACCGATCAGGTACGAGCGGGTCCAACCGAGTTGTCCCAGCGCCCAGGTCATCGGCACCGCCGCGGCGATGCCGCCCAACTGGCCCAGCATCCCGGTCAGCTGCACCATCACCGGGACGCGTCGTGGCGCGAACCACGAGCTGACCAGCCGCAGCACGCAGATGAAGGTGAGGGCGTCGCCGACACCCACGAACGCTCGCGCGACGAGCGCGGCGACATAGGAGTCCGCGAGAGCGAAACCGGTCTGGGCGGCGGCCATCACCAGCGCTCCCGTGGTGAGCACCGTGCGCGGGCCAAAGCGGTCCACCAGCAGACCGACCGGGACCTGCATGCCGGCGTACACGAGGAGCTGGAGCATCGTGAACGTCGCCAGTTGGGCAGCCGAGATCCCGAAGCGGTCCGCCGCTACCAGGCCGGCGACGGCAAGCGAGGAGCGGTGGAACACCGCCAAGACGTAGACGGCGAGCGCCACCGCCCAAACGCGATGGGCGCGACTCAGCGGAGCGGGATCATTGGAGAGCACATGGAAATCATGTACCTAGCGGGTGCGGAGCTGCTGACCGGGAGGGGCGGCTTCGAGCCAGGCGAGGAAGCCGGTCAGTGCGGCGGGGTCCATCGCCACCTCGACGGGGCCCGCGGCGGTGTGGCACAGCGCTATCACGTGGCCCTGGTACAGGGAATAGGTCTCGGCACCCTCAGGATCGCGACGCCCGTCGAACGCCAGCGTCGCCCGCTGCCAGGTCATCGCCGGACGCGGCACCACCGAGAAGATCCGGAACCACTCCAGGACGTCGCCGGAGTAGCGACCCACCCCCAGAACCCAGCCGCGCCCGGCTCCCCCCTCGCTCGGGGGCCGGACGCGGACGGAGAACTCGAAGGTGCCGCCGTGGCGTGAGATGAGGCGGCGCCGGACGATCAGCCAGACGGCGTAGAGCAGCACCAGCAGCAGGAGGGCGGCGGCCACGTCCGCCACCCATTGCCACTCCCTCACTCGCGCCCCCTCGTCGGCCAGTGGTGTTAGTTCAGGTGGTGTTGATATTCAATTGTGCGCTGCCTTGCAAGTTGACTACGAAGCGCGCTCGACAGCGTGGATACGCGCCTCGGCCCACGCTGCTGCGGCAGCCTCGACTGCGTCGTCGTCCGACTCGCCCACCGCATGCGCCCGCTCGAGATCGGCTCGGGCGTGCTCGAGGTCGATCTCGTGAGACATCTCCGCGTGTTCGGCGAGGATCGAGATCCTGTCGGCGGCAACCGACAGGAAGCCCGAGTCGACCGCGGCGATCCAGGTCTCGCCGTCGGTCGTGGTCACGTCGACCACGCCCTGCACCATTAGGGACAGCACCGGCGCGTGGCCCGGCAGGATGCCGAGATCGCCCTCGGTGGTACGCGCGACGACCATGGTGGCCTCCCCCGACCACACCCGGCGGTCGGCGGCGACCAGTTCGACAGTGAGTACGCCGGCCATGGTCAGAGGCTCTTCTGGATATCGGCCCACTTGCGCTCGACGTCGTCGAGCCCACCGCACATGAAGAACGCCTGCTCGGCCACGTGGTCGTACTCGCCGTCACAGATCTTGTTGAACGCGTCGATGGTTTCGCTGACCGGCACGGTCGAGCCCTCGATGCCGGTGAACTGCTTGGCCACGTAGGTGTTCTGGGACAAGAAACGCTGAAGCCGGCGTGCCCGGTGCACGATGATCTTGTCTTCCTCGGAGAGCTCGTCGACACCGAGGCTCGCGATGATGTCCTGGAGTTCCTTGTTGCGCTGCAGGATC
>JASGGG010000150.1:0-5483 GCA_047605165.1 Nocardioidaceae bacterium
AGTACAGCGGCTGCATGAGGGTGCTGAGGAAATCGAACACTCAGGCTCCTTGAGTCTGATCGTGATGAGGCTGGTCATGGTGGAACAGGGGGACCGGATCGTAGCCACCGGCGGCCCAGGGGTGGCAGCGCAGCACCCGGCGAGCTGCCAGATAGGAGCCGCGCAGTGCGCCGTGCTGGGTGACCGCTTCCAGGGCGTACGCCGAACAGGTCGGGTGGTAGCGACAGACCTGCCCGTACAGCGGGCTGATCGCGAAACGGTAGGCCTTCAGCAACCAGATCAGCACATGCTTCACGCGCTACTCCCCTCCACGGTCTGGGAGACCTCGGCTTCCTGCCGACGAGCCGCCAACTGAGGAAGGACACGGTGCAATGCCCGATCGAGCTCCGCGCCCAGCTCGACATGGGACGCGGTCGCTGCCGCTGACTGCGCTCGCAGTACGAGCACAACAGAGCCCGGCAGCGACGAGAGTCGCTCCCGGGCCAGTTCGCGGAGACGGCGCTTCACGAGATTACGGGCGACGGCATTGCCGACCTGCTTGCTCACGACCAGTCCGACTGCGGGAGTATCGCGGTCCGCATCCAGCGCGACGTGCACCACGAGGGTTCGACCGCCGGCTCGAGCTCCGCGCCTGATCGTGTCGGCGAACGCGGCCGAGGAGGTCAGCCGATTCGCACGCGCGAGCATCGGTCAGACGGCGATGCGCTTGCGACCCTTGGTGCGGCGAGCCGAGAGAATGGCGCGGCCGGCGCGGGTACGCATGCGCAGGCGGAAGCCGTGCGTCTTGGCACGACGACGGTTGTTCGGCTGGAAAGTACGCTTGCTCACGATTTGCTCCGCTATCGTCAGGCAACCAACGGTGAGGCCACCAGGGTCTGGGTGTCCCGCGCTACGGCGTACGCCGCGCGGCGACTCGGCGCAGCTCAAGGAAAGCGAAGACAGAGGGCGCGCACGAACCGCCGAACAGGCGATCGGACCGGTCTACGGTACGCGCTCAGGCTGGCCAGGGTCAAACTAGCGCTGAGTTCACCGGCGCTCACCCACGACAGTTGGTAAAAATATTGTACTCCTCTGTTGGGGCGCCGTATTTCCGGTCCAAACCCCTTGTGGACAACCGCTTGTCGCAAGTGCTCTGGGCTTGTTAGCGTCGGCACTTCCCGGGATTCCCCACAGCCCGCCGCCACTCGGCTTCGCCCGCTGACTCGGGTGGCCCGTCCGCCGAATCGGGCCCGATGCACAACCTGTGGACAAACGTGTGGACCGGTCACCCCTGGTCGCCGCCCGCGCGGGACTTCCCCCAGGGATCACGACGACGAAGGAACACTGTGGAGAACCACTGGTCGCCCACCACGACCGACACCGATCAGGCCGACGTGACGAGCCCGTACGACGCGGCCCGAGCTCAGGCAGCCCAGACCAACCTGACGACTCTGTGGTGGCAGCTGGTCGACGACCTTCCCAGTAGCCAGCGGGTCTGGCTCAAAGCCAGTCGGCCTCTGGAGGTGCACGAAGGCACCGCCTACATCGCGGTACCCGACGACTTCTCCCGCAACCAGATCGAGGGCCGGGTGCGTACCCGTCTCGAAGACGCGTTGTCGGCCGAGTTCAACACCCAGATCCGCCTCGCCATCGCCGTCGACCCGCAACTGCCCCGCCCCGAGCAGCCCGCACCTGCTCCGGTCGACGCCAGCACCACCATGACCAGCACCCGAATCAACCCGAGAGTCGAGGACGAGCCCCTCGACCGGCCTGTGGATCGATTGGGTGACATGTCGACAAACGGCTATGTCTCCACCAACCGCCACCAGACCCATGCCGGTGGTGTCCTGGAGACTCGGCTCAACCCGAAGTACGTCTTCGAAACCTTCGTCATCGGCTCCTCGAACCGCTTCGCACATGCCGCTGCCGTCGCTGTTGCCGAAGCGCCGGGGAAGGCGTACAACCCGCTGTTGATCTACGGAGACTCCGGCCTCGGGAAGACCCATCTGCTGCACGCGATCGGCCATTACGTCCGCAGCTTGTTCCCCGCTACCCGGGTCCGCTACGTCAGCTCCGAAGAATTCACCAACGAGTTCATCAACGCGATCCGCGACGACAAGCCGCAGACCTTCCAGCGCCGCTACCGCGACGTCGACGTGCTGCTGATCGACGACATCCAGTTCCTCGAGGGCAAGATCCAGACCCAGGAGGAGTTCTTCCACACCTTCAACACCCTGCACAACGCCAACAAGCAGATCGTGATTACCTCCGACCGCGCGCCCAAACGGCTCGCGGCTCTCGAGGACCGGTTGCGCAACCGGTTCGAATGGGGCCTGATCACCGATGTTCAGCCACCCGACCTCGAGACCCGCATCGCGATCTTGCAGAAGAAGGCCGCCACCGAGCGGATGACCGCACCACCCGACGTGCTGGAGTTCATCGCCAGCAAGATCCAGACCAACATCCGCGAGCTCGAAGGCGCGCTGATCCGAGTCACCGCCTTCGCGAACCTCAATCGGCAACCGGTCGACCTCACCCTGACCGAGATCGTCTTGAAGGATCTGATCCCCGAAGGCGGAGAGCCCGAGATCACCGCGCCGCTGATCATCGCCCAGACCGCGTCCTACTTCGGCCTCACCATCGACGACGTCTGCGGCGCCAACCGTTCGCGTGCCCTGGTCACCGCCCGGCAGATCGCGATGTACCTGTGCCGCGAACTCACCCAGATGTCGCTCCCGCAGATCGGTAAACAGTTCGGCGGCCGCGACCACACCACGGTCATGCATGCCGACAAGAAGATCCGTACCCAGATGGCTGAGCGCCGGTCCACCTACAACCAGGTCACCGAGCTCACCAACCGGATCAAGATCCAGGCGCGGCAGGGCTGACCCGTGACCACGCCGACGACGGGTCGCCGACCCTGTGCACAGACCTGGGGACATGCGTACGCTGCCTCGGGACCCTCTGTGGACGAGCCCACACACGTTTGGGTACAACAGCTACCGGTCCCCAACGCCGTCGCTGGAGCCTGTGATTCCTCCCCACCTCGTCAACACCCCGATCTAGCCGCTGACCTGCACAAACACGAGTTTTCCCCAGTATCCACACGTGTTAACAACTCTATGGATCTTTTTAACCGGTGTCTGTTGCTGAACTTCGCTTCGCGCTCCAGGCTGGGGACAACGCCGACCGATGCAGTTCCCGTGGCAGGATTTGCCCCCGACGACCTACGTCTGGACCCATCGAGGAGGCAACCGTGAAGTTCCGCGTCGAGCGAGACGTCCTGACCGATGCGGTGGCATGGGCGGCGCGCAGTCTTCCGGTCCGGCCGAGCGTGCCGGTGTTAGCGGGGCTCCTGATCGAGACCGCGGCCGACGGCGACGGTCTGATCCTGTCCGCGTTCGACTATGAGACCTCCGCTCGCGCGACCATCCCTGCCGCGGTGACCGAGGAGGGCACCGCTCTGGTATCAGGCCGGCTGCTCGCCGACATCTGCCGCAGTCTCCCGGGCAAACCGGTCGACATGGCGCTCGACGGTGCCAAGGTCTCACTGACCTGCGGTTCTGCCCGGTTCTCGCTTCAGACCATGCCGGTCGAGGAGTACCCGACTCTCCCCGACATGCCGGAGGCGACCGGCACTGCCGCCGCCGACCTGTTCGCGGCCGCGGTCGCCCAAGCCGTCACCGCGGCCGGCCGAGACGACATGCTTCCGGTGCTGACCGGCGTCCGGATCGAGATCGAGGGCGACAAGCTGTCCCTGCTGGCCACTGACCGGTTCCGTCTGTCATTGCGGGAAATGCGCTGGGACCCCGGTGCCACCGATGCCAGCGCGGCCGCGCTGGTGCCCGCCCGCGTCCTGGACGCCACCGCGAAGTCGCTGACTTCCGGCACCGACGTCACTATCGCCTTGTCCGGCGCCGCGGAGGGTGAGGGCCTGATCGGCTTCGAGGGCGCCGCCGGTGGGGGCACCCGACGCACCACGACTCGGTTGCTCGACGGCGAGTTTCCCAAGGTCCGCACACTGTTCCCGACCGAGCACAGCACAACCGCGCGTGTCGACCGGGTTGCCTTGGTGGAGTCGGTCAAGCGTGTATCGCTGGTCGCGGAACGCAACACCGCCGTGCAATTGGCGTTCACCGACGGCGCGGTCACCCTCGACGCGGGTAGTGGCGACGAGGCTCTGGCGACCGAGCAGGTCGAGGCTGTCGTGAAGGGCGAGCCGATCACGACCGGCTTCAATCCCGGCTTCCTGCTCGACGGGTTGACCGCGATCGAGGAGTCCGTCGTCGAACTCGCGTTCACCCAGCCGAGCAAACCGGCAGTGATCACCGGAGTCGACGGCGGCATCGACGGAGAGATCGTCGACGACTTCCGGTATCTGCTGATGCCACGACGGTTGTTGGGTTAGCAACGACAGAGCAGGTCCATGATGGAGCAGGTACTCGGCTAAAAGGAGAGCGGTATGGAGATCGGACTTATCGGCTTGGGCAAGATGGGTGGCAACATGCGCACCCGCATCCGTAACGGCGGCCACACGGTGGTCGGGTACGACCGCGACCAGTCCCTCAGCGACGCCACCAGCATCGAGGACATGCTCGCCCAGTTGCCGACCCCCAAGGTGGTCTGGGTGATGGTGCCCGCAGGCGGCCCGACCGACGCGACCATCCGTGACCTCGCCGAGCTGCTCAGCCCGGGCGATCTGGTGATCGACGGCGGGAACTCGCGCTGGACCGACGACCAGATCCACGGCGATCTGCTTGCAGACAAAGGGATCGGCTTCGTCGACTGCGGCGTCTCCGGTGGTGTCTGGGGCCTGCAGAACGGTTACGCGCTGATGGCAGGCGGTGCCCCGGAGCACATCGCGCTGGCGCAGCCGATCTTCGACGCGCTCAAGCCCGAGGGCGAGTTCGGCTGGGTGCATGCCGGCAAGGTCGGCGCCGGGCACTTCTCCAAGATGGTGCACAACGGCATCGAGTACGCCCTGATGCAGAGCTACGCCGAAGGCTGGGAACTGCTGGAGAAGGTCGACATCGTCGACAACGTCACCGAGGTGTTCCGGTCCTGGCGCGAAGGCACGGTGATCCGGTCCTGGCTGCTGGACCTCCTGGTGGAGGCGCTGCAGGCAGACGAGGGCTTGTCCACGATCAAGGGTTGGGCCGACGACTCCGGTGAGGGCCGCTGGACAGTCGAGGCCGCGATCGACAACGCCGTACCCGTCCCCGCTATCGCTGCGTCGCTGTTCGCCCGCTTCGTGTCACGACAGGACGACTCCCCCGCGATGAAGGCGATCGCCGCGATGCGCAACCAGTTCGGCGGGCACGCGGTCCATAGCGACGACGGTTCCTAGAAGCCGGGCATGTCGCCGTCCGGTGATCGAGTAGGTTCCGAGGAACGGTCGGTCGTCGAGTGCCCGGCGAGGAACGCGGCGGGTGTATCGAGACGCTCCCGGTCGTCGAGTGCGCCGAGCTTGCGAGGCACGTATCGAGACGCCGACCGGACGCGAT
>JASGGG010000151.1:0-5481 GCA_047605165.1 Nocardioidaceae bacterium
CAACGCAGCCGGTCGGGATGCGGGGCCGTGGATGCGGCGGCGGGAATAAGAGACATGCCCTAGCCCCTGTCCGTCAGCACGATCGGGCCGTCGGCGGTGATCGCGACCGTGTGCTCGGAGTGTGCGCCGCGGCTGCCGTCCGCGCTGCGCAGCGTCCAGCCGTCGGCGTCGGTATAGATCTGGTCGGTGCCGGCCATCAGCCACGGCTCGATCGCGATCACCAGCCCCGGCTCCAGACGCAGCCCCCGACCGGGGCGTCCGTCGTTGGCGACATGCGGATCCTCGTGCATGGTGCGGCCGACGCCGTGACCGCCGAACTGGAGGTTGACCGAGTAGCCCAGGCTCCGGGCGACGCCACCGATGGCAGCCGAGATGTCACCCAGCCGGTTGCCGGCCTGGGCGGCCGCGATGCCGGCGGCCAGCGCCTCCTCGGTGGCGCGGATCAGCGCGAGGTCCGCGGGGTCGGGCGTACCGACCACCAGGCTCAAGGCCGAGTCCGCGACCAGCCCGTCGACGGCGACCGCGAAGTCGAGGCTGAGTAGGTCACCGTCACGCAGGGCGTAGTCGAACGGCAGGCCGTGCAGCACGGCGTCGTTGACCGAGGTGCAGATCACCTTGCCGAACGGGGACGCGCCGAAGGACGGGTGGTAGTCGACGTAGCAGCTGGTGGCGCCGCGCTCGGCGATCATCGCGGCGGCGAT
The DNA here is from genome assembly GCA_047605165.1 of Nocardioidaceae bacterium. Taxonomy (GTDB): domain Bacteria; phylum Actinomycetota; class Actinomycetes; order Propionibacteriales; family Nocardioidaceae; genus SSC3. The sequence continues at coordinate 702 of JASGGG010000151.1, forward strand.
CCGGTCGATCTCGAGCAGGTTCATGCCGACGGCGACGCGGTCGCGCAGGGTGCTGAGCACCTCGGCGACGAACCGGCCGGCAGGGCGGAAGCGCTCGACCTCGGCGGGGGTGAATATCTCGATCATCGGGTGCGACGGTACGCCGGTGCCACTTCGTGGATCGCATCGCCCATCCGGTGGATGCGCAGGGCGTTGGTCGAGCCCGGGATGCCCGGCGGGCTACCGGCGATGATCACCACCAGGTCGCCCTCGACCACGCGACCGAGCTTGAGCAGCGACTCGTCGACCTGGCGTACCATCTCGTCGGTGTGCTCGACGTCGGTGCCGACGAACGGCTGGACGCCCCAGCTCAGGCACAGCTGAGAACGCACCAACTGGGACGTCGCGAAGGCGAGCACGGGAGTCGCGGAACGGTACCGCGTGAGCCGCCGGGCCGAGTCACCGCTGGTCGTGAAGGCCACCAGGTACTTCGCGCCGACCCGCTCGGCGACCTCGACCGCCGCCTTGGCGATCACCCCGCTCTTGGTCTTGGGCTGCCAGTCGATCGCGGCCATCCGAGCCAGCCCGTGATCCTCGGTGGACTCGATGATGCGCGCCATCGTCTCGACGGTCTCGATCGGGTACGCCCCCACGCTGGTCTCCGCGGACAGCATCACCGCGTCGGCACCGTCGAGCACCGCGTTGGCCACGTCGCTGGCCTCCGCCCTGGTCGGCCGGGGAGCGGAGATCATCGACTCGAGCATCTGGGTCGCGACGATCACCGGCTTGGCGTTGCGGCGAGCCTTCTCGATGACCCGCTTCTGCAGGAACGGCACGTCCTCCAGCGGGCACTCCACGCCCAGATCGCCCCGGGCCACCATGAACGCGTCGAACGCCTTCACGACCGCGTCGATGTTGTCGATCGCCTGCGGCTTCTCGATCTTGGCGACGACCGGGAGCCGGATGCCCTCCTCGTCCATGACCCGATGGACGTCCTCGACATCGGCGGCGCTGCGCACGAACGACAGCGCGACCATGTCGACACCGAGGTGCAGCGCGAAGCGGAGATCCTCGACGTCCTTGTCCGACAGCGCCGGGACCGAGACGTTGACGCCGGGCAGGTTGATGCCCTTGTGGTCGCTCAGCCGGCCACCCACGACCACCCGGGTCGTCACGTCGGTGTCACTGACCTCGACGGCCTCCAGGACGACGTTGCCGTCGTCGATGAGGATGTGTGCGCCCGGGGTCACGTCGCCGGCGAGCCCGGCGTACGTCGTCGAGCAGATCGCCGCGTCGCCGGGCACGTCGCGAGTGGTGATCGTGAACGTGTCGTCCTCGGCCACCTCGACGGGACCCGTGGCGAACTCGCCGAGCCGGATCTTGGGCCCCTGCAGGTCGGCCAGGATCCCCACGCCGCGATCGCACGCCTCGGCGGCCTCGCGCAGCATGCGATAGATCCGCTCGTGCTCGGCACGCGTGCCGTGGCTCATGTTGAGCCGGGCGAAGTCCATGCCCGCGGCTACCAGAGCGCGCAGTCGTTCGGGGGTGGCTGTCGCGGGTCCCATGGTGCAGACGATCTTGGCTCTACGCACCCCGCCAACCTATCAAGCCGAGTTGGCACGAATCCTCATCGAGTTGGCGCGAATCGTCGACGATTCGTGCCAACTGGGCGACGTTTCATGCCAACTCGGCGGAGATTCGTGCCAACTCGGCGTTCTTTAGACGACCAGGGGGCGTTCGGTGGGGGCGATCGGGACGGGGAGCGTCGTGGCCCCGGTGAGGTGACGGTCGACGGCGGCGGCACAGGACCGGCCCTCGGCGATCGCCCACACGATCAGCGACTGGCCGCGCCCCGCGTCGCCGGCCACGAAGACACCTGCCCGGCTGGAGGCGTACTCGCGGTCGCGGGCGACGTTCCCGCGCTCGTCCAGGTCGACACCCAGCTGCTCGACCAGGCCGGGCTTCTCCGGGCCGAGGAAGCCCATCGCGAACAGAACCAGCTCGGCCGGGATCTCCCGCTCGGTGCCAGGGACCTCGGCGAACTTCGCGTCGACCTCGACGATCCGCAGCGCCCGCACGTTGCCGTGCTCGTCGCCGAGGAACTCCTTGGTCGAGGTGGCGTAGACCCGGTCGCCGCCCTCCTCGTGCGCCGACGAGACACGGAACAGCATCGGGTACGTCGGCCAGGGCTGGCCGGCAGGTCGCCCCAGACCCGGCTGCGGCATGATCTCCAGCTGGGTGATCGACGCGGCCTCTTGGCGGATCGAGGTGCCCAGGCAGTCCGCGCCGGTGTCCCCCCCGCCGATGATCACCACGTGCTTGCCGGTGGCGACGATCTGCCCGTCGACCGGCTGTCCCAGCGCGACCCGGTTGGCCTGGGGCAGGAACTCCATCGCCTGGTGGATGCCGCCCAGCTCCCGGCCCGGGATGGGCAGATCGCGTGGCTCGCAGGCGCCGATCGAGAGCACGACCGCGTCGAACCGCTCGACGAGCTGGTCGGCGGTGATGTCGACGCCGACGTGGATGCCGGTACGGAACACGGTGCCTTCCCGCTCCATCTGCCGGACCCGGCGGTCCAGCACGCTCTTCTCCATCTTGAACTCGGGGATGCCGTACCGCATCAGGCCGCCCACCTTGTCGGCCCGCTCGTACACCGCGACGGTGTGTCCGGCGCGGGTCAGCTGTTGCGCGGCGGCCAGTCCGGCGGGGCCGGAGCCGACCACGGCGACGGTGCGGCCCGACAGCCATTCCGGGGCCTGCGGGCGTACGAACCCGGACTCCCAGCCTTTGTCGATGATCGAGACCTCGACGTTCTTGATCGTCACCGGATCCTGGTTGATGCCGAGCACGCACGCGGTCTCACACGGCGCCGGGCACAGCCGGCCGGTGAACTCGGGGAAGTTGTTGGTCGCGTGCAGCCGCTCGAGCGCGGCCTCCCAGTCGTCGCGCCACACCAGGTCGTTCCACTCCGGGATGATGTTGCCCAGCGGGCAGCCCTGGTGGCAGAACGGGATGCCGCAGTCCATGCAGCGCCCGGCCTGGGTGTTGATGATCGGCAGCAGCGCCTTGCCCGGACCGCCGGGGTAGACCTCGTGCCAGTCGTGCACGCGCTCCTGGACCGGGCGGCGCGACGCGACCTCACGGCCGGCCTTCAGGAAACCGCGGGGGTCAGCCATAGCAACGCGCTCCGTTCGTATCAGCGAGTGGTCTCGAGGCTCGCACCGCAACCACCGAGAAGCCCTCAGCCATGGAGCACCTCCATGATCCGGGAGGCGGCCTCGTCCTCGGTGAGGCCCTCTTCCAGGGCTTCCTCACGAGCCTCGAGGACACGCTTGTAGTCGCTCGGCATTACCTGGGTGAAGCGAGCCAGGGCCGTCGGCCAGTCTGCGAGAAGGGTCTCGGCGACATCGGAGCCGGTCTCCTCGAGGTGCCGGAGCACGAGGGCATGCAACTCCTCGGCGGCCTTGCCGCCGACGGCGCTGAGCTCGACGAGCTCGGGGTTGACCCGGCCGGCGTCGAGGTCGAGCACGAAGGCGTACCCACCGGACATGCCGGCCGCGAAGTTGCGCCCGGTCGGACCGAGCACGACGACCCGGCCACCTGTCATGTACTCACAGCCGTGGTCGCCGACGCCCTCGACGACCGCGGTGGCTCCGGAGTTACGTACGCAGAACCGCTCGCCGACCTGGCCACGCAGGAAGATCTCACCCGAGGTGGCGCCGTAGCCGATCGTGTTGCCGGCGATGACCTGACCCGATGCCTCGAAACCGGCCGCACGGTCGGGCCGGACGACCAGCCGGCCGCCCGACAGTCCCTTGCCGACGTAGTCGTTGGCGTCTCCTTCGAGCCGCAGGGTGACCCCGCGCGGCAGGAACGCACCGAACGACTGGCCCGCCGAGCCGGTCAGCGTGATGTCGATCGTGCCGTCGGGCAGACCCTCCCCGCCGTACCGCTTGGTCACCTCGTGCCCCAGGATCGTGCCGACCGTGCGGTTGACGTTGCGCACCTCCAGCTGGGCGTGCACCGGCTGCGCATTCTCCAGCGCGTCACGCGCCAGCTCCACCAACTGCACGTCCAGCGCCCGGTCGAGCCCGTGGTCCTGGCCGGTCGTGTTGTGCAGCGGCGTGCCTTCGGGAAGCTCGGGCACGTGCAGGATCGGGGTCAGGTCCAGGCCCGCGGCCTTCCAGTGGCCGACCGCCCGGCGCACGTCGAGTGCCTCGGCGTGCCCGACCGCCTCCTCGACGGAGCGGAAGCCCAGCTGAGCCAGCAGCTCGCGTACCTCTTCGGCGATGAACTCGAAGAAGGTCACCACGAACTCCGGCTTGCCGGCGAACCGCTCGCGCAGCACCGGGTTCTGGGTGGCGACGCCGACCGGGCAGGTATCGAGATGACAGACGCGCATCAGGATGCAGCCGGACACGACCAGCGGCGCGGTGGCGAAGCCGAACTCCTCGGCACCGAGCAGTGCCGCGATCACGACGTCGCGGCCGGTTTTGAGTTGGCCGTCGGTCTGCACGACGATGCGGTCGCGCAGTCCGTTGAGCAGCAGCGTCTGCTGGGTCTCGGCCAGGCCGAGCTCCCACGGTCCGCCGGCGTGCTTGAGCGAGGTCAGCGGCGATGCGCCGGTGCCGCCGTCGTGGCCGGAGATGAGGACCACGTCGGCGTGCGCCTTGGAGACACCGGCGGCGACCGTGCCCACTCCGACCTCGGCGACCAGCTTGACGTGGACCCGTGCCGACGGGTTCGCGTTCTTCAGGTCGTGGATCAGCTGGGCCAGATCCTCGATCGAGTAGATGTCGTG
>JASGGG010000152.1:0-5424 GCA_047605165.1 Nocardioidaceae bacterium
CCAGCGCGGTCGCGGCGAGTACGACGACCAGCACGACCAACAACGCGGGAAGCAGGCGCCGAGCCCGGTGCACCCAGAAGCGGCGCAGTTCCAGGGTTCCGGTGCGCTGCCAACTGCCCAGCAGGATCCGGGTGATCAGGAAGCCGCTCAGTGTGAAGAAGACACCGACGCCGAGCAGCCCGCCGCCCATCGACTCGAAACCGAGGTGATAGCCGAAGACCGCGATCACCGCGAGAGCGCGGATGCCGTCGAGACCGGCCAGATATCGGGCGCGGCCGTCAACCGGCTTCGGCATGGGGGTTCACCTCGTTGCGCCAGGTTGCTTCGTCTCGATGCACACGGTGCCCCCGGTAGGATTCGAACCTACGCTCCCGCCTCCGGAGGGCGGTGCTCTATCCCCTGAGCTACGGGGGCCGATGTCCGGCTTGGGACCCGAAGAAGCGTACATGAGGCTCTGCGAAATCGGGTCGCCGCGGTCGATACCCTAAGGGCGTGACCCCCGAAGAGCTCTCGGGCACGATTGTGTCCGCACTTGCCGCCCTGGCCGAGCAGGGCAGCCTCACGCTGCCCGACGGAGTGCCGGAGCGGGTGGTCGTTGAACGACCCAAGAGCAAGGAGCACGGGGACTACGCGACCAATGTCGCGCTGCAGCTGGCGAAGAAGGCAGGGCTGCCGCCGCGGGAGCTGGCCGCGCTGCTCGCCGGGACACTCACCGACGCCCAGGGCATCGCGAGCGTCGACATCGCCGGGCCCGGCTTCCTCAACATCACCGTCGAGGCCGGTGCGCAGGGCGAGGTCGCGAGACAGATCGTCGAGGAGGGGCGAGCCTACGGTTCGTCCGACCAGCTCGCTGGCGTCAACGTCAACCTGGAGTTCGTCTCCGCCAACCCGACCGGCCCGATCCATCTCGGAGGGACCCGCTGGGCCGCGGTGGGTGACGCGCTCGGCCGGATCTTCGAGTTCAGCGGCGCCAAGGTCACCCGGGAGTACTACTTCAACGATCACGGTGCTCAGATCGACCGCTTCGCCCGGTCGCTGCTGGCCAGCGCGAAGGGGGCGCCAGCCCCGGAGGACGGGTACGGCGGCGACTACATCGAGGAGATCGCCGCGGCCGTCCTGAGGCAGGAGCCCGATACGCTGGGCCTTCCCGGCGACCAGGCCCAGGAACGGTTCCGCGTGCTGGGTGTCGAGATGATGTTCGCCGAGATCAAGCAGACCCTGCACGACTTCGGCGTCGACTTCGACGTCTACTTCCACGAGAACGACCTGCACACCTCGGGCGCCGTCCAGCACGCCGTCGACCGGCTCACCGAGCTGGGTGCGACCTACGAGAAGGACGGTGCCCTCTGGCTGGCGAGCACCCGCTTCGGCGACGACAAGGACCGCGTGATCATCAAGTCCGACGGTCAGGGCGCCTACCTCTCCGGCGACCTCGCGTACTACCTCAACAAGCGCGAGCGTGGCTTCGACCGCTGCCTGATCATGCTCGGTGCCGACCACCACGGCTACGTCAGCCGGATGATGGCGATGTGCGCGGCCTTCGGGGACAAGCCGCACGAGAATCTCGAGCTGCTCATCGGCCAGATGGTCAACCTGGTCAAGGACGGCGAGCCGGTGCGGATGTCGAAGCGAGCCGGCACGGTGATCAGTCTCGACGACCTGGTCGACGCGATCGGCAGGGACGCCGCCCGGTACGCACTGGCGCGCTACTCCAGTGACTCCAACATCGACATCGACCTGGACCTGTGGGCCAAGGCCGGCAACGAGAACCCGGTCTACTACGTGCAGTACGCCGCTGCCCGAACCGCCTCGATCCTGCGCAACGCGGCCGATCTCGGCATCGCGGCCGACGCCTCGGCCTTCGATCCCGCGCTGCTGACCCACGAGAAGGAGGGCGACTTGCTGCGCGCACTCGCCGACTTCCCGCGGGTCGTCAGCGGTGCCGTGGAGCTACGGGAGCCGCACCGCGTGGCCCGCTATCTCGAGGACACTGCTGCGGCCTACCACCGCTTCTACGACTCCTGCCGGGTCCTACCGCAAGGCGACGAGGAGGTCAGCGACCTGCATCGCGCCCGACTGCTGCTGATCGAGGCGACTCGCGTGGTGTTCGCCAACGGGCTGGACCTGCTCGGGGTTTCTGCTCCGGAGCGGATGTAGTCGTGCGCGCACACGAGGCCGGCGCCTTGCACGCCGACATCTCTGCACGCGGGCCTGCCTGGTTGCGTGAGCCAGCCGACATCAATGCCCTCGACCCGCTGCTGTGGCCGGCGACCACACGCCGCAACGAGCATGGTGCGTTGGAGATCGGAGGAGTCGACCTGCGTACGCTCGCCCGCGAGAACGGCACCCCTGCTTACGTCTTGGACGAAGCGGATTTCCGGCAGCGGGCACGTGCTTTCAAGGAGGCCTTCGCCGGCTACGACGTCTACTACGCGGGCAAGGCGTTCCTGTGTAGCTACGTTGCCGGCCTGATCGAGCAGGAGGGTCTGCGGCTCGACGTCTGCTCCGGCGGCGAGCTGACCGTCGCGCTCCGCGCTGGCATCGATCCGGCCCACCTCGGCTTCCACGGCAACAACAAGTCGTGGGGTGAGCTGCGCCGCGCGGTCGAGCTGGGCGTCGGGCGGGTCATCGTCGATTCGGCGGAGGAGATCGACCGGCTGATCCAGCTCACCGGGGAGCTCGGCCGAAACACGAGGGTGATGGTGCGGGTGACCACAGGTGTGGAGGCGCATACCCACGAGTACATCGCCACCGCACACGAGGACCAGAAGTTCGGTTTCTCGATCTCGGCCGGGGACGCCTTCGAGGCCGTGCAGCGGGTGCTTGCCGCACCGGGTCTCGAACTGCTCGGGCTGCACAGCCACATCGGCTCCCAGATCTTCGACACCAGTGGCTTCGAGGTCGCGGCTCGACGCGTTCTGGCCTTGCAGGCAAGGATTTCCGAGGAGTTGTCGGTCGACCTGCCAGAGCTGGACCTCGGTGGTGGCTTCGGCATCGCGTACACGAGTCAGGACGACCCGGCAGACCCGACTCAGCTCGCTACCGAGCTGACCAAGCTCGTCGAGCACGAGTGCAAGGCGCTCGGAATCGAGACCCCCCGGCTCTCGATCGAGCCCGGGCGCGCGATCGTCGGCCCGGCGGTCGTCACGCTCTATGAGGTGGGCACGGTCAAGCAGGTAGCGCTCGACGCCGGTGCTCGCCGCATCTATGTCTCGGTGGACGGCGGGATGAGCGACAACATCCGCACCGCGCTCTACGACGCCGACTACTCGGCCACGCTGGCGTCTCGTGCCTCCAGCGCCGGGCCTGCATTGTCGCGGGTAGTCGGCAAGCACTGCGAGGCCGGGGACATCGTGGTCAAGGACGAGTTCCTGCCCGCCGACATCGTCGCCGGCGACTTGGTCGCGGTGCCCGGGACCGGCGCCTACTGCCGCTCGATGTCGAGCAACTACAACCACGCGCTGCGTCCGCCGGTCGTCGCGGTGCGCGACGGCGCGTCTCGGGTCGTGGTACGCCGGGAGACCGAGGACGACCTGCTGGCGACCGACGTTGGAGGATGGTCCGGTGAGTAACCCGGTGAGTAACACTGTGAAGCCCTGCGAGCGGAGCGAGCCAATAGGGGTTGGTGACTTTCCGCGCGCTGACGGCGTCGCGGAGCTGTCGAGTGGCAGGGACGGGTTGGGTCTGGGCCGTAGGGGCCACCGCTGGGCCGGCGGCTGCCGCGTAGGAGTTGCCGCATGAACGACGTTGTCAAGGTCGCCTTGTTGGGTTGTGGCTCGGTCGGCTCGCAGGTGGTGCGGCTGTTGCACGAGCAGGCAGACGACCTGGCCGCTCGCGTCGGCGCACGACTGGAGCTGGTCGGCGTCGCGGTACGCCGTCCTGAGCTGGAGCGCGACACCGACGTGCCCGCCGGGCTGCTCACGACCGACGCCCAGGGACTGGTCGCCGGCGGCGTCGACGTCGTGATCGAGGTGATCGGGGGCATCGAGCCGGCTCGTACGCTGATCCTGTCGGCGCTGGAGAGCGGCGCGTCGGTGGTCACCGCCAACAAGGCACTACTCGCCGAGGACGGCTCGACACTCTTCGCGGCCGCCGAGAAGGCCAACCGAGACCTTTACTTCGAGGCCGCCGTCGCCGGCGCCATCCCGATCCTGCGCCCCCTGCGGGAGTCACTGGCGGGCGATCGGGTGCGACGGGTGCTCGGCATCGTCAACGGCACCACGAACTTCATCCTCGACAGGATGGACAGCAGCGGTGTCGGCTTCTCCGAGGCGCTGGAGGAGGCACAGGGCCTCGGGTACGCGGAGGCCGACCCGACCGCCGACGTCGAGGGATTCGACGCTGCCGCGAAGGCGGCGATCCTGGCCAGCCTGGCGTTCCACACGCGCGTGACCGCGAGTGACGTCTACCGTGAGGGCATCTCGGAGGTCAGCGCCGCCGATGTCGCCAGCGCGCGCGAGATGGGCAGCGTGCTCAAGCTGCTGGCGATCTGTGAACTCACCGACGGCCCTTCCGGCCCAGCCGTCTCGGCACGCGTCCATCCGGCGATGATCCCGAGGTCCCACCCGCTCGCGAGCGTTCGTGAGGCCTACAACGCGGTTTTCGTCGAGAGCGAGGCCGCCGGTCAGCTGATGTTCTACGGCCCCGGCGCCGGCGGCTCGCCGACCGCGAGTGCCGTACTCGGTGATCTCGTCACCGTCGCCCGCAACCGGCTGGCCGACGTACGCGGATCCGGGGAGTCGGCGTACGCACAGGCGGAGATCCTGCCGATGGGGGAGACCGAGACTCGCTATCACGTCGCGATCGACGTGGACGACAAGGCGGGTGTGCTCGCCGCGGTGGCCCACGCGTTCGCCGACCACGACGTGTCCATCCAAACCGTGCGCCAGGAGGGCCGGGGCGACGATGCCCAACTCGTGGTCGTCTCGCACCGCGCCAAGGACAGTGCGCTCTCCGCAACCGTCGAGGCACTGCGTGGGATGGAGCAGGTGCGTGACGTCTCCTCGGTGATGCGGGTCGAGGGAGACGCCGAGTGAACAGCCGATGGTCGAGTGGCTCCGAGGTACGAGGACCGTATCGAGACCCAGTCGGTGATCTCGATACGCCCGGCTCGTTCCTCGCTGGGCACTCGATCAGCGGCGCGTTGGTCGAGTTTCCCGAGCGACGTGGGACGTATCGAGACCGCGCCGCCTACTCGATCAGCGAACGGGGTTAGTGATGGCAGGGAGAGTCACTCACCAATGGATGGGTGTGCTTGAGGAATATCGCGACTGGCTTGCGATTCCGGAGGAGACTCCGACGATCACGTTGCGTGAGGGTGGTACTCCGCTGGTCGAGAGCCGTTGGCTGTCGGAGCTCACCGGCGGACAGGTCTGGCTCAAGGTCGAGGGGGACAACCCGACCGGTTCGTTCAAGGACCGCGGC
>JASGGG010000153.1:0-5373 GCA_047605165.1 Nocardioidaceae bacterium
GTCCGGCCATGCCTGCATCGACCACGAGCCGGTCGCTGCGGAGACGTTCCAGGCTCCGATGGATCGTCGCCAGGCTCAGACCCGTCTCTGTCCTCAGCTGCTGAACGGTCATCGGACCCTTCTCCTGCAGTGCCTGAACCAAGCGGGTCTGGTTGACTTCCGAGACCGCGCGCGTGGTCGCTCCTATGGCGTTGTTGGACACCGATACTCCCCTTCGTCGTCGATGACCGCAGGTCCATCATCCTGTGGTCGGGGCTGGTGTGCTAGCGGGCCGCGCAGACCCAAGTCGGTGATCCAAACGCCCATTGGTCGTTGGTCTGCCTCACCCGCACGTGATACCAGTCGCGCCGGTCCGCGTCCCGCTCCTCGGTCATCTCGAATCTCAACGAGCGTCTCAGATCGCTGATCGCGGCGAGGAACTGGAACGCGGGGCTGACGAAGCCGCCCGTGTAGCCGGACCGAGGGCCTCGCCGCAGCTCGCCCACACGGTGGCTGACGGTCGAGCCGTTGATGGTCGCAGTCACCAGGGTGCTGTCATCGCCGCGGATGCGCAGTGCCAACTGCTGCGTCGCGTCGGTCAGCACAGTGGGATTGGCGTGCGTCCTTGTGCGCAACCGGACACGGTTGGCTGCCACCCGCTCCCAGCGTGAGAACGCGTATTCTGATGGTGGGGCGCTGAGAGGGTCGACGATGTCAACGCCTCGTAGGCGCGGTTCAACGCTCTCGATCGAGCCCCCGGTGATCGCGAGTTCCACGTCCCAGTCGGTGCTGAGACCCGCCTTTCCCCAGCCGACGGCGAGACCGAGGACGCCGCTGAAGTCGCCTCCCTCAGGAGCTGGTGCCGGGCGCTCTGTGTGGATGACCGTGCCATTGCGGACGACCTCGACCTCGGCGAGCTCGCCACCGCCGACCACCCGAACATCGATTCGTCGCTGCCGCGCAGGCGGTGCGATGGCGCCCATTGGGTAACCGTTGACCGCAGATCGCAAGTCGATCCGGTCGCCGGTGATGGCGTAGGTGCGGCGCTGCTCGATGGCATGCCACACCGACTCGCGCGTGAGGTCGGGAGCCATCGCGACCATCCGGCCGTAGCCATGACTACCTGGGTGCGCGCTGTGGTGGTCTGTGGAGCCGATGAAACCGAACACATGCCCCCGCTCCAGGCCGCTGTAAGCCATGCTTTCGGCATCGCGTGGGCCCATCGTGTGCAGGTAGTTGCGGGGCGCACGGTCGGACTCCCCGCAGCCATGCATCGACATGATCTCGGCGACAGGAGAGAACTCCTCGGTGTAGGCGTCCCAGTTGATGCCGCGCCAGCCCTTGCGGTACCCGATGTGATGAGGGATGGCGAGTCCGAGGAGACCATCAGCGGCCAAAGCTCGCAACTGCGACCGCAGCTCTTCCAAGCTCCCGGCTCGGAGGATGGGGCCGCTGCTTCCGCGGTAGTAGACGCAGTGATCGCCGTAGGTCATGCTGTGCCACTCGAAGGAGAGCAGGGAGACGAACTCGCCGGGCCTGTTGGCAGCATCGGTGATCTCCTGGACATGTGGCCAGCATCCGGCGAGCCGCTCGAACCCCTCCCGGTGATATGTCTCCTCCTCGGCGAGACGGGGGTCGCCCACCGGCATGTCGTGCCACGAGGCGTGGCCGGTCACACTGGCGAAGTCCAACTGCAGAGCGGCGTTGGCGTAGGCGTCCTCGATGCTGCCGTGGCCGTAACTGATCCCGCAGTGGTTGTGAATGTCGCCCACGTAGGCGTGCATGCCCTCGTAGGGGTCATGACCAACTGCAGCAGACATCGTGGCACCGTCCTCTTCCCAGTTCTGTAGCAGACTAGTATAAAAGTCGGTGTGCGGGACCTCCCGCCCTCGCCGCCCCACCCTAGGAGCCCCATGCCACGCCTTGCTATGGCCATCACGCCGGCACGTCTCGCCGAGGTCTGCGATGAGCCGACCCGCGCCCTGCTGAACGAGCGATTTGACGTGGCGTGGGGCAGTTCGGACCTCGATCCGAACGAGCTCCGGAACCTGCTCGCGGGCGCCGATGTGGTCGTGACCAGTTGGGGGACGCCGCCCTTGCCGACGGAATCGCTCGGAGCGGCCGTTGGGGGGCCGCGAGTGGTGGCTCACGCGGCCGGTTCGGTGAAGCGCCTCATGGAGCCCGCTGCGCTGGAGCGTGTCGATGTGTTTTCGGCGGCGCCGCGGATCGCGGCGACGGTCGGCGAGTACTGCTTGGCTGTGTGTCTGTCACTCCTGAGGCAACTGCCCGAGTATGACAGGGTCATGCGAGCAGGCGGGTGGCGAGCCGACGATGTCCGCGGTCGAGAGCTGCGCGGGCGCCGAGTTTCGCTGATCGGTGCCTCGTCAACTGCTCGCGCGTTCTTGCGTCTGCTGCGCCCGTTCGATGTCGACGTGTGTGTCTACGATCCCCATCTCGATCAGGAGGCGTCTGCAGCGCTCGGCGTACGGCTGGTCTCGCTCGAGGAGGCTATGACGAGCGAGATCGTCTCCGTACACGTTCCTGCCGTCCCGGAGACCGAGGGCATGATCTCTGCCGAGCTACTGGCGCTGATGCCCAACGGCGGCGTCGCGATAAACTCCTCACGTGCAGCCGCGGTCGATCAGGATGCGCTGGTCGCGGAGGCGCTCTCAGGACGCCTCAGGGTGGCCGTCGATGTCTTCGACCAGGAACCGTCCGACCTATCGGAGGCCGTACGTACGTGTCCCGCCATCTTGCTCAGCCCGCACATCGCGGGCGACTCGCTCGAAGGTCACCGAGACCTCACTGGATTCGTCGTCAAGGACGTGCTGGCATTTCTGGTCGACGGGCGCCGGGGTCCGGCCTGGCTCGATCCGCTGCGCTGGTCGGTCGCCGCATGACCAGTGCGGTCGACCGGGTCGAGATCTTCGTGGTGCCTGTGCCGTTCCGGCGCCCCTTCGTGCTCGGCAGCGGTGTCGTGGGCGGCACCGCGGCGGCAGGCGATGTCGTCTTCGTCAAGCTCACCGCCACCGATGGGTCGGTCGGCTGGGGCGAGCAGCGAGCGCTGCCGTCGTGGAGCTACGAGACCGCCGACACTATCCGATCGGTGATCGAACACCAGCTGTCGCGACTGGTGATCGGCAGTCTTCCGGTCGCGGTTGAGCGCTACCACCGATCGGCGACGCGCATGCTCAGCCCGTCCGTGTCGAACGGCTTTCCGTTCGCGCGAGCCGCGGTGGAGATGGCGCTGCACGATCTCGTGGGCCGTCAACTGGGCGTTCCGATCAGCGCTTTGCTGGGCGGTGCGGTCCACTCCCGGATCCCACTCACCTCGGCAATCGGCGTGGGTGCGCCGAGCGAAGTTGCCGATCGGATGGCCGAGAGCGCGGACTACCACGCGTACAAGATCAAGATCTCGGGTGACGTCGAGCACGACGTCGCGGCCCTCCGGGCGGCCGCGGCAGGCGCGAAGGGCAAACCCCTGTGGCTCGACGCGAATCAGTCCTATCGACCAGCCGCGCTCTACAAGTTGCTCGAGCGGATCCGCGATGTTCCGGGAGTGTGCTGTCTCGAGCAGCCCGTGCCCAGCACGGACTGGGGTGCTCTGGCGCGGCTGCGCTCCGGCGGGATACGGCTTCCGATCGCGGTTGACGAGGGCAGCTTCAGTGCTGCGGATCTGGCGAGGACCGCCACGCTGGGCGGTGTCGACCTTGCGGTGGTGAAGATCTGCAAGGCGGGGGGGTTGCGGCCCGCAACCAGGACCGCGGCGGTGGCCGCGGCACATGGCATCGAGATTCTGGCGAGCGGGCTGACGGATACGGGAGTGGGCTTCGCCGCCGCTATGCACCTGTTCAGCCTGTACGACCTCGCTCTGCCCGCCGAGCTGAACGGACCCGAGCTTCTCGCCGAGCTCTATGTCGACGGTCTGGACATAGTCGATGGGTCTGCGACCGTCCCGACGGGAGCTGGGTTGGGCATCGAAGTCGACGGCGACCGTATCCGCGGCACCGCCACGGGGCACGTGGTCGTCGTATGAACGTCGAATGTCGCTGGGCGGTCTTCACCAAGCCGTGGGCCGACCTCCCGGCCGGAGAGCTGGGCGCGCTGGTGGCCGACATGGGCTTCAGCGGGGCGGAGCTGGCGGTGCGGCCAGGAGCACATGTGACCCCTGCGACAGCGCGCGCGCAGTTGCCGAGATATGTGAACGAGCTGCGACGGAGCGACGTCGAGGTGGTGAGCATCGCTTCGACGGTCGAGGAGTCGAGTTTTGCCGCGTGCGCCGAGGCCGGCGTGCCGTTGATCAGGATCATGGCGCCGCTAGTGTCGGAGGGCTACAGGGCGTCCGTGGAGGGACTGCGACGCACACTGAAGGACGTGGCGGACATGAGCGCAAGGTACGGCGTCGGCGTCGGCGTTCAGCCTCACTTCGGGCCCTTCGTGTCGACGGTGGTGGGGGTGCTGGACGTGCTCCGAGATCTTCCGACGGCTGACTTCAGCCTCATCTGGGATGCAGCACACGATGCCCTCACGGGCGAGGACCCGAGGTCCACGCTTCCGCTGGCGCGGGAGCGACTGAGTGTCGTCAATCTCAAGAATGCGCACTACCGCCGCAGTCCCGATCGCCGATCAGACGGGTGGTCGTCATACACGCCGTGGTTCGGCCAAGCGACCACTGGGATGGCGGACTGGGCTCGGGTTCTGGCAACCCTCGACCTCATGGGCTGGACTGGCCCGCTGTGCTTGAGCGCCCAATACTCAGAGGCGGTCGGACCGCGGGCGCCCGAGATCGCTGCCCGACTGGTCCGAGACGATCTTGCGTACGCCAAGAAGCTCGTCCCTGCCGAGGATCCGATGAACACACCTAACTGAGAGCAGCAGGCGAGCGCCGCGCTTCAGGGCAGCGGTGGACCTCATGCGCCTTGTCTCCGCGGGCCGGCGCTCGCAGCCGTCGTCGGGAGCGTTGAAGGCCTCGCCGTGGACAAAGATCTGCTGGTTGAAGCGCGCAGCCAAGGCTTGGGTGCGGCTACGCCCTCGACCAACCGGCTCAAGAGCGAGGTTGGTCATTCTAGTTCATCCATACCGCCGTGCAGTTGTTCATCGACTTCTACTCTGCGGGGTCGAGGAGTAGATCCACCTGCCGTGGCCGTTGCCGCTCGCGGTGCTGCTTGCACCGACCCGGCCCGCCCGATGGCATCCAGCCCGGGCATGCCGGACATGGATCTGTCGCGCGGAAGCCGTTACCCAGGCAATGGAGCACGCAAGCACCTGACACGACCGGGGGACGCCGTCGCGCACCGACGTGATGCTGGCCACAGGTCGGCGGGATGCGAAAGTGGGCAGGCGGTCCGCGCGCGGTAAGGTCGGCCTGGATTTTCGCGAGCCGATGACGGAAGG
>JASGGG010000154.1:0-5344 GCA_047605165.1 Nocardioidaceae bacterium
CGGGCTGGATCGTTGCTCGCGAGGCATCGAAGATCTCGGGATAGGCGCTGGCATCGCCGAGTTCCTCTTCGGAGATCTCCGAGAGCGTGTCGCCGGGCTGGACGACGTACGCCTCTTCGGGTGTGATCTCCGGAACGGGCACTTTCAGGACGGTGCCGGGGACGAGGAAGTCGGGCCGTCCGCCGAGGACGGGTTCGTTGAGGTCGACGAGCTCGAGGTATCGCGTGCCATCACCGAGGCGCTCTTCGGCGATCTTCCAGAGGCTGTCGCCACGCTTGACGGTGTAGCGCTCGGTCGCCGGTTCCTGCTTCGCCGGTGCGGACTTCGTGGGCGCCGTGTGGTGATCGACTGGCGTAGGGGTGGGAGGAGGCACCCGTGGTGGCGGAGTGGCGGTGATCTCGGCCTGCGCTCTGGGCTGGGGGAGGAACACGGTCACGGTCGGGACGGCGACGAACAGCAGGGCCGCGGCCGCGACGAGACGGTCTGCGGCGAGTTGAGGTACGACCAGTCCGGGTAGGTGCGGGGCTCGCATGCCGCGGATCCGGGAGACGATCGAGGCGATGAGCTGGCAGGTGAAGATCGCCCAGGCGATCCAGCACACGCCCGCGATCACCTGGAGCGCCAGCGTCCCGTCGTCCGGGGAGGTGAGGCGCGACCAGGAGAAGGCGCCTGCGTGGGGGATCGCGTGGATGGCGAGGAGCACCACGGGTACGCCGAGCATGAAGGCGATTAGCATGAGGGCCGCTGCCAGGCCACGGAGCCGAGTGGTGAGTGTGCTCATTGCTGGCTACCTCCCAGGGTGCGGATGAGATGTGCTGAGGCGGTGCCGGTCACGTCGAGATGGTGGATGCCGATCAGCCCGAGGAAGCGCGGGTCGTAACCGTCATGGACGGTGACGGTGATGGCGTTGCCGCCTGTGATCGCGACCGTCCCGCTGACTCCCGCTTGGTCGAGGTAGCTCTGGGCCGCGGCGCGCGCTGCGGCCGGGCTGATGCTGAGGCCGCTGCCCTGGATTGCCGGGCCACCCTCGACCTCCTCGCCGCCGGCGCGGGCGGCTTGGGCTGCCAGGTCATGCGCGCGCTCGTGGGCGTGGACCTGTCCGCCGAGGTCGACCGCGAGACCAACAAGGAAGATCATCGCGAAGCTGCTCAAGGCCAGCCAGACGGTGATCGACCCGCGTTCGTCGCGCGCGCACGGTGGTGTCGGGTTCATCGCTCGCGCCAGGTGTCAATGGGGCTGGACATCGTGCTCCTGAGCACCTTGGACCCTGGGACTCCCGGCACAGCCAGATCCGACAGGTCGAGACGGCAGGAGACGGTGACCGCGACGGTTCCGGGGACCCCGGGGGCCTTGGCGAAGTTGGAGGTGTCGACGGCGACGTCGACCTGGGTGCAGCGGATGTGCTGGTTGGTGATGCTCGCGGCCGCCGCGTCCTGTGCCTCCGCCTGCGCAGTCCGACCGTCGCGGGCGAGCGAGGCTGACCGGGCGGCCGCGGATGCCGCGGTCTGGAGTGCTTCGTGGGCGGTGGCGGTGCGTCCGCCGAAGATGATGAGCCCGACGAATAGCGCGAAGGCCGGTACACCGATCGCTGCCTCGATCGCCGCCGACCCACGCTCCTCGCGGCGCCTCATGGCGCACCAGCCGCGGTGGGATCTGAGAGGCGCTCGACAGGCTCGGTGGCGGTCTGGGTGATCCGGACGTGCCAGCCGGGGATGACGCCGAGGCTGAACCCTGTGACCGTCACCCTCGCCGTCGTGGCCGTGCGGGAGACGGTGGTCGAGGTGTTGGTCAGGACATCGTCGCCGCCCGCCTCGCTGATGAAGGCGCTGGCAGCGGCAGCGCCGTCCGAGGACCGTCCGTGCTCTGTGGCGGCGGCGCGGGCGCCTTCCTCCGCGGCCGCGATGGCCGTCGTGCGGGCGTGGTAGAACAGCGCGGCCTGCATCCCCAGGAACATGACCGCGAAGAGCGCGGGCAGCAGGATCACGAGTTCGATCGAGACCGAGCCGCGCTCACCGCGGTGCCCATGCCGTCGGTGGCTACTTGATGTTGCCGGACTGCTTCGTGACATAGCTGGTGATGGCTGCGACGACGATGCCGACGATCGCGATGACCGCCACGGCCCACAGCACGTGCTCGGTGGTGACCGAGCCACGCTCGCTGCGCGACGCCGCGTGCAGGCGACTCCGCAGGCCGTCGGAGAGGTGGAGTGCTGCGATCTGCAGCAGGACGAGTGCTTTCAACATCTGGGGTTCCTCCTGGGTGGTGTCCTTCCGTGTCACGAGCTCGTGAACATGCGAAGCAGGGATGGGGCGACGAGCAGGGCCATGAAGATGACTCCGAGCAAGGAGCCGGGGATGGTCATGCGTTCGCCGACGGCGTTGGCCTGGGCGATCTCGTCGTTGAGCATCGCCGTGCGCATGGCGGCGGAGCGGGCGCGCAGGGTGGCGTACACGCCGGCACCTTCCTCGCCCGAAAGGCGCATGATGTCGGCGAAGTCGTCGAGCTCGGGCAGTCCGAGCTCTGTTGCCAAGGTGTGCAGGGCGTCCCAAGGTGGCAGGCCCGACCAGCATGGGTCAGCCCCCCGACAGGCGGCGGAAGACCCACGAGTCGCCGACGGCGGCGGCGGCCTCCATGGCCTGGCGGGGTCCGGAGCCGTTCGTCCAGGGCGACCAGGTCGATGTAGGCCGACAGGGCGCGGGCGAACTCCAGGCGCGCCTGGCGGGCATCGTCGATGGCGTTGTAGTTGGGCACGAGGAACAACAGCGCGGCCAGTGCGGGGAGGCCATCGCCGGATCGGACCGGGAGTCCGAGGCCGAGCAGGTTGAGAAACAGACCAGCAGCGGCGCGATGACCAGGCCCAGGCCGGCGAGGCTCCTCTCCCTGAGAACCGGGCCAGCGGCACCCGCAGCAGCGCGAGCTCGCGGCCTGGGTGCGCACCCACAACCCCGACGGGAGCGCGCGCAGCGCCCCAGGCCGCCCCGCCGCGCTCGACCCGGCGCCGGCCTGCTGGGCGGTCCGACGGGCGGGGGCTCGCCGGTCCAGGGCGTCGGCGAGATCCGGGTGGGCCGGCAGCGCGTGGACCACGAGCAGGGTGATGCCCAGGCCGAGGCCACGGCCAGGATCGCGTACTGGAGCCCGGTCACCGCGACGCCCCCGCGAGACGGTCGGGGTCGTCGAGGAACCTCGGCAGCGGTCGGCCGTTGGCCATCCGCCGCATCCAGACCAGGACCGCATGTAGGCCGAGAGCAGCGAAACGAGCAGGAGCTGCCCGACGGGCTGCGGTAGGGCGCGCCACTAGGTCCCGGAGATGGCCAGCACGACCAGAACGGTGACGCTGATGACTGTGACCCAGCGGGCGGTCGAACGTGGCTTGGCCCGTCGGCCTCCACCTGCCGGCGGGCGCGGCCTCGGCGGCCACCGACTCCGCGAGCCCTTCCAGCACCGAGGCCAGCCCGGCGCCGCGGCGCCGCGCGCCCAAGATGAGATCGGCCGCGACAGGTCACCGGTGGAGGCGTCCAGCTCGTCGGCGAACGCCCGCAACGCAGCCTCGGTCTCCAGCGGCCCCGAAGTCGCGCGACCAGGCGCGCACCTCACCCAGATCGGGGCCGGCGCCGACCGCAGCGTGGCCACCAGCGCCTGCTCCAGCCCCACCCCAACGGTCAAGACACGGCCGGGACCGGGTCCACTCCTCCATCGCCTCCAGCCGCACGATCTGTCGCCGACGGCCAGCCCGACAACAGCACCGGCAACCCGACCACCGCGACCGGGCCCAGCACGAGCGCCAGCGCCCACCCGGCGACGACCCACCCTGCCAGGCCGACCCCGACCCCGGCCAACAGCATCAGCCGGGCCCGCCGACCGAGCCGCAACCGGCGAGCCGACCGCCCAGGGGTCGCCGCGGCTGGCGGTGCCGGTCGCATGCCCGCGATGACCGCGAGCACGCCCGCGACCAGGAGCGCGCCCGCCAGCGGACTGTGGTCACGACCGATACCCCCCATAACCGCCGTGAGCCGAGGTCCGTGATTGAGGAGCCGGCCAGGTCGACGTGCGCGGCGAGTGCCCGGTACTCGGGCAGGATCGCGGACCGCCACTCCGTCCGGGCCGGGGTGAAGACGTGGGTGGTGGCGTAGCCGGTCTCCCGCTTGCCCGGGACAGGGCCACCTCGCACACCTGACGGCGGCGGCTAGCGCGCCCGGCGCCGGTGGTGGTCTCGAGGCTGAGCTGGACGATCAGGTCCACCGTGGCGGCCAGCTTGCTCGCGGCCAGCTCGCGGGTCACGTGCGGCCCGGCCTCCATGGCGCAGGTGACGCCTTGCGGATCGCGGCGACCGCGTCGGCGGCGTGGGTGGCGGAGATGACCGGGTCCCGATCCATCGCCTTGATCATCGCCCAGATCTCCCCGCCGCGGACCTCGCCGACGATCTGACGGGAGAGGTTGAACCGGAAGGAGTCGACCAGGGCCTCATCCAGGGTGAACTCACCGGCCAGCCGCCGTCGGGTCCCCGCTCACCAGAGCCGGGTCGGGCCTCCCAGGCGTGCACGATGGTGCCGGCCCAGCTCGCCCAGATGCAGCTCGTACTCGGTCTCAAGGTGCCCAGCGCCTCGAACTCGTCGATCTCGGCACACAGCGCCCGCACCAGCGTGGTCTTGCCCGCACCCTGGGCGCCGGCCACCACGATCGAGCGCCGAGCCCGCACCGCCGCCCGCAGGAACGAGGCCAGCACCGGGGTCATCAGCGCCGGGCCACCAGGTCCTTGAGTGACGTGCATCAGCCGGTGCCGCCGGATCACGACTGAGGGCCGCGGGGTCACCCACGCGGCTGCTGCCAGACGAGCGCCTCCGTCCAGGCGGAGATGAAGCCGGGGTTGGGCTTCGGAGAACGAACGGGCGTTGACCTCGCTGCGGGAGGCGAGGAAGACGAGGAAGTCGATCAGCTCCTGATCGGAGTCCGCGACCGGGGGGCCGGGAACGAGCGACCCGTCGATCAGCTCCAGCTGCACGTTGTCGTGGCCGACGATGACGATGTTCTCGATCCGGTCGTCATCGACCAACGGCTGGAGGCGGCCGAGGCGGAAGAGGGAGTCGAACACGGCCTGAGCGGTTGCCTGTTGCTTCAAGGAACTCCACGAACCGAGCCCGGCGTCGACGGCCTCCGCCATCGCAGACTCGATGAGATCGAGCACGATCGACCGGCCGAGCTCCTGCTGCGCTTCCTTGTCGAGTCGGGCGCGACCGGACTGCACGGCTTGGCTCAGTTGCTCGGACGCCTGAGCGCGCAGTGTCGAGACGAGCGCCCAGTCGACATCGGAGGTGGCAGCCGGCGGGGACGACACCGCGGGGTTGAG
>JASGGG010000155.1:0-5163 GCA_047605165.1 Nocardioidaceae bacterium
GCGACCCCGGCTGAGGCTGTCGAGCGTCGACACCAGACGTGCGAGCAGGTAGGGCGGATAAAAACTGGTGGACAGTGTCGGGACCAGCCCGATGTGCTCGGTGTAGCCGGCGAGTAGTGCGACGAGTGCGGCAGGATCCTGCTTGGGGGCGTGCAGCGCGTGCTTCAGATCCACCTCTGCGGTGCCCTGGTAGACGTCCGAGACCATCAGGGAATCCTCGAAGATGACGTAGTCGAAGCAGGCGCGTTCGAACGCGCGCACGATGTCGATGTAGTAGCGGCCGTCCGGCCAATCCCATGCGGCGTCCGGCGTGCCGTTGGGGCCGAGCCACTGTCCCTGCGTGAACGAGGTGAAGATCCCGAAGTGAAGACGCTTGTCCATGTCGGCAGATGCCTCTCTGTGCTGCGCCCGGCGGGCGTGGACGCGGTGGAGCCGCGATCAGGCGACGAAGGTCGCCCGGTCGCCCGGGTGGTAGGAGAACGCGATCTCGCGAACGCGCTCGGCGGCATCGATCAGGCGCAGTGTCCGCATGAGCAGTGGACTGCCCTCGGGGACTTGGAGAGCGCGGCAGGTGCGCTGGTCGCCGGTGATCGAGGAGATGGTGACGTGGGAGTGTTTGAACGCGTGCCCGAACGCCGAGGCGAACCGTGTCTCGAAGTCCGGCATGACCTCCCAGTGCTTCACGAAGGCGGGCGGGATCTCCGTGTCGTCGACGAGGGGGTAGTAGCTCATCCGTAGCTCGACAGGGGTCCCGGCGACGATGACGAGCCGCTCGTAGCAGACGATCTCGTCGTCGGTGGTGCCCAGTCCCCGCCGAATGAGCTCGGGCGTCGACACCTTGCGATAGCTGAGGTCCTCGTACTGGACATCGCGCAGGATGGGTCCGTCGCCGGTCGGTCCGAGGAATTGATGCACCGGGATCGGCAGCATTCCGCGCGCGACCACCGTGCCCGAGGCCTGCCTCCGAATCACGAGGCCCTCGTCTGCGAGCATGCCGAGCGCGCCCCGGAGTGCGGCCCGGGTCGACGGGATGCGGCGCATCATCGTCAGCTCGTCAAACTTGTAACCTTCCGCATAGAGGCCGTCGAAGATGCCGCTGCGAAGCAGTTCGTACACCTGGCGCACCGACGTGACCGTGCCCACCCCCGAGGCTCGGGCCGGCTCACCGGGAGCCCCGGACTCGTGACCGTGACGCGACTGCATGGTGTTTGGCATCCGTGCTCTTCTCCCCGCTTGCGGTTCTCGTCTTGTCAGCCGTCGAGGATCGCGGTGGAGATCGTCTCCAGCAGGAAGACGGGCCACTGCATGCTGGTGCAGACCGAACTGGTGATCGCGGGCTCCGCGCCGCCCAGGAATCGCTGGCGAACCGCACTCATCTCCGCGTAATCGGGGATTGACTCCGGCACGAGGTACTCGTTGACTTTGACGAGATTCCGAGGAGTCGCGCCGGCAGCGGCGAGAACCGTGCCGATATTCTCGTAGACGAGTTCGGCCTGTGCGACCGCGTCGCCGTAGTGCAGCGGCCAGGCGCGGCCCTGATCCATCGAGACGAATCCGGACAGCAGCAGCAGCCGGCCGATCTTCAGGGCGGGGTTGTACGCAAGGTCCTTGAAGCGTGACCAGCCGGGATTCACCGGAACGGCGGGCAGACGACTGGCGGTGACCTCCAAGGCCAGCAGGACGCCCGGCACGTGCATCTCGGCATTGCAGATCCCGAATCCGGTCGGATAGACGGGACCGAGCATCGCCTTGCGGAGTTCGAAGGGATAGTCGGCCAGGGTGGGGCGCGTCGAGTAGTCAAGAGTCTTCACGACGTTCGCCAGCGACAGACCGAGCGGCTGAAGCAGTTCGGCCGCCCTTTCCAGGCAGTAGCGGTACTGCCCCTCCAGCGAGCCCGCAGCGACGATCCGGCCCTCTGTGTCGATCGGCAGCAGCGTCGGCAGGGTCACGAGCTCGTCGGTGTCCGACACTGTCGAGCGGTGCCAGCGTGAGGGATCGCCGCCGGAGACGACCGCTCCCGGATGCGCGCTGACCTCGATCTCGACGGCCGCACCGCTGTGGAGCAGTCGGTCCACGACCTTTGTGCGGACCGGCACGGCTCGGCCGCCAAGCGCCTCGACTCTGGCGTCTTCGATCTCCCCGTAGCGGCGGAGCGACCCCATCGGAACGTACTCGGTCACAGAGGTCACGTCGGCGAATGACTGGCTGCCTCGTGCCAGTTCCACTTCGATGGCCGCGTAGGCCCTAGCGGCCTGTTCGCCAACGCCCATCCCGAAGGTTCCGCGGACGTCGAAGTACTCCCAAGCGGGATCTGCGGTGCGCCCGGACAGCCACATCGCATCCTGGCGCCCGCCGCTCGACTTCGGGCGGTACGAGGCGGGCCGGGGAGTGGTCGCGACGGGAGGTGACATGGCGGATTCTCCTTGGGTCTGTTCGGGGCGCAGCAATGCGCGGTCGACGCAGCTGTTGACATCGGTGTCGAGAGGCCCGGCGAGCCTTGGTCGAATCGCCGCAGGCTGCTCGCCTTCTCACACCATTGCGATGGCGGGCTGTTTCGGACGATCACGCGCCCCGTGAACG
The DNA here is from genome assembly GCA_047605165.1 of Nocardioidaceae bacterium. Classification (GTDB taxonomy): domain Bacteria; phylum Actinomycetota; class Actinomycetes; order Propionibacteriales; family Nocardioidaceae; genus SSC3. The sequence continues at coordinate 2,581 of JASGGG010000155.1, forward strand.
GAATATTAAGCCAAGCAGGGAGTCCAACATCTCGGGCGCTTCGCGCTGAAAACGCCGCGGCAGGCCATGCGCCCACGCAGAAAACGCCAAGGAACTCCGGGTATATTGCGTGCGCCGCTAGCACCGTTGGTTCTTTCGCTCGCCTTTCTGTCGCACCGCAGAAAGATCATGTCGCTTGTCGAGGGTCGGTAAGGCATTCTTGCCAGTGTGGCTGGTGCGACGCCTGTGACCTGCGGGGCAGTCCTTCGTCAGCCCTCTGCGATGTCGACAGCGCGGCATGTCAAGCGGCGGATCACGTTGTCCGCCTCGGTGCATTCGATGAACTGGGCAACTGGTTGATGACCACGCCCGGGCCGGCCATGGTCGTCGGCGAGAGAAGCGAGAGAAGATCGCGATCGAGCGCCAGGTGTCGTAGCGCGTGGGGGCGATCGGTGATCGCCCCCACGCGCTCTGGCATCGACAGCTCGGGCGCTGTCTCGCGAGCTTGACCCCGAAGCGACGCGAGTCATCGACGCGGCTGGCGGCGCTGGGTCAGGAGATGGTGGCGGACCAATCGGCGCAGGGCAAGGATGAGTGGTTCGTAGAGGGCGGTGCCGCGCACCGCGTAGGCGACCGCCTCGTTGACGCCCAGGTGCGGCCGCGGTGCCAGCGTCGCGACGGTCGCCTGATACGTCGACGGCTCACCGTCGTACCCCTGGGACCGGAAGATCCGGCGTGCCCTCGATGGCAAGGCCCGAGAGCGCCTCCCGAAGGTATGGTTATATTGCAATATATTTATATGTGTGATGAAGTGGTTCCGTGCGCGGAGAACCGGGGCTTGCCGATGCGGTGCAGCTGTTCAAGGTGCTCGGCAACGAGTCGAGGCTCTGGTTGCTGCGGATCGTCGGCGAGGAGCCGAGGACCGTGGGTGCGCTGGCGGAGGCGACGGGAATGTCGCAGCCGTTGGTCTCCCAGTACCTCCGCTCGTTGCGGCAGGTCGGCCTGGTGGCCGCGACCCGCAGGGGTAAGGAGGTCACCTACGAGCTGGCCGACGTGCATGTCTCGCACCTCATCGCCGACGCGCTCGCGCACGTCCAAGAGCCCGCCGCGGCCGCGGCGGTCGCGGATTCACTACGGAAGGAACAGGGATCATGACCATCACCGACGCTCATGCCGAGCACACTCTCGCGGAGCACACGCACGGCTCGGACTGCGGCCATGAGGCAGTCGAGCACGGCGATCACGTCGACTACCTGCACGACGGCCACAAGCACGCACTCCACGCGGACCACTACGACGAGCACTGACTTCCGCGCTCGCTCGAGGGGACGCTCCGCTTCGGCGGCGCGTCCCCGTCGCCATCTCGGGTCAGCCTCCCGGTCGCCGTGGCCTGCTCCCGGCCCGGCTCGATCATCAGGTCGTGGGTCGGCCCGGGCAGGATCGCCGGCTCGACGCCGTCCCCGGGGACGCACCCCTGTATCGCCCAGCCCCTGGGCACTGGCCGCTCAGGCGGCGCGCTGCCGGGCCCGCGGAGCGTGCACCGGCCAGCCGCACACGCGCACCACGTGACCGTCGTGCGCCTCCAGCCGGGCCGGGATGCCCCGGCTCTCCAGCCACCGGGGGGCGTCGTCACCGAGGATGAGCGCGGCGGTCGAGGCGGCGTTGGCGTCCACCGCGCTGGCGGCCGCGCAGGTGACCTGCGCCCAGCAGGTCTCGGCGCTGATCCCGGTGCGCGGGTCGACGACGTGATGGCGCGGGCCCTGGTCGGTCTGCCAGGCGGGCCGGCTGGAGGAGGTGGTGACCGCGCCCTCGGTGATGGAGACGAGCTGCCGGGTGCGGTCGGCGTGGTCCCGCACCGCGACGCGCCAGCCCTCCTCCGGCGGCGTGCCCGCCACGGCGATGTCGCCGCCGAGGTCGACCAGGAAGCCCGAGCCGGGGTCGCCGATGAGGGCGGCCAGCCGCCGGGCGAGTACGTCGGCCGCGTAGGCCTTCGAGGTGACGCCGAGGTCGAGCACGGTGCCGGCCGGCACGCTGACCCGGTTGCCGCGGAGCTGGACCTGCTGCCAGCCGGGGACCGCGGCCCGGCGGGCCCGGGTCACGTCGCGGGCGAGCACCTCGGCCAGGTCGGCGTCGTACCCCTGGGCGAGGACGGCCGCCCCCACGGTGGGGTCGACGAGGCCGTCGGTGCGCTGCGCGGCGCGCAGGGCCGCCTCGAGATGGTCGGCGCACAGGTCGGAGAGCATCAGAGTGGCGGGCGCGCGCCGCGCCAGCCGGGCCAGCTCGCTGAGCTCGGAGGCGGGCTGGAACCGCGACACCGCACGGTCCAGCGCCGCGAGGTAGTCGCTGACGTAGGCCGTGCTCGCGGGCAGGTCGGCGGGGTGGGTGACGACGAGTTCGTTGTGGGTGCCGATCGCGCGGAAGGTGAGTCGGGCCACTCGGTTGCGGGATCTCATGTCGACAACGCTCGGGCACGTCGTTGTGAGCCCTCTGTGAGTCCCTGGTGAGCGTGTTCTGAGGGCCTCCCGGCAGGGGCCGAGCGGGAGACCGGGCGATGGACGCCGGGGAACGAACGACACCGGGGAACGAACGACACCGGCCGCCCGC
>JASGGG010000156.1:0-5103 GCA_047605165.1 Nocardioidaceae bacterium
AGACGATGAGCATGTCTTCGTACTCTCCCGGCCGGCGGTCGGTGGCGATGTAGGCGATGCCGTTGCGGTCTAGGCGGTCGGTCACGGCGCCGGCGAGTTTGAGGCCCTTCAGAGTGGCGAGGAACTGCAGGACGGCTGCTTCCTCGGCGGCGTTCAAGAGCCGGTTGTTGAGGAGATCGTCAATGCCGCGCAGATAGTCTCCGGCCGTGGGCTTCGTGATGCCGATCGACTGGGCGAGGTAGGCGCCGATCTCGCTGGGATCGGTCGGGGGCGGGTTCGGGTAGGGATTGTCGAACTGTCCGGGTTCGTAGATCTCCCGGTCGAGCAGCGACCCTGGGGCCGACAGCCCGTCGGTGGGCTCGTTCGCGAACGGTGCGCCAGCGCGAACGACGAGTTCGACCGCGCCGTTGGACTGGAAGGTGAGCGCACGGGTCTCGGGCTCGGCTGCCGAGGACGCAATGGTGCCGTCGTCGGCGATCGAGGTGTTCAAGGCCCATTGCTGGCTTCGGATCACTCCGATATTGATCGAGCCGGCGTGGCTCTCCTCGTCGGCGGCGCGCAATGAACTTGCTTCCATCAGCATCCCTTTCGCGGTGCCTTGCATAGGACGAACGTCGAGAGACGGCGGCGTCAGTGCGGCAGCGGGAGCAGGATGCGTGTTTGCCCATACCAGGATTCCCGCGACGCAGGCAGCGATCGTGGTCGCCAGGGAGGGCAGACCGCGGAACCGCCGCCGGTGGCGCGGAGCCCGGAGAGCGACACGGTTGCCTCCGGTGACCGTAGTCGAGCCAGTTGTCCCCGCGTGGATTGACTGCAGCTCGACAAGCTCGCTCAGCGCCCGCTGCGAGAGCTTCTCGTTGCGTTGACTTTCCCCTGGTTTGGCAGCCCGCAGACGGTCGACGATCTCGTTCGACGTGTTGCTGGGCCTGTCATCGCCTCCCACGCGACCTCACTCCCTCCGACCTACCAGTCACTGCCTGTGGTTTGTGCTTCTCGATGTGGCCAAGTGCACGGGCCAGTGCCCGTCGGGCGCGGAACAGACGCGCGCGAACGGTGCCTTCGCCGCACGTCAAGATCGCGGCAGTCTCTGACATGCTCAGTTCGTCCCAATAGACCATCTTCAAGATCTCTTGCTGTGCTTCAGGAAGGCTGGCAAGCGCCAGCCGAACCAACCAGGAGTCCTCCTCGATCTCTTCGAACGCGGATAGCGTCTCTGCCGACGGTTCGGGATCTTGCTCGGCAAGGAGTCGGTTGTGAAGCGCCGCCTGGCGTGTGCGTCTCCGGTACTCGTTACCGACCAGGTTGCGGACGACGCCGTAGAGCCACGGGACCGTCAGCTCCTGGCCCTCCTGGTGATGTTGGAGGGCGACGCGGAAGGTTTCTGATGTGATCTCCTCGGCATCGTGGAGTGAGGACAGGCGGTGCTCCGCCACGGTGAGCACCAACCCGTAGTGCTCCTGGTAGAAGGCAGTGAAGCGACTTACATCAGGCTCAGTGGGGACGGCACTGATCTCATCGGCCTTCTTGCGCTTGGTCTCGCGCAACGATTCACCTCCCGCACTGTGCGCATGCCCAGCCAAGACCTGCGCAGTGGTGATGTTTCCGGCAGCAATCGCAACGTTACGGCTTGCTCGAATCCTTGTTCGCGGACGGGCTGCGGGTCTCGCACCCATAACAACCTGCCCGCTTCCGACACATCCTGGGCGAGGCCGCCTGGCCCGCCTCATACGAGGGTCTGTAGAAAGGTCATGGACACATGAAGAAGACAGCATTGGCCGGTGGCGTCGCCGCCGTCGCGGCAGTGGTCGTGTTCGCTCCCGTAGCGGCTTACGCTGCCGCGTCGGCTCACCCGATCACCGGAACCGCCTACGAGGACGGGAGCTGGTTCACCTCCAGCAACGTCCGTACGATGGCCGGCACCAGCATCAAGGTGTCGTTCACCACTTTGCCCAGCAAGGGGCTCGCGTTCAGGGTTCTTAACTACAACACCGGTAAGAGGCTTGGCTCCGTGGTTTACGCGCCGCCGGACACCACCCAGACTCTCTACTCGGGTGGAACGAAGGGAACTGAGTTTGTGAACTCCTTCAGGCTGGAGGTCAGCGGTCACCAGGACAACTACAGCTTCGACGGCAGCGAGACGTACTGAGGAATGAACCTCCCCAGCAGAATCACCTTCGTGGTCGTCGCGGTCGCGGCGACCACGAAGGTTGCTGGGTGCGGACGCACTCAGGAGAGTTCCAGCCAGCTGGCAGCCATCTCCCCTTCAGCAGCAGTCGGCGAGTACCAAGCCGAAGAGAAGACCCTGACGCTGGCACCAGGCACGGGGTGGCCCGCCTCGGTAGCGTTCGCGACCACCGGTCCGGATGGCCGCGGGATGCTGTACCAGATCGGTTACGGCACAAGCCGTGCCGACCACTACTGGTACTGCTCCTGGGAGTCTGCACTGATTCAGGCCGAGCCTTCCTCGGATGCCGCGGGTGTCGCGCGGAGGCAGCTGGTCACAATTCGCGACAAGCACATGTACCAAGCCGACGTGATTCCCCCGGACCGTCCCTACTTCAACAAGGTGCTCAATACCGCACTGGAAGGGAATCTAAGACTCATGAAACGTGACGTTCGCTTGAATTGCCAAGGCGCCCAGTGAACTGCGCCTCGCCCTCCGTCCAGGACGCCGACGCAGCCGAGACGCCCTCGTGATCGCCTACATCTGGCGTAACGGCGCGCTCGGGTCGGCGCTGCTCGCGGTGGTCGTGGCTGCGGTGGTGACCGCCTGTTATCGCGCCAGGCGCGACTCTGGTCCACGCCGGACGCTGGCGGTCGCCGTCACCGCTTTGACCGTCACGCTCATTCTCAGTCTCACCCTGGCGCGCTACGGCTGGCCCCGGACGCTCTCGCTCCACGAGGCGGTCCACTGGACCCCCGGCGGCTGGCAGCGGTTCGGCGCGGGTGTGGGTCACGAGGAGGAGATCTCGCTCAACGTGGCCCTGTTCGTCCCGGCCGCGATCGCGTTGGCGCTGTTGCTTCGTCGCCCGCTCGCCACCTTCACCGCTCTGGTGGCGCTCTCGGCGGTCACGGAGTTCCTCCAGGGTCTCCTCGGGCTGGGCATGGCCGACCTCTCGGATCTGCTCGCCAACGGCCTCGGCGCGTTCGTCGGCACCGCCGTCGGCGTGGCCGTCCTGGCGGTCGCCGATCGTCAGGCCCGGCGGCAACGCATCCTGGCCCTGTCCGGGCTCACGGTCGTGGCCGTCGTACTCGTCGCTGCGATCCCACCACTGGCCCACCGTCATCTCGACGACGAGGTCACCACCGTCCGGGAGCAGTTCAGCGGCAAGACCCTCGCGGACTACGAGCAATGGACGAGACAGGGCACGGCCGGCGAACGCGCCTTCAGGGTGGGCGACCTCTACGCCGACGGCACCCGGGCCGAGGGTGACGACGTCACCGTCCGCTATCCCGTGTCCTTCCTCGGCGTCACCCAGTGCGTCGAGGCGACCTGGACCGCCACCGGCGTCACCGTCACCGGCCAGGCCGGCGCCGACTGCACAGCCTTCTGGGGCTGACTCTCAGCGGGGGTCGTCGCGCATCCGCCACAGGCTCAGGCCGAGCAGGACCACGAGCAGCCCGGCGTCCACCGCCGTGACCAGGGTGAGCAGGGCGGACAGGCTGTCCACCCGCAGGCCGCCGGCCACGACGAGGAGGACGCCGGCCCACAGCAGGTACGCCGACCAGCGACTCTGCCGGGCCAGCACCGAGTAGACCAGCAGCTGCAGCGCCGAGAGCAGCGTGCCCAGCACCGCGAAGAGCCACAGCCGGCCCTCGATGGCGGCGTAGTCGTCGCCGCCGATGAAGACCATCGCGACGGGTTTGAGCAGGATCGCGCCGGCCACGCAGACCACGCCGCACGTGGCCACCATGGCGAGGCTGCGCAGCAGTGCCCGGCGCCGCTCCGACGCCGTCGACATCGCGGGGAAGGCCACCACTGCCACGAACTGCGGCAGGAACAGCACCGCCTTGGCGAGGATCAGGCCGCCGGCGTACAAGCCGGAGTCGCGGTCGCTGAGCACGTGGCGGGAGAGCACGATGTCGGCGTTGGAGAGCGCGAAGAAGGCCAGCAGCGCCATGCTGGCGCGCCAGGTCTCGCGCAGCATCTCGCGGTGGTCGCCCTCTCCGTGCGCGGTGCGGACCGGCGAGCGCCGCAGGGCCCACCAGCCGACCGCGACCGGCGCGAACCAGCCCAGCGCGACGGCCGCCATCGCGGCGCCCTCGGTCGGACGGATGAGCATGGCGACGATGCCGACGAGCAGCCGCGGCACGCCGGCGGCGAGGTAGACGAGCGCGAGCGGGCCCCAGCGTCGCTCACCCTGCAGGATGCCGGCCTGGGCGCCCATGACCGTCATGGGGACGGTGCCGACGGCGAGCAGCAGCGCGGGGTAGACGCTGTCGAGCCGCAGCAGCCGCTCGACCGCGGGGGAGAGCAGCAGCAGGACGCCGGCGAGCAGCAGCGAGCCGCGGTAGGCGATGGTGAGGATCCCGCGCTCGACGCGACCGACGTCGGCCGGCTCGGCGGCGATGCGCCGGGCCGCGGTGGCCTGCAGGCCGAGCTGCAGCACGCTGACGACGAGCAGCGTCGCGAGCAGGCTGGCGGTGCCGCCGTACTGCTCGGGCCCCAGCAGGCGCGCGGCGACCATCTGGAAGGCGTAGGTCGCCACGCTCATGAGCACGATCGCGACGGCGATGACCCCGCTCCCCGAGAGCAGCGTGCGCAGCCGGGAGGAGGGTGCCGGGTCGAGCGTGGCGGTCACGGAGAGCCAGCCTACTGGCGCAGCCGCCACCCCGGGCCGGCTCGCCAGGGGGTCAGCGCGGCAGGTCGGCGCCGAAGATCGCGGTGCCGGGGGTGAGCCGGCCGCGCAGCTGCGACCAGCCGCCCCAGACCCGCTCGTGGCCGGCCGGCCACTCCGGCTCGACCAGGTGGGTGATCCGGAAGCCGGCACCGGCGAGCAGGGCGACCCAGTCCTGCAGGGTGCGGTGGTGCTCGACGTACGACGTCCTCCCGGTCTCGTCGTCGACCTCGACGTAGGGCGTGCGGTCCCAGTAGGACTGGCT
>JASGGG010000157.1:0-5081 GCA_047605165.1 Nocardioidaceae bacterium
CGACCTCGACGGTCCCGGTGTGGACGGGCACCTGCGTCCGGGCGAGGAGGGCTGGGATGCCACCCATGTGGTCCAGATGGGCGTGTGTGAGGACCAGCGCGACGACGTCCTCGACCTTGCGGCCGATCGCGCCGATGGACTCGATCAAGGCGCTCCCGTCGTTGGGGTAGCCGGCGTCGACGACCGTCACGGCGTCTGCGTCGGTGACGAGTGCCCAGTTGACGTTCGTGCCCGTGACCAGATGGACGTTTCTGGTGATGCGATCGATCTTCATCAAGGCGTGCCTCCGGGGGCGGTGATGGTGTGTCGGATCGTGCCGATCCGGTCGATGGTCAGCTCGAGGACGTCGCCCGGGGCGAGCAGGCGGCCGTTCTCCAAGCCGCTGCCGCCGGGGAGGGTCCCGGTGCCGAAGAGCTCGCCGGGATGCAGCTGCACGCCGCAGGAAGCGAAGGCGAGCGCCTCCGCGATCGTGTGCTGTGGCCGACGGGTGCTCGTGGTGGTGATGAGGACGCCGTTGAGGCTCACGCTGGCGGTGAGGTCGTGCGGATCGTCGATCGATGTGGCTGGGACCAGGTCTGAGGACATCGAGGACAAGAAGTGCTTGGCCTTCTGCGGCCCGAAGCCACTGCGCATCTCGCGGACCTGCACGTTGCGGGCGGAGCAGTCGTTGAGCACGACGTAGCCGGCGATCGCCGCCGTCGCCTCGTCGGGGCTGGCGTCCAGCAGCGGCTTGTCGATCACGAAGCCCAACTCGAGCTCGTAGTCGAGGGAGTCGGCGTAGGCCGGGGCGGCGATCGGCGTACCGGAGGCGACGAAGTTCAGGTGATTGCCGAAGTAGTAGATCGGCTGCTCGTACCACAGGGCCGCGGGCCGGAACTTCGGGAAGGTACGTCGGGTCAGCAGCTCATAGGTCGCGGCGACCCGGGACGCGGTCGGCAGGTAGCGACGGGCGATGGCCCTCGAGGCTGCCGTCACGTGATCCTCGAACAGCATGAAGTCGCGGAAGGACGAGGGTGCGACGGGCAGCAGGGCGCCCGGCATGGCCGTCATCGGCCGCCCACTCGTGCGAAGAGGAGATCGACGCGCGCCTCGATGTCTGCGCGGGGATCCGCGGCCGACGTGAGATGTCGGAAGTTCACGGGGGCGATCACGAGTTCGAGCAGCAGCAGGGCATCGATGTCGACGGGGAGCTCTCCGCGTTCCACTGCGCGGTCGACCATGACCCGCGCCAGCTCGAACCTGGCCGCCCAGAACTGTTGCAGGGCAGCCGCGACCTCAGGTGAGGGCTGCATGCTGCCGACGTTGCGCAGGAGCCCGGCTCCTCGCGGTGTCGTCAGGTAGTCGGCCACCGAGGTCGCGAACGTGATCAGGTCAGCGCGGAGCGAGCCGGAGTCGGGGATTGGGATGGCGAGCTCGCTGGACTCGAGCAGGGCATCGGCCAGCACGTTCTCCCATGTCCCCCAACGCCGGTAGATCGACGACGGCGCCACTCCGGCCCGGTCCGCGATGTCGTAGAGGGTCGGTGAGCCGGCGTCGGAGTCGATCAGCTCCAAGGCGGCGCGCAGCACCGCCTCGCGCACCCGGGCGGAGCGACCCTGGGGACGCTGGCTGTGTCCAAGGGCTGGCATGATTCGAATCTAACGCAATAAGTATTGCAATAGCAAGGAATGATGCCTACGGTTCTCCCCGTCCCCGATCAAGGAGTGCCCGCATGCCATCGTTTGCCGAGAAGCTGTTCCTGACCTGGTCCGCGTTGACCCACACGACCGAGCGCGGTGCGCGCCGCAGGGGCGTCGGGTACTTCCTCCCAGCGCTGTTCGTCGACCGATTCGCCAACCTGGGCGGCATCGACAAGACCACGTTCGAGCGCCAGCTCGATGGCTGCCGGACGTTCCGTGACGAGGGCTGGGCCGCCTATTGGCGAGGCATCGCCGACGCTCACCTGACTCGCGCGGACGAAGCCCTCGCCGCACTCGGATGCCCGTCCGTCGCGGACCTGATGGGCTCCGACGACGCGATCGCTGCACTGGGTGCGGCGCTGGCGCCGGCGGCCACGGTCTTTGCTGATCGGACCCCGGAGAACGGCCCGACCCTCGTCGAGGATTTCTGTCAGGAGCACCCGGACCAGCGAGCTGCGGCGGTCGCGGTCGACGAGCTGGTCAAGGCGATGACCCACCTCTTCGCGGCTGCATGGCCGGGATGGTCGCCGCAGCGGCTTGTTGCCTACGCCGACTCGCAGCGCATCTTCCACGTCCTGCTCATGGCGCTTGCTCCTGCCCTGGGTCTGCACGCCGAGCGCATCGACCTCGACATCGAGGGCGAGCAGGCGGTGGCCTATGCCGTGTTCGACGCGGAGGCCGAGGTGCAGCCGACGATGCTGATCACGAACGGGCTCGAGGGCACCATCCAGGAGGCGCTGGTGCCGGCGTTGAAGCACCGTGATCGCGGCATCGCGTTGGTGGTGATGGAGATGCCGAGCACGTTCCAGTACGTCCGACCGCTCTCGGTCGAGACCGAAGATGCCTATCGCACGGTCATCGACCAGCTCTGCGCGCATCCGCGGATCGACGCCGATCGCCTCGGCATGATGGGCCTCAGCTTCGGCGCCCACTGGTCGACCCGGATGGCCGCTCGTGATCCGCGGCTGAAGGCTGTCGTCTCCAACGGCGGGCTGTATCACCGCAGCTTCGGTCTCACGGGCAGCTTCGGAATGCCGGAGATCATGATCTGGACGCTGAAGAGGACCACCGGAGTCAAGAGCCTCGCCGGCCTCGGGGCCCGGCTCAAGTCGTTGGACATCAAGCATCTCTACCGCGAGATCACCCAGCCGCTCCTGGTGATCAACGGCGATACCGACACGCTCATCAGCACCCAGGACTCCGTCGACCTCGCGGAGGCGGCGCCCCAAGGAGAGCTCGTGCTCTACCCCGACGACGACCACTGCGCGATGGGTCACTACAGCGAGTGGCTCGAGCTCGCCACCCACTGGATGGGGGAGCGCCTCTGAGGCTTCGACTCGCAGTTCAGGTCCCGTCGCCGCGCCACCACATCAGTTGGAGTGCAGCACCGACGGCGACGAGGTTCTCCTCGAGTGGGACGGGAAGCAGGTCCTCGCTGCGCGCGACTCGGCGCACGATGGTGTTGCGGTGGGCGTACATGGCTTCGGTGGTTCGGGCGGCGTTGCAGCGTTGTTCCAGGTAGGTGCGCAGCGTTGCCCTCAGTTCGGGTTCGGCGCTCGCGAGGTCGCCGAGGGTGTCAGCGACGAACTCGTCGGCTCGACTTACATCGGCGCTCAACATTGCGATGAGTTGGGCGCCGGCGTAGGTGCCGACCTGTCGTTTTGTGCCGAGGCGGGCCATCATCTGCTGGACCGTGGACGCCTCGAGGTGGCTCTGCCGGAACCCTTCGAGGTCGCTACGGGGCTGGCCGAGCGCGATCCGTACGTCCGGAACTCGTGTGAGGACGGCCTCAAGATCGCCGGCCGGCGGGATGCGGCTCGCCGGCACCCAGAGCCACAGTGATGCGCGGGTGGCCAACACGGTGAGTCGTCGGGTGCTGCCGGCTCCACGCCGGATCTGTTCGGCGGCGTACTCCAAGTCCTCACCGGTCGCGTCGCCGGTCGCCCAGACGACAGCGGCCAGGTGGCTTCCGGTGAGCGCGTAGCCCAGTCGTTCCTCCGCTCGCGCCCGGGCAACTGGGGCACCCTGGAGCAGCAACAAGACCGTGGTCAGCCGGTCCGGGTGCGAGCCCTGGGCCAGCTCATGCCGCTCCTGCCTGATGACCTCCCCCACCGCCTTGATCGTGTCGTCGATGAACGTGGCGATCGAGCGTGACGTCACGGCGAGGACCTCGTGGAGTACGTCGGGGTCCGAGGTCAACTCGAAGCAGAGCTCCATCCAACGCTGCCAGGCGAAGTTCTGGCCGACCCGCCAGAGCTCCAGGGCTGTCTCGTCAAGGTCGCGGCGCAGAAGGTCGCGGGTGGCCTCAAGGACTGTCTGGCTGAGGTTTGCCGGAACCCGAGCTCCTGGGCGCTGAATGTTCGCACTGGCCCAGTGCAACAGGCTCTCCAGGTTGGTATTGCGCGAGCCCTCGATCAGCACGGGGTCCGAGAGCGGCGCCGGCGTACCGTCACCCTGCTCAACGGCATTGTTCCACTCCTCCAGCCACTCCGCCCGCGGGTCCAGCGCCCGCTCGGCGCCGCGCCGAATGACGTCCTGCGCCGCCGGCGAGGGCTGGGGCCACTTGTCCTTCACGGTGTCTATTTCACACCACTTGCGGCCATTCCGCGAGCGATTTTACACCTAGCAGCGGGTAGTTCGCCGCCCCACCATTGTCATCAAGGAACTGGCGGCGAAGCCCGTCGACATCCACAGAACCGGAGGAGACACCATGCCCACCACCCTGCGCGCCGCCGACCTGCGCGCGCTCTCCCACGGGGAGCTGGTTGAGCTCTTCCGGACTCTCGAGGCACCCACCATGGCCGAGATGGTCGGCGAGTTCGACGGCACCCCGCTGCGGCAGCCAGGCGTTTTCCGTAATGCGGTGGCGCTCTACAAGGTCCGCAACCGACTGCACTTGTGGAAGACCAAGGGGTTCCGGCAGATCGACGAGACGTCCGGCCGTGGCTACAACATCTTTCGGTGGGCCGTCATCGGTCGGCGGGTCTACCGAGACCCAATGACGACCCGGATCGATGACTCGGCGATCGACGGCCGGCCGGCCTTTCAACTCGACTACCGCACGTTCAGGACGTTCTTGGGGGCCGTGAACCTGATCGACGATGTACGTCGCGTGTCCCCGGGCCTCTACTTGGGTTTCGCGATGCTCGGCTTCAGCGACCGGCAGCGCGCGGTGCTCCAGCCGTTCATGCTCGAGGCCACCTCGCGTCCGTACGCCGGGGACGTCGGGACCCCGCGTAGCGAGAAGCGCTCAAAATGAGTGAGTCCACTTGGGCGCGTGCCGACGTGGCGTTCCCGTCCGGCGAGACCAGCTGTGCTGCCTGGCTGTATGCGCCGGCCGGCCAGGAGTCCGAGGTCTCTGCACCGATCATCGTGATGGCCCATGGCGTCGGCGGGGTGAAG
>JASGGG010000158.1:0-5057 GCA_047605165.1 Nocardioidaceae bacterium
GGCATGACCGCCGACCTCGTGGTCCACGACCGCGACCCCTTCGCCACCGAGCCCGCGGGCATCGCCGACGTCACCGTGGTCTCCACGTGGATCGCCGGCGCCCGGGTCTACGAGCGCACCATGCAGGGTGAGAAGTGAGAGAGCTCAGGCGACGGGTTGGCGTGAGACCGACCCGATGGACTTTCCGGGGTTCATGATCGAGAGCGGGTCGAAGACCTGCTTGACGCCGGCCATCAACTCCAGCGTGCGAGGGCCGAGCTCCCGCTCGATGAACGGCTGCTTGAGCAGACCGACGCCATGCTCCCCGGACAGTGTGCCGCCGAGCTCCAAGGTGACATCCATGATCGCCTCGAACGCGGCGAGCCCGCGGAGGTTCGCCTCCTCGGATGCGTTCTCGACGACGACGATCGGGTGCAGATTCCCGTCACCGGCGTGGCCGAAGGTCCCGACCGTCACCCCGTGCTGAGCGGCGATCTGCTGAATCCGGTCGAGCAGTTCGGGGAGGCGGGTCACGTCGACGCACACGTCCTCGAGCAGAGGAATGCCCTGGCGCTCGAGGGCTTCGAACGCCAGCCTGCGCGCCTCGATGAGCATGTCGGCCTCGGCCGGGTCGGCGCTACTGAACGTCTCGCTCGCCCCCGCGTCCACGCAGACCGACGCCAACGCGGCAAGCTCGCTGCGGCTGAGCTCGTCATCGACGACCTGGATGATCAACAGCGCCGCGGCGCTGGTGACCAGCCCCATGGGCCGCAGCGACTCGACAGCTCGGAGGGTGGTCTGGTCCAGCACCTCGAGGAGCGCCGGGCGGCTGGGTCGCTGCAGGCAGCCGATCACGGCGCTTCCGACGTCGGAGAGTCGATCGAAGTACGCGACCATCGTCGCGTGCCCGGGCTTCTCCTGACTGAGCCCGAGCGTGGCAGCGGTCACCACGCCCAAGGTTCCCTCCGAGCCGACGACGAGGCCAGCCAGGTCGTAGCCCACCACGCTCTTGGGCGTCGTGCTGCCGAACTCGACGAGCTCACCACCTGGCAGCACGACCTCGATCTTCTTGACCCAGTCGCGGGTCACCCCGTATCTGACGCAGCACAGGCCCCCCGCGTTCGTCGCGACGTTGCCGCCGATCGTGCAGAACGCCGAGCTGGCCGGATCCGGTGGATAGAAGAGCCCGTGTCCCGCGGCTAGCTGCTTCACCTCGGCGTTCATCATGCCGGCGGCCACGTGCGCCAGCTGGTCGCCCGGGCGCACCACCGGTTCCGCGCGCAGCCGGTGGGTCGAGAGCACGATGCAGCCGTCCACGGCGTTCGCCGCCCCGGACAGTCCCGACCCGGCGCCTCGCGGCACGACCGGCACCATATGACCGGCCGCGATCTCCAGCACCCGGCGTACGTCGTCGACATGGCTCGGCGAGGCGATCACCGCAGGAATCCCGGACGGGACCCATGGTGCGCGGTCACGGGTGTAGGCGGCCATCACGTCGGGGTCGGTGATGAGCAGCACCTCGTCACTGAGCCGCTCACGCAGCTCCCGGACAAGTGAGGAGTGGGACAAGGGTGCCTCCGATCTGGGAGCTCTCACTCTCAGCGGGGGTGCGTAAAACCGACCGAAACATCTCTGGAGCAGCTCGCAGGTGCAGGCTCGGGGTCGGTCGGCGGCAGGTCTCAGATGGATTTCGGGACGGTTTCGCGCGCCTCCCTATGGTTCATGTCACATGACTTACGTCACACATCGCCGTGGCCGGCAACGGCCAGCACGCCCAGGAGGACATATGGCACGTCGCACACTTCTTCGCGGAGGGACGATCGTCCCCATCGCCGGCGGCCTCCCCGCCGAGTTCGTGGGCGACATCCTGGTCGAGGACGGCACGATCGAGGCGATCGGTCCGCAGCTCGACGTGGCGCCCGAGCACGCCGACATCGTCGACATGAGCGATCACATCCTGGTGCCGGGGTTCACCGACACCCACCGCCACATGTGGCAGTCGATCTTCCGGTACGCCGGCACCGACTGGGTCCTGGCGGACTACGCGAACGCCATGTGGCGCATCCTGGGCCCGGTCTTCGAGCCGGAGGACACCTACCTCTCCCTGCGGGTCGGCCTCGCCGAGGCGCTCGACGCGGGAGTGACCCAGGTCTACGACTGGAACCACAACGTCAACAGCCCCGAGCATGCCGACGCCACGGTCGCCGCCCACCGCGACTCCGGGGCGCGGGTGATCTTCGGGTACGGTCAGTCGTCGAGCACGTGGGCGCAGATCCTCGATCCGGCTGTCGGGGCGAGCATCGAGGCCCCGTCGGACGACATCTACCGGCTGCGCGAGCAGTACTACTCCAGCAGCGACCAGTTGCTGACGCTCGGTCTCGCCGCTCGTGGCCCGGAGTGTTCGCCGATGAGCGTCGTCGAGCAGGAGGCCAGGCTCGCCGCAGACCTCGAGCTGCGCAGCTGCGTGCACGTCGGCAACGGCAGCTGGGGTCACATGGGCCCGATCAAGATGATGCTGGGGGCCGGCGTCGACGGCTCCACCGTCACCTGGGTGCACTGCAACTCGGTCTCCGACGCCGAATTCGACCTGATCCGTGACACGGGCGGCACGATCTCCTCCGCGACCGAGCTCGAGCAGCACATGGGCCACGGACACCCCGCGATCGAGCGCTGTCTCGAGCGTGGCATGGTGCCCGCCCTCTCCGTCGACACCTGCGTCAACGTCAGCGGCGACCTCTTCTCCATCATGCGCGCCGCCCTCTCCTCGGTCCGCGGCGACGCGCACCGACGCCTCATCGAGCAGGGCGGCGACTCAGACCGCGTGCCCGCCACCACTCACGACGTCCTGGAGTTCGGCACCCTCGCCGGCGCCCGCGGCAACGGACTCGACGAGATCACTGGCAGCCTCGAGGTCGGCAAGCAGGCCGACATCGTCGCCATCGACACCGTCGCGCCCAACCTCATGCCGATGACGTACGCCGCGGGCTCGGTCGTGATGGGCGCTCATCCCGGCAACGTGTCGGATGTGATGGTGGCCGGCACGTTCGTCAAGAGGCACGGCCGCCTGGTCGGCGTGGACCTGCGGGACCTGGCCTCGAAGGCCGCCGAGAGCCGCGACCGACTCTTTGCCAAGGTCGGCGGCCACACCGGCGGCTGGATGCCGCCGCGCACCGAGCGCAACTGGCAGGACGTGCCGCAGTGAACGGCGCTCCGACCGAGCACGTCGGCGCACCACCGACAGGAGGGGGAGACGTGGCCGACCACACCGGCGAGCAGACGCTCGCCCAGCTCAAGGCGCGCTCCGAGGACGACCGGGCGATCCTCTTCAAGGGCGGCACGGTGCTCTCCCTCGATCCTGGCGTCGGGGACTTCGCCCAGGGTGACGTGCTGGTCCGGGGCACCCGCATCGAGGCGGTCGGGCCCGACCTGGACGGCCAGGCCGGCAACGCAGTCGTGGTGGACGCGCGCGGAAGGATCGTGCTGCCCGGCTTCCAGGACACTCACCGGCACTGCTGGCAGGGCCAGTTCCGCCGGCTGATCCCGGACTGCGACAACAACAGTGCCTACCTCGTCGTCATGAACGAGTGGCTGGGCACCGTCTACGAGCCCGAGGACATCTACGCGGGCAACCTGATCTCCACCCTTGGCGCCCTCGACGCGGGCATCACCTCGATGCTCGACTTCTTCCACAACCCTCGCACGCCGGAGCACTCCGACGCCGCGATCGAGGCCCTCGCCGCGGCCGGCATCCGCGCCGTCCACACGTCCTGCGGCCCGATCGCGGGGGAGAGCGACGGCTCCTGGCCCGGCGACCTCGCCCGGCTGCGCGATCGCTACTTCCCCTCCGACGACCAGCTGCTGACGCTACGCATGGGCACCATCGGGGCCGCGTTCGCCAACCCGCAGATCGCCCTCGGGGTCGAACGTGTCCGCCACGCCCGTGAGCTGGGCATCCCGCTCACCTCCGACGGAATCGCCGGTGTCGAAGCCTCCGACCGCGTCCTAGAGCTCGCCAGGGCCGGTCTCCTCGACGAGAACGTCGCCCTGATCCACTGCCTCGACATCTCCGCGGAGGCGTGGCGGGCGATCGCGGACCATGGCGTCTCGGTCTCCATCCCGACCACGTCGGACGCCACCATCGGAATCTGGGACTCCGTGCCGTCGGTGCAGAAGGCCCTCGACGTCGGGATCCGGCCGAGCCTCAGCGTCGACGTCGAGGCCGTCCTCAGCCCGGACATGTTCACCCAGATGCGCACGCTGCTCAACATCCAGCGCATGATGGTCTTCGCCCGCCGGCACCAGGGGGAGAGCGACCACCCTGCCGCGCTCACCAACCGCGACGTGCTGGAGATGGCCACGATCGAGGGTGCCCGATTCAACGGTACCTTCGACAAGACCGGCACCCTGACCCCGGGCAAGCGCGCCGATCTGATCATGATCACGGCCGACGACTGGAACACCCTGCCGCTCAACAACGCGGTCGGGACCGTCGTCACCGGTGCCGACACCCGCAACGTCGAGGCGGTCTTCGTCGACGGCCGGGTCCGGAAGTGGTCGCACCGTCTGGTCGACCACGACCTGGCCGGCGTCCGTGCCCGGGTCGAGCGTTCGCGCGACTCGGTCATGAAGACGGCAGGCTTCGAACTCGACGTCCTGGAGCAGAAGGTCGGCTTCCTGGCCAAGCCGCGATGAGCGTCGAGCGACGTCCGCGCAGGCTGGTGCTGATGGGCATCGACTCGGAGGCCGATGCCGCCGTGGTCCGCGCGGCGCACCGCTCGTTCCTGGCGATCCCGGGGGTGCGGTGCCTGAGCGCTGCGGGCTCGGCGACCCCGGTCGGCGAGGCCACCTCCCCCTATACCCACGTGTCGGTCTTCGAGTTCGACGACGCCGACTCCCGCACCGCTTACCACCACCACCCGATCCACACCAGCGCCCGGGACAAGGTCCGGGCGCACGTCTCCACGGTCCTGGTCGTCGACCTCGACTAGCACCCCCAAGTCACACCCATCGAAGGAGAGAGTTGTGCCCTATTCGCGCTACGAGATGTACCGGACCCACTTCGAGGAGTACGCCGAGAA
>JASGGG010000159.1:0-5013 GCA_047605165.1 Nocardioidaceae bacterium
GGTACTCGGCGCCGGCGCTCGTGAAGTGCAGGTCAGGGTCGCTGGCGATGAAGCCGGCCAGACTCATCTGGGTGGGGATGGACATCGTGACTCCCGAACTCACGCGGCCGCGGGATGAGGCCGCTCCTGCGAGTTAGGTGTGCACAAGAGGTCAAAGGGCGCAGGGAACCAGCGATCGTGAACCAGCGAGCAGATGTTGCGTACCTGTGCAGCGATCCACGCGCCCCGCCGCCCCCCTCAGCGAAGATGCAAGCCGTCCGGCGCAGAGCTACGACTTCACGCCGGGTATCGAACCTGCATTGCTCTCGGTCGCCCCGTGCAAGCCATGACGAGCGCAACGATCCAGCCGACTACCGTCCATGCGAGGAAGAAGGAAACAAGTCCCACCTTCGTCGCGTTAGCAGACCGGCGCGTCACCGCGACCGCCCAAGGCAGCATGTAACCGAACGTCATCAGGGCAATAACCCACGCGATGGTGACAAGTGCCTGCTTCCGTGGCGCTGCGACAGCGCCCGGCACGCCGAAGCCGGACGGAATGCCGGGAAAGACACCAGCATCACTGGCTTCGGCCCATGCGGTGCCGTCCCAATACCGCGGTCCGACGTGCGTCGGGTACCAGCCAGCCGGAGCCGTGTGAGTTGAGGGGTTCGGAACCTGGGCGTAGGAAGCCGTCGCCTGCCCAGCCCTCCGTCGTCGCTCTTTGACGTGGGAGTAAGCCTTCGCCCCAGCAAACAGCCCGATCCCTACCGCGGCAAGAGCCGCCAAATCACCGAGGGTCGCATCGGAAGAGGCGGTCGGGGATCCATGGGCGTCGTCGCTGCCATCGCCGTCGGCATCAGCCTCTTGGGCAACTTCGAATCCGAAGTCGTCGTGATCGTTGAAGGAGGTGGGGTACGCATATCCGTCGCGGATCTCAAACATGGGCAGGCCGTAGTCATCCCGGTCGTTGAACGTGGTCGGATAGACCTCGGTTCCGCGGATCTCGAACTTCGGCAGAAAGTCGTCGAAGTCGTCCGAGACGGTCGGGTAGACCTCCGACCCACGGACCTCGTAGCTGTTGTATCCCACCGCGCCATTTTGCCCCAACCGCTCGCCGAGCGCCTTCATCTCCAGAGGATTGCCGCCCAGCGAAGTGCCGGTCAACGCGTGGATCATCGGCTGGTCCACTGTCGGAGCGTCGTGACGATCGGCGGGGAGCTGCGCAACAGGACGAGCCCGGTGCCGAAGGGCAGAGTCCGAAGCCGCTCGGGAGGCATGACTGCGACCCGCCGCGTTGAGCGCTGCAGTGACCGCGAGCCGTAGTCGCCGATGCTGACCGTGTCGCTGATCTCGTCGCGCTCACCGATCAGAGTCGACAACTCCTGGAGATCCTTGGTCGCAGAAGAGCCGCCGAGGATGACCTTGACGATCGACGCGTCCCAGATCGCGCTGGCGGCGTGATCGCCCCAACGGTCGCGGGCCTGCGAGAGGGATTGCAGGACGGGCATCGTCGTGATTCCGGTGCCGCCGCCCTCGGCCATGAGCACGGGCAGCGACGGCAGGGGAGAGAGGTTGCCGATCTCGTCGAGTGCGAGTAACAGCGGCGGATCAAGACGGGCGCCCGGCGATCCGGCGGCGAGGTGCCTGGCGGTCTCGGCGATGTCTTCGATGAAGGCGGCGACGAGGGCCCACGACGCGCCAGCGCCGGCTCCGGTCGCCAGCAGGTACAGGGTGCCGTCGGATTCGAGGAACCGACGCGGATCGAACTCCTCGCCTGCCGCGGGGCTGACGGAGTCGAGCACGCGCGGGTCGGCCAGACAGCCGAGCGCTTGCGAGACGCCCATCCAGATCGAGTCCCGGGTGCGCGGGTCCGCGTTGATCATCGAGTCGAGCGACTCGGCCCACCCGGTCGCTGCTTCTGACCGACTCGCCAGGATGCCGACGGCATCGGCGGCCGCGGCGGGGGAGAGCGACCACTCGAACAGTGCCCGGGTCGCGAGTCCTTCCAACGCAGCGGCGTGCAGTAGCGCCTGGAGCGCCGCCCGGGTCTTGCCCTCCCAGAACCCGCCGGACTCGACGCCGCCGGACGACAGCCCGGTCGACGACGCCAGCCCCGTCGCTCGAATCATCGCGGTCAGGGGGTCTTGGCATCCCCGGACCGGTGACCAACGTAGGCGGCCCGACAGCTGAAGCTCGCCCGTCAGCCGCTGCGGGTCGAAGACTGCGACAGGCCCGCGTTCGCGGCGTACGTCGATGGTCGCGGTGAGGTTGTCGGGACGGGTCGACGTGGTGACCACGGCACCGGGCGCATCGAGGATCGCATTGATGACGAGGTGCAGGCCCTTGCCGGAGCGCGGTGGGCCGACGACGAGCATCGAGTCCTCGACGGAGGCCCAGATCTTCCTGCCGTGCGCGGTGCCGAGTAGGTAGCCGACGTCCTCTGCCCGGGGCTTCGGGAGCGATGGCCGCAGCGTCCGGCCGCGGCGTACGAGTGCGGCCTTCGACGCCGCTGGTGCGACGTCGCGAGCGGTTGCTGTTCCGACGATCCGGCGGGGATCGTGCTGGGAGCGGTGCCGCACTCCGGCCGCCATCCGCCACACAGCGACCACCAGTCCGCAGGCGAGCATGACCAGCACTGCGACGACACTCCAATAGCCGACAACTGAGAGGCGGGGCGCGTTCATGGCGCTTGCCGGGTCGAGCGGGTCGGCGAGCACCCTCAGGCCGGCGGCGAGGCCGCTGCGTGGGGCTGGCGATCCGCCGATTACAGCTGCGAGGGAGCCAGCCGCCCGGAGGACCGCTGCGACCACGACGATGGCACCGATTGCACCGAGGGCGAGGTTGACGAGTTCGTCGTCGATACGCCGGGTGCCGGCGTTCATGCCGGCGCCTCGATCAGCGTGCCGACGTGGGAGTCGAGCCCGAACAGCAGGATGGTTCCGCCCCGCCGAGCCAACGCAGCGGGGAGATGGAGCTCCGCGGCTCCTTCGGCATCCGCGGTCTGTTGGAGCAGTACGTAGGCGACCGCGACGCGCTCGCCTGGCTGAAAGCCGACGCCGTGCACGCCGGAGCAGGGCTGCGTCGTCGAGTCGGTCGCGGCGTCTGGTCCGATCGGTGCCTCGGCGGGTGTCGCGATGTCGCAGTACGTCGTGCCGTCGGCCTCGGTGACCTCGACCCGCACGGGTGTGCCGACCTCGCGGGTGAGGTCGGCAAGGACCTGCTGCAGGTCCCGGCGTCGCGGGTGTTCGGCCTGCCCGTGTGGCTCGCCATCGAGCGTGACGTGCAGCTCCCCGGCGTCATCGACCCGAACGCGCGCGACTGGCAACACGACAGGGATGTTCATCGTCCGAGCACCGTCCCATCGCGGCGTACGCCGGTCTCGACCGGTGCGAGCTGCCGCCGATGGGCCAGGGCCTCGCGGTCAAGCCCGGGCGGATTGCCGTCCCCCACCTGGGTGGTCTCGAGCTTGTCGAGGATCCCGGCAGCCGTCGCGCGGACGCGCTCGGCGGTCGATTGCACGACTTCGGCCGGCGTCTTGCCGGGCACGGATGAGGCCCAGGTCGAGACGTAGGGGACCGTGTAGGAGCTGGTGTCGAAGCCGTGAGCGGCCCCGATCATGAGCGCTACGGACTCTGCTTCGACCTCAGCGATGCCGCGGTGGAGGACGGCGTCTGCAGCGAGGGCGCCGGAGATGTTGCTGCTCTTCGGCTCGTGCAGGAGGACGTGGCCGAGCTCGTGGGCGAGGGTCTTGGTCTGGGCGGCGTCGTCCATGTCCATGCGTACGGAGACCTCGCGGCTGAGGAAGTCGGTCAGTCCGTTGGCTCCGCCGATCGATGCCGCGGTCGACACGAGCCGCAGCTCGTACCCGGCGCCGGTGATCTGGTCGGCGAGTCCGTCCCACAGTCCGTCGGGAGCTTGGCCGGTCAGCAGGGCTGGTCGGGGCAGCTCCGGGATCGGGTCGCCGTCGGTCTGGGAGACGTCCCAGACGTGGATGGGCCGTAGCCCGATCATCTTCGAGCGGACTGTCTCGCCGGGCCGGGGTCGTTCGGCTCGAGCGAGCCGGCGCCAGGAGTCCGGGTCGGCAGGCGTCGGGGAGGCGAACCTGGCGGTGACGGGTGCGAGGATCCCGTAGCCGGACTGGCCCTTCATGACGTGGCGACCCAGGCTGAGCCACTGCTTGAACCCGGCGACGTACGTCGGTGTCGGCTCGGGCACGCGGCCCTGGCTGTAGGCCGCGTAGTGCTGTGAGTAGATCAGCACGGTGTTCGAGAATGATCGTCCTCGGAACCGCGCGGCGAAGCTCATCGCGCGCTTCCAGTCCTCACCGGTGACGAGTGCCGCGACGGCGTGACCGAGTTCGTGTTGGAGGCGCTCGAGCTTGGCGTCGCGGGCGGCTCGGTCGCGAACCTGAGTGTTCATGACGCCTGGTCACCGGTCATGCGTCCGGTCGTGTCGAAGAGCGCGAGCTCGGCGGGGTGCATCTGATGCTGCACAACGAACGAGCGGTGCTTGATCCGCCACAACCCCTGGCCGGTGCCGAGCGTCGGGATCAGCGACTGCTCGGTCCCGGTGAGCCCGAGGGCCGCCGCGGTGGGACCGAGTTGGTCGAACTCCTGGCGGTAGACGACCCGGGTCTCGGCGTTCGCCAGCAGCGAGGACGCCAGGGCACGCATCGCGGAGCCGTGATCGCCGACGTTGTCGAGGTCGGAGAGCTTGTGGAAGATCAGCATGTTCGCGATGCCGTAGTGCCGCGCGAGGCGCCAGTGGGCATCCATCCGCCGCAGCAGCGCCGGGTGCGACATGAGCCGCCACGCCTCGTCGTACACCACCCACCGCTGACCGCCGGAGGGGTCCATGAGCGCAGACTCCATCCAGGCCGACGCGCACGTCATCAGGACTGAGATGAGGGTGGCGTTCTCGGTCACGCGGGACAGGTCGAGGGAGATCATCGGCAGGCTCGGGTCGAAGTCGACGGTGGAGGGTCCGTCGAAGAGGCCGGCGAGGTCGCCCGCGACCAGCCGGCGCAGCGCGTGG
>JASGGG010000160.1:0-4894 GCA_047605165.1 Nocardioidaceae bacterium
CATGAGAGTGATCCTTCCAACGAATCAGCTCTCCGGACACGCCGGGGCGGTTCAGCCCGGCGACGCTGGGGCACCCGGGACGCAGGTATCTCATGCACGAGCAGGCGGACGCGGTCATGGCCGCGGCCCGTGCAGCCGAGCCCGCCGCCACGCGGCGGGTGTCCGAGGTCGCGACTTCTGTTGGGGCTCGCGTCGACCGCCTCGATTCCCGCTTCAAGTCCCGCGAATCGGTGTTGGAGAAGCTGAATCGCTTCCGTGAGCCGGATAGCCCGTACTACCGACTCCGGCGCTTCAATGACGCCCTGCGCTACACGCTGGTGGCAGACGGCGACTACTGGAGCACCGCGAGCCAGATCGTGCGCGAGTTCAGCACCGATGGCTTCACTGTGCTGCGCCCGCCGCAGCGGTGGCGGTCGAACTACAAGGGTCTGAATCTCACCATCCGCGGACCGGATGGATTCGAGTTCGAGGTGCAGGTGCACACCAGCGCCAGCCTTCGGGCCGCAGAGACCACCCACGGCCCCTATGAACGGCAACGTCGCCTGCCGCGTGGCTCTCGCGAGTACCGCGACCTCGAGCGACGGCAGATGGAGATCTGGAGCGCTGTTCCTGTGCCGCCTGTCCGCTTGCGCGTAGACTGAATCGCATGGACGAGTACTACGAGCTCTATGACGTCGGTGGCGGGTTCACTGTCGTGCGCGTCGACCGCTCGGAGTTCGCGTCAGAGTTCTTCGATGACGACACCCACGCATGGGAACGCAACGACGCCTACTACGACGAGATCTTCCACAATGGCTACGGCGAGCCGATCACCAAGGCGCGCGCCGACGAGCTGGTCCAAAGCGTGTCGCTCACCACCGCCTGACCTGATCCACCTCCCTTCAACCCCGTAGTCATCGATGAGTTCCGCAAGGAGTCGGCGGTCCTGGACTCGCTGATCTTCGACACACCGACCGATCAACAGCCTCAGGGCCAGTCCCACGCGCCGCCGACACTCCCCGACCCGACAAAACAGGTCAACACAAATCCACCAACCACCACACACTCGTTACCAAAACGACACCAACCCCAGCGAGGCCACGGGATCTCGATACGGTCCCTCGTACCTCGGGACCTACTCGATCAACCTTCCCGGCGGCGTCTCGATACGCTGCCGCTCGTTCCTCACGGCGGCACTCGACCAGCCTGATGGCCTACTCGACCAGCCTTGCAGACTCTCAGATCGGCCGTCAGAGGTTGATCATGTGCCCGGCGATGCCGTGGACGGCCTCCTTGACCGCCTCGGTCAGGGTCGGGTGGGCGAAGATGTTGCGGGCGATCTCGTCGGCGGTGAGGTCCCACTGCTGAGCCAGGGTCAGCGCCGGAAGCATCTCGGTGACCTCGGGGCCGATCAGGTGGGCACCGAGCAGCTCGTTGTGCTGGGCGTCGGCCACGATCTTCACGAAGCCCACGGCCTCGCCCATCCCCCAGGCTTTGCCGTTGGCGGAGAACGGGAACTTGGCGACCTTGACGTCGTACCCCTTGTCCTTGGCCTGCTGCTCGCTGTAGCCGAACGAGGCGATCTGCGGCTGGCAGTAGGTGGCGCGCGGGATCATGTCGAAGTCGATCTCCATCGTCTCGGCACCCCCGATGGTCTCGGCGGCGACGACGCCCATGGCCTCGGCGGCGTGCGCGAGCATCATCTTCCCGGTGACGTCACCGATGGCGTACACGCCGTCGACGTTGGTACGCCCGCGGCCGTCGACCGCGATCGCGCCACGCTCGGTGGTGGCCACCCCGGTGGCCTCCAGGCCGTAGCCGGTCAGCCGCGGCGCGAAGCCGATGGCCTGCAGCACCTTGTCGGCCTCCAGCACCTGCTGGTCGCCGCCGGCGGCAGGCGAGACGGTGACCTTGACCTTGGCGCCGCTGTCGTCGATCGACTCGACCTTGGTGCCGGTCAGCACCTTCACGCCGAGCTTCTTGTAGTGCCGCGCCAGCTCCTTGGAGATCTCCGCGTCCTCGGTGGGGACCATCCGGTCCAGGAACTCCACGATCGTCACGTCGACACCGAAGTTGGCCAGGACGTACGCAAACTCGACACCGATCGCGCCGGACCCGGCGATGACGATCGAGCCGGGCAGCTGGTCGGTGAGGATCTGCTCCTCGTAGGTCACGACCCGGTCGCTGAGCGAGGTGCCGGGAATCAGCCGGGTGGTCGCGCCGGCCGCGATGATCACGTTGTCGGCGGTGACCTGCTCGACGGTGCCGTCCTCCTTCTTCACGTCGATCGACTTGGGTCCGGTGAACGTGCCCCAGCCGTGGATCTCGGTGATCTTGTTCTTCTTCATCAAGAAGTGCACGCCGTTGGTCATCCGCTCGGACACCGCCCGGCTGCGGGCGTGGGTCACCTCGAAGCTCATCGAGACGTCGCCCGAGATCCCGAAGGTGTCCTTCTCGTGGGCCAGGATGTGGGCGAGCTCGGCGTTGCGGAGCAGCGCCTTGCTGGGGATGCAACCCACGTTGAGGCACACCCCGCCCCACCACTTCTCCTCGATCACGGCAACCGATTGACCGAGCTGGGCGGCGCGGATCGCGGCGACATAGCCGCCAGGGCCGGCACCGAGGACGACGACGTTGAAGTGGCTCATGGGGCAATCCTAGTGAGGTGCCCCTGTGCCCAGGCTCAGCGGACCAGCCGGTCCATCAGGTGCTCGAGCTGGCGCTGTGGATCGTCGGTGATGCCGCCGTGGATCGGCCCGGGCTGGACCCCCGTGCTGCGTGGCGCGGTCAGGAACCCGAAGCGGGTCCCCAGCGGCTTCCGGGCGGCCTCCCCCGCACGCGCATCGCCTCGGCACACCGCCTCGACCGCACCGAGATGGGAGGCCACGGCGGCCAGGTCGAGGGTCGGGTCGAGGGCGGTGAGACGGTCGCGGTTGACGTGGGTGGCCGCTGCCAGGAAGTCGGCCCGCTGGCTGTAGAGCACGATGCCGACGTTGACGAACTCCTCGCGATCGACGCGCGGCACCAGCCGAAGCACCACGTACTGGTAGGGATAGCTGCTCACTCTGCTGCTCATTGGGGGAACCTCCCCGGCAGCCAGGGTCGATCGCCGCCGATCCGGGCCAGGAGGAAGGACCGGTACGCCGCGCGCAGGTCCGCGGGACCGGCCGGGCCGACCAGCCAGACATCGGGTACGAGCGCGAGCACCTCGTCGAGGACGTCCGCGGACACCAGCGAGCGCAGCTCGGCGTCGACCTCGGGGACGCGGTCGGCGTGGGCCGCGAAGCAGTGATCGCTGATGTCGTAGGGCTGCGCCGCGAAACGCCCCGGGTCGCCGACCGCCTGGGTCCAGCCGTGGTGGAAGTAGAGCGCGGCGCCGTGGTCGATCGCCCACAGCTCGCCACCCCACATCAGCAGGTTGGGGTTGCGCCAGGAGCGGTCCACATTGGCGGTGAACGCGTCCAGCCACAGGATCCGCGCCGCCACCCTCGGGTCAGGGTCGCAGGAGGAGTCGAACCCGAACGAGCCGGGCAGGAAGTCGACACCGAGGTTGAGCCCGATGCTCGCGTTCAGCAGATCCTGCACTTCCTCGTCGGCCTCGTACCGCGCGATCGGCTCGGACAGGTCGACCACCGCCAGGTCGGGGGTTGCGATGCCGAGCCGGCGGGCCAGCTCGCCGACGATCACCTCGGCCACCAGCACCCGCGGCCCCTGACCCGCGCCGTGGAACTTGCACACGTAGATGCCCAGGTCGTCGGCCTCCACCAGCCCGGGCAGCGAACCGCCCTCACGCAACGGCGCCACGTAGCGCGTCGCGGTCACGACGGGAAGCCCCGACCCGGTCACGACGGGAACTCGACGAGAAGACCGTTGACCAGGCGGAGCTTGTCGATCACGGCGGGCGCGAGCACGAACGGGTAGAGGTCCTTCTCCCCCATCGACCGGTTGATCTGGTTGAGCGCGTACGACAGCGGCAGCCAGGTGCCGACCACGACGTCGCCGAAGTCCCGGGCGGCGACGTTGGGGTCGGGGCTGAGCGCGAACGCGTGAGCGGTCTCGAGCGCGTCGCGGATGTGCAGCACGTGCGCGAACGTCTCGGCGAAGTCCTCGAACGGATGCATGGTGGCGTACGCCGAGACGTACTGCTCCTCCCAGCCGGCCGGCGGGCCTTGGCTGTAGTGGCGTTCGATCGCGGCCTGGTAGTCGGCGGTGTCGTCGCCGAACAGCTGGCGGACGCGCTCGATCGCCGGAGTCTGGCCGAGCAGCAACTCGTAGTAGTGGCCGGTCTCGTGGCGGAAGTGCCCGAGCATCGTACGGTAGGCCTCGCCCATGTCGCGGCGTACCTGCTCGCGGTGCACGTCGTCGCCCTCGGCGAGGTCGATCGTGATCACCCCGTCGACATGTCCGGTGGTGACCGGCTCCACGGCACTGCTGAGCAGGTCGAACCGGAGCGCGGGCAACCGGTCGAGTGGCAGTCCGATCGTGTCGAGCTCGAACACCAGCCGGCGCTTGGCCTGCTCGGCCTCGTAGTAGAGCGGCA
Organism: Nocardioidaceae bacterium; assembly: GCA_047605165.1. GTDB lineage: Bacteria > Actinomycetota > Actinomycetes > Propionibacteriales > Nocardioidaceae > SSC3. The sequence continues at coordinate 4,520 of JASGGG010000160.1, forward strand.
GGGCGCGGGCGTCGGCGTCGTTGGGGCGGGTGCGGGTCAGCTCACAGGCGAAGCACTCCTGTCCCGCCACGTCGGGGATCCAGTTGCAGCCGTTGAGATCCAGGTTCACGCACGGCGTGAGCTGCCCGGCCGGTTGCAGATCCAGCGCCAGCATCCGGTTCTCCACCCGTGAGTACCCGACCGTCGAGCCGCAGCTGACGCACACCGAATTCTCGAAGTACAGGGTCTGTGTGCAGACCGGACACTCGAATCTGCGCATGGCTAGGGCCTGTCTCGCAATTCACGGCGGGAAGCAGCCGCGGCAGCCGCGCCCGGTCCGGCAAGGCGGATGAGCGAGGGCGCAGCGGGCTGCGTTGAGCTCGTCCAACGCAGCCG
>JASGGG010000161.1:0-4771 GCA_047605165.1 Nocardioidaceae bacterium
GAACACGCCGGAGGCGACGGCTTCCTCATCGCTTCGCCGGTGACCCGCAAGAACGTCACCGAGATCGCTGACGGCCTGGCTCCGGAGCTCAGGCGGCGCGGCCTGATCCGCAGCGGCTACACCTACCAGAACTTCCGAGACAACCTACTCGAGTTCTAAGAACGTGACGTCAGCCTCGAGCGATCGGAGGAGACACACCGCATGACCCAGCCCCCGCCCCGGCCACCGAGGTCCTTCGACGAGTTCGCGCGCGAGCGAGTCGTGCATATGCGCGCACAGCGTGGCCGTCGTACCGAGCGCCGAACATCTCCCCGCCAGGCCTACGAGCAGCTTCGATCCGCTATCGGGCTGCTCGGCTGGGAGGCGTCGGAGAAGCTCTCCGAGCCACGGCTGGTCGAGGAGCTCGGCCTGACCCGGAACTCGGTGCGTGCCGCCCTCCAGTACCTCGCCTCGGAGGGAATCATCACCCGCCAGACCCGCAACGGAACGCGGGTGGCGCTGCCGCTGGTGCAGATCCCCGTGGACGACGAACAGCCACAGCCGATCGTCGGTTCACGGGCCCAGCCCCCGGTGCGCACGCGGCAGGCCAGACACATCGTCATCGACCAACTCCCCGATCTCGGCGAGCGCTACGCGGACGCCACCGGCGCGCTCCTGATCGAGCGCGAGCTCACCATCGAGTGGAAGGGGCGTCAGGACGTGTTCGGCTGGCAGCTTGCCGTGTTCCCGCTGCGGGAGGACGACCACGATCTCGATCCGGTCAGCCTGATGTTCCCCTTCGACAAGCACAGCCCCACTCCTTTGGGAGCCAGCTTCCTGCGTGCCTTCGGCGTGACGCTGGCCAGGCGCTCCGTGACGGTCCAGGCGCGACCGTGCGGACCCGAGATGGCGGCACGCCTCCATGTCGAGGTCGGTGCTCCCCTGCTCTTTCGTGAACTGGTGCTCGCCGACGCCGACGACGTAGTGCGGCGAGTCACCTACACCCATCTGTTGGGCGATCGGGTAGCCCTCGCCACGCGGTTCGCGTAGGCGCAATCGCGCAGTTACACAGCCACGCCGCCAGCGAAACACGCCATAGGGAACGTAAAGCCAGCGTCGGTGTAGACGTCACCTCGTTCCGAACCTCCTCTCGTGCCACGAGTCCATGTCCAGGAGTTGTCCCATGGGAACACCACGCACCGCCGACCACGCCGCCGCGGGAACCGACAGCGTCCCGCTGCTCGACGCCAGAGATGTCAAGGTCACCTACGGCGGCTTCACCGCGGTCCACGGCGCGACCCTGACGATCCAGCCCGGTGAGCGGGTCGCACTCGTTGGCGAGTCCGGCTCGGGCAAGACCACGCTCGCGATGGCCGTGGCGGGATTGCTGCCCGCGACGTCGACCGGCGTGACGAGCAGCACACTCACCTTCGACGGCGAGCCCGTCACACCCTCTCGCGGGCGCATCTCTCCGGTGTCATCCGGCCTCTCCGTCGTCTTCCAGGACGCGATGACCTCGCTGGACCCGGTATGGCGTGTCGAGAGCCAGCTGACGGCAGTGCTCCGCGGACGTCTTGGCCTGAGCCGCAGGCAAGCCCGTCCGGCGGCGCTCGACTGGCTCCGCAAGGTGGGGTTCACCGATCCCGAGCGCGTCATGCGTGCCCGGCCCTACGAGCTCTCCGGCGGGATGCGGCAACGGGTCATGATTGCGATCGCGGTCTGCGGACGTCCCCGGCTGCTGATCGCGGACGAGCCGACGAGCGCCCTCGACGCCACCCTGGCCCGTGCCACGATGGAACTGCTGGTCGATCTCACCGAGGACGCCGGTGCCGCGCTCCTGATGGTCACCCATGACCTGCACCTATGCCTGGAGTACGCGGACAAGGTCTGCGTCATGCGTCACGGCGACATCGTCGAGACCCTCAGCGCCGAGCTGGCAGAGTCGACCGCCACCCATCCCTACACACGCGGCCTGCTGGCCTGCGTGCCCACCCTCGACAGCGTCGACCTCCACCGGCTTCCCACCCTTGCCGCCGTTCTCGCGCAGGAGGAGGACTGCCCCGAGGTCCTCGAGGAGGTGGCTTCGTGAAGTCGATCCTCCAGGCCACGGAGGTGGTGAAGGAGTTCGGCCCGCGCGGTCATCGGCACCGGGCGCTGGACGGTGTCTCGCTACTGGTGGACGAGGGCGACCGCATCGGCATCGTCGGAGAGTCCGGCTCGGGCAAGTCCACCCTCTCCCGGATGCTGTGCGGGCTCGACAAGCCCACCGCCGGCCACGTCGAGCTCAACGGCCGCGAGGTCGCCGGCATGGTGGTGATGCGAGGCGGCCGGCGCGAGCTGCGAACCCAGGTTCAGTACGTCGCCCAGGACACGACATCCTCCTTCGACCCGCGGCGTACGCTGCTCGATGCCGTCACCGCGCCGCTGCGATCACTGTTCGACATGGGTCGCGACGAAGCCACCCGGCGCGCGCTCGAGCTCATCGAGAGTCTGGAGCTCGCTCCTGCCCTCGCCTACCGCAGGCCGACCCAGGTGTCGGGCGGGCAGCGGCAGCGCTTCGCGCTCGCTCGCGGCCTGGTGGTACGACCACGGATCCTGATCTGCGACGAGGTCGTCTCGGCACTGGACGTGTCGGTCCAGGGAACCATCCTGAACATCCTCAAGGAGTACTGCGAGGACACCGGAGCTGCGCTGGTCTTCGTCTCCCACGGCCTGCCAGCCACGGCCTTCGTGACCGAGCATCTGGTGGTCATGCACCGGGGCAAGGTCGTGGAGACCGGGGCGGCGCGGGACGTGCTTCGGCAACCGACGGATCCCTACACGGCTGAACTCGTGGCGGCCCATCGTGGTCGGGCCGCATGAGCGGGTCGACACTCGCGGGTCGCGCGCTGGAGGGAGTACGCAACAATCGCTGGTGGTGGGGTCGGCTACTGGTCCTCCCGGTACACCTGCTGGTCTTCGTCGTCATCACCTTCGTGCTGATCCGGCTGATGCCCAGCGACCCGGTGCGGAGCATGCTCGGCCAGAACTACACCAAGGAGGGCTACGACAAGCTCCAGGCCAAGCTCGGCCTCGACGGCTCGTTGCCGAGCCAGCTGTGGCGCTACCTCGCTGATCTGGCCCACTTCGACCTGGGCGACTCGCTGTTCACGGGCCGCGCGGTCCTGACCGAGTTGAGCACCCGGCTCCCCAGCACTGTCGAGCTCGCCTGCCTGGGCATGGCAGCCTCGGTGATCCTCAGCTTGACCGCCTCCTACCTGGCGGCGATGTGGCCCACCAGCGTGCCCGGCCGGGTCATCCGCGGTTACGCGGCTGCTGCCGGCGCGGTGCCGGAGTACGTGCTCGCCGTGGCCGGCATCTTGATCTTCTATTCCCTGCTGCACCTGGTGCCGGCGCCGCTCGGCCGGCTCACGACAGGCGTTCCGACGCCTCCAGCGATCACCAATTTCCCGTTGCTCGACGCACTCCTCAACGGGGACCTGGTGGCGCTCTCCGACGAGCTGGCCCACCTGCTCCTACCCGTGGCCGTGATGGCGGTCGCCCACTCCGCCCTGCTGGTCAGGCTGCTGGTCGCCGGGCTCGACGAGGCCATCGATGCCGCACCTACGAAGTTCCGGATCGCGACCGGCGCGTCGCACCGCGCCGTGCTCGCCAGCGTGTACCGGAGGGCCGCACCCGCTGCCATCACCATGTGCGGCGTGGTCTTCGGGTATCAGCTCGGCGGTGCGGTGATCCTCGAGACGCTGTTCGGGTTCAGCGGAATCGGGTCCTACGCGGTCGATGCCGTCAACAGCGGCGACTTCGTGGCGCTCCAGGGGTTCCTTCTCGTGGTGGCCACCCTCTCACTCGTGGTCTTCCTGGCGGTGGACCTGCTCAACATGCTCGTCGATCCCCGCCGTCGGCCCGGCGTCGCCACGGAGGGAACATGAGCATCGACGCGACGCCCTCTCGGGTCGAGACCGCCACGGCACCGGACTCCACGGCCATCGGCGTCGCCGGCGGCCCGCTCGGCCGCCGCCTGGTCCGTCAGCTCGTGAACGCCTGGCGGCTGTGGCCGTTGGCCCTCTTGGTGATCATCGCCGTGATCGGGCCGGCAGTGACCCCCTACGCCACCGACAAGACCGTCGGCACCACCTACCTCTCGCCGAACGGCGACTACTGGTTCGGCACCGACGGATCCGGCTTCGACATCTTCTCCCGGACCGTGGCCGCCACCCGGCTGAACATGATCCTCGCCGCCTTGGTGGCGGTGGCCTCCACCGTCATCGGCGCCGCCCTCGGCCTGCTGCTCGGGATGAACGAGTCCCGCAACGGACCGGTCGGCGCGACAGCGCGGGCGTTGACGCGCATGCTGGACCTGGTCCAGGCAGTGCCGGCGATCCTGATCGGCCTCGTCATCGTCGCGTTCTTCGGCACCAGCAACACCACACTGGTCGCCGCGATGGCGATCATCCTGTCGCCGATCCAGGCAAGGCTGGTGCGCACCGAGACGCTGCGGGTCCGCAGCGAGGCCTATCTCGACGCCGCGCGCATGGCTGGTCGCAGTGAGCTGCACCTCACCTTCCGGCACGCGATGCCCAACGCCATCGGGCCGGCGCTGCTCAACATCTCGGTGATGTTCGCGGTGGCCATCATCATCACCGCAGCGCTCGGGTTCGTCGGCGCAGGCGTGCCGCCGCCGACCCCGGAGTGGGGGCAGATGTTGTCCAAGGGAGCCACCGACGCGCAGGTCGGCCGCTGGTGGGTCGGCATGTTCCCGGCCCTCGCACTGGCTCTCAGCGTCGCCGCCGTC
>JASGGG010000162.1:0-4724 GCA_047605165.1 Nocardioidaceae bacterium
GCTCCTACTTGATCGAATGGGCTCGTCGGTCGCGCGGCATGACCCAGGTCGAGCTCGCAGAGAAGGCCGGTCTCGGTGTCGATGAAGAGCCAGAGTTCGCTCTCGGGTGCAACCGGGTAGTTCCACCAGGCGAGGTTCCGGTCCTTCTCTCTCGTAGCCAGTGAAGCGCGGCGTTGGCGCTCCTCCTCCTGGGCGTTGACAACCTGTTGCAGCGTTGCCTCGGCGGGTAATCCGAGCAGGTCCTTCACGCGGGGGAGGAGTTCGTCGCGCAACAGCGACTTTGGCAGCGGCACCTCGTGGAGGGTGTGGTTCTTCACGAGGCCACGGAACGCTGCCTCCCGACGCGGGGTGATCCACGCGCCGTTGACGTGGATATAGCCGTGCTCGAAGAAGACGTCGATCGCGCGCAGGGCGTTCTGCTCGCCGAGACGCAGACCTCCGAAGCCGGCGACGCGGATCTTCGTGCCGAACAAAGGGAGCCGGGTCAGCAAGGGATCGGTGCCGTCGGGGCCGCAGAGCTTGTCGGCTGCGTCAGCCATTGCCTTCACCTGCCGCGTCTCGGGCCGCAAGCGCGGGTCGACGTACTGCGCCGTCGCTCCGTGCAGGACGTTGGCTTTGCCGATCTCCAGACCGTCGAGCGGGTCGACGCTGCGGTCCAGCCAGCCGAGTCGCCAGGCGAGCTTGCGCATCGCCGCGAGTTGGCCGCGCAGGTCCTCGCGACCGCGTTGCGAGAAGATCGTCTTCGCGCCCTTCTCCATCACGAGACGACTGTGCTCCACCCGCCACTTCGCGACGGGCACACCGCCGATGGTGGGCAGGATGTGGGCGTTGAGCCGTGACTCCCGCTGCTCCATCGTGCGTGGCTGCTTGCCACGCTCGATGCTGTCCTTGAGGTACTTCTCGTCGAGCATTCGGATGGTGCGAGCGGCCCGGACATCGGCGGCCACAAACCTCTCCTTGTCGGTATCCAGGGCGGCGTCGGATTGGGTGAAGATCTTGTGCGGCTCCTCCTTGGAGTTGGCTCGACGCGGTGTGCGCTTTCCATGCCTGACCCTCGCCGCAGGGCGGGACGTGATCTGTCAGGGTCTTCCTGGGGGCTTGTCTACGGTCCGGGCGTCTCGATACGCGCCTCGTTCCTCGGCGCACTCGACGACCGGAAGAGCCTCGATACCACCTGACCCAGGACTCCTGCGCGCCCCGGTAGCGTGGGCGAATGGCCAACCGCCTCGCCAACGCGACCAGCCCGTATCTGCTCCAACACGCCGAAAATCCAGTGGATTGGTGGGAGTGGGGACCCGAAGCGTTCGCCGAGGCGAAGCGTCGTGATACACCGATCTTGCTGTCGGTCGGGTATGCCGCGTGCCACTGGTGCCACGTCATGGCGCACGAGTCGTTCGAGGATCCGGTGACCGCGTCGTACCTCAACGCTCACTTCGTGAGCATCAAGGTGGATCGCGAGGAGCGTCCGGATGTGGACGCGATCTACATGCAGGCGACCCAGGCGATGACCGGGCAGGGCGGCTGGCCGATGACGGTCGTACTCACCCCGGACGGCGCGCCTTTCTTCGCTGGCACCTACTTCCCCGACAAACCGCGGGGTGGGCAGGCGTCGTTCCGGCAGATCCTCAGCGCGCTGGCCGACGCTTGGGCGACCCGGCGCGACGAGGTGATGACGGTGGCGGGTGAGCTGACCGGGCACCTCGCCGCGCCGCTGACGCTGGCCGGCGACCAACCTATCGACGAGACAGTGCTCGCGCAGGCTGTGGAGGCGTTGATCGGCGAGTACGACGCCAACCACCCAGGCTTCGGCAACGCCCCCAAGTTCCCACCCTCGATGGTGCTGGAGTTCCTGCTGCGCCACGCCGCGCGTACACACTCCTCCCCCGCGCAGCAGATGTCGGACCGCATCCTCACCGCGATGGCGCGCGGTGGCATCTACGACCAGCTCGGCGGAGGGTTCGCCCGCTACAGCGTCGATCGCGCGTGGGTGGTGCCGCACTTCGAGAAGATGCTCTACGACAACGCCCAACTGCTGGGTTTGTACGTGCGCTGGTGGCGGCAGACCGGCGACCCGCTGGGGGAGCGCGTCGCGCGGGAGACCGGGGACTTCCTGCTGCGCGAGTTGGCCACGGCCGAGGGCGGCTTCGCCAGCGCGCTGGACGCGGACAGCGAGGGCGTCGAGGGCAAGTTCTACGTCTGGATGCCCTCCGAGCTCGAGCAGGTGCTCGGTGCTGACGACGGGCAATGGGGGGCCGCGCTGTTCGAGGTCACCGAGCAGGGCACGTTCGAGCACGGCGCCTCCACCCTCCAGCTGCTCGCGGACCCGGACGATCCGGCGCGGTGGCTGCGCGTACGCGAGCGGTTGCTTGCGGCCCGAGAGCAGCGAGTACGCCCGGCGCGCGACGACAAGGTGGTCGCGGCCTGGAACGGCTTGGCGATCTCGTCGCTGGCGCAGGCCGGCCTGCTGCTGGAGGAGCCGCGGTACGTCGCGGCCGCGGTCAAAGCGGGACAGCTGCTGTGGGACCTGCACCTGGTGGACGGGACGCTGCGCCGAGTCAGCCGCGACGGTGTCGTGGGCAAGCCGGCCGGTGTGCTGGAGGATTACGGCGCCGTCGCCGACGGATTCCTGGCGTTGCTGCAGGCAACAGGTGAGGCGGTCTGGCTCGAGCGGGCTGGCGTACTCCTGGACGCCGCGATCGACCGCTTCGGCGCCGACGACGGCGGGTTCTTCGACACCGCGTCCGACGCGGAGCAGCTGGTCGCTCGGCCGCGCGACCCCGCCGACAACGCGAGCCCCAGCGGAGCCTCCGCGACGACCAACGCACTGATCTCGTACGCCGCGATCACCGGGTCGGGCAGGCATCGCGACCGCGCCGAGGCCGCCCTGCGCACCGTACGCGAGCTCGCGCTGAAAGCCTCCCGGTTCGCCGGCTGGTGGCTGGCCGCCGCTGAGGCCGCTGTTGCCGGGCCACTGGAGATCGCTGTCGTCGGCGACGACCCCGGCCTCGCGCTCGAGGCGCGCCGGGCGACCAGCCCAGGCGCCGTCGTACTCGTCAATGCGGCTGGCACGCCGCTGATGGAAGGCCGTGACCTCGTCGGCGGAAGAACCACGGTGTACGTCTGCCGGGGGATGGTCTGCGACCGTCCGGTCACCGACGTCGAGGCGCTGCGGGCCGCCTTCGGGTAGCGCTGCCGCGTTGTGGCCGATGACGACAGCCCGGAGGCCGGAATCAGTGTCACCATCGGCCACAAGCCGGCTCGCACAGTCGCGATCGGCCACAATCCGGCAGCAGGTGAGCAAGGCGGTGATTGGTCAAGCGGTGGGTTGCCCGGGTAGACTCCATCCTCGGCCCAACATGGGTCTGTTTCGTGGTGCCTCGCGGCTGCCCGACTCACTACCGAACCGCTCGTGCGAGTGGCTCTGACGTGTGCTTGGGAGGAGGCCTCCGGACAGCTCATGAGGTCCACCGGCATCAGCCGGGCGGTTCCCGGGCCAACGGTAGACCAGCGAAGAGATTGTGGAGGACATGCCGAAGAAAGAAGGCGTGATCGAGATCGAAGGCAACGTGGTGGAGGCGCTCCCGAACGCGATGTTCCGGGTCGAGCTCACCAACGGGCACAAGGTTCTCGCTCACATCAGCGGCAAGATGCGCCAGCACTACATCCGCATCCTCCCGGGGGACACCGTCGTCGTCGAGCTCTCGCCGTACGACCTGACCCGCGGTCGCATCGTCTACCGGTGGAAGTAACCACACCCCGCTTTATCCAGCCGAACTGAAAGGACCTTTGCGATGAAGGTCAACCCGAGCGTCAAGCCGATCTGTGACAAGTGCAAGGTGATCCGTCGCCACGGCCGCGTCATGGTCATCTGCGAGAACCCGCGCCACAAGCAGCGTCAAGGCTGAAGCCAACCGCGACCAAGGAGCGGATGGCGTCTCAGCCGTAGATCGAGCAAGGCCTGCGACCGAGGAACGAGGTCGCAACGCCGGGCCGAGATCACCGCAGCAGGCACGCAGACTCAACCACAACTGAATACCTCTACTGAATCGTGATCGCTGCTCGAGGCAACTGCTTCGAGTTCACCTCCGGACCAGAGGCCGGAGCCCGGGTTTCGACAAGCTCGACGGCCGGGACGCGACACGACCCGACACCTCTGGGAGAACCGAAGGAGACTGCCTTCCATGGCACGCCTCGTTGGTGTCGACCTGCCGCGCGACAAGCGCATCGAGGTCGCACTTACCTATATCTACGGCATCGGCCGTACTCGCGCCCAGCAGGTCCTCGCGGCCACGGGCGTCAACCCGGATCTCCGCGTCCACCAGTTGGGCGACGAGGAGCTGGTCAAGCTCCGCGACGAGATCGAGGGCAACTTCAAGATCGAGGGTGACCTCCGCCGTGAGGTCCAGGCCGACATCCGTCGCAAGATCGAGATCGGCAGCTACCAGGGCCGCAGGCACCGCATGAACCTGCCCGTCCGTGGCCAGCGTACGAAGACCAACGCGCGTACTCGTAAGGGTCCCAAGCGCACCGTTGCCGGAAAGAAGAAGGCCAAGTAATGCCCCCCAAGACTCGTCAGGCCGGCGCCAAGAAGGTGCGCCGCAAGGAGAAGAAGAACGTCGCCACCGGCGAGGCTCACATCAAGAGCACGTTCAACAACACCATCGTGACCATCACCGACCCGACCGGTGCGGTGATCTCGTGGGCCTCGGCCGGCACCGTCGGCT
>JASGGG010000163.1:0-4685 GCA_047605165.1 Nocardioidaceae bacterium
CCCGGATCGTGGCGTCCTTGGTGACCAGCTCGCGGTCGCGCCGTCGGATGTCGGTCACGTCGCGCAGCAGGATCAGCGCACCGATCTGCTCGCCGGCCGGTCGTAGCGGGATCGACCGGAAGATCACGGTGGTCTGGCCGTTGCCGAGTTCGGCGTCACGAGGCAGTTTGCCGCCGAGCACGGCGCTGATCGTCTCCTCGTCCGGGCGGCGGCTGGCCGGCACCAGCTCCCGGATGGTGCCGGCCAGGCTCAGCCCGGTCAGGTCCGCGGTCAGGCCCAGCCGCCGGAAAACAGAAAGCGCGTTGGGGCTGGCATAGGTCACCGACCCTCGCGCGTCTACCCGGATGAAGCCGTCGCCGACTCGCGGAGAGTCGGCGTGGTCCGAGCGCTGCCCGGCATGAGGGAAGTTGCCCGTCGCGATCATCTGGGTCAGGTCGGTGGCGGTCTGGAGGTACGCCAGCTCCAGCCGAGAGGGCGTCCGCACACCGAGCAGGTTGGTGTTGCGGGCGATCACGCCTAGCACCCGGTCTCCGCGACGGACGGGGATCGCCTCGACCCGCACCGGAACATCGTCGCGCCACTCCGGGTCGCCCTCCCGCGCAACCCGGCCATGCTCGTACGCCGCATCGACCAACCGGCGCTGCCCATGGCTGATCCGTGAGCCGATCAGATCGTCGACGAAGGCGGTTGGCCCGGTCGTCGGCCGCATCTGCGCACCAGCCAGGTAGCCGGCACCGTCGCGTTCGGGCAACCACAACACGAGGTCCGCGAAGGACAGATCGGCGATGATCTGCCAGTCTGCGATGAGCAACTGCAGCCAGGCCAGATCGTCCTCGGACAGATCCGTGTGAACGTGCACGATCTCGGTCAGCGAAGCCACACTGCACCCTATGCCGGAATTGATCGCTGAGCCCGCGGCAGCGAGAACCCCGCGCAGCGGGAAATGAATGACGCGGAATCGCGGCAGCAAGGCTGACCGCACCGCGGAGCCGGTGACCCACAGCCGATCCGCACGCTACACAGGCGCAACCAGGCACCGCATGAGTTCCTGACGCCACGCTTGCTCGACGGAAGCAATCCCACGAGTGGCAGGATGACCCTATGGAATCGGCCTTCTGGGAGAGCGTTGCCGCCGATGGTCATCGAGTCCCCGCCGATCGACCGCTCGCCGAGCTGACCTCCGAGCTCACCACGATGCTCGGCGACAGCGACCCGCACATTCGCGACGACATCGCGGCCTCCACCTTGACCGCCTGGATCGCGGAGGGCGTGTACGACCAACTGCTCGAAGGTCTCGGCGACGGCATGGCCGCGGGCCTGGTCGTCGGCCTGGGCACGACCGCATCCGACACCGTCTTCCGCCGCGGCCGGTCGGCCACCGTACTGGAGGCCTGCATCCGCCGGGACAACCAGCACGGATTGACGCGTCCCGATACCGTGCTGCGCTGGGGCGACCGGCTGATGAGCTGGTATGTCCGCGAGCGCGACCTACGCGCCGAAGTCCCCGGCAAAGGCACCGCAGGCAACCTCGGCCGGGGAGCCGATGCCTTGCGTGAGCTGACCCGCTCACCACACCTGGATCGTCTCGAGTTGACGGTCGTCCTGGATCTCGTCGCCGACCGGCTGACGGCACCTACCGAGTTCCGCGCCGCGCTGGCCGAGGTCGACGCGCTGGCTGCCGCGACCCTGACACTGCTGCGCCGTGACCTGCTCCCGATCGAGATGCTCGACCCCTGGGCAAGACGGCTGGTCGCGACCGCCTCGGGCAACGACACTGGTGAGGCCGTGGGGGAGAACATTCGCGTGTTCGTACGCGCCCTCTACGTGCAACTCACGCTGGCACCTGCCCAGCCCGCCTGCCGAGCGGACCTGCTGCTGTCGCTGGTCGGCGCGATCAAGCGACTGCACCCCGGTATCTTGCAGGCATGACGGAGCCGACGACACACGACCCATCCGAGCCCAGCCAGCCCCAGGCCGGCCGGCCCCCGTCCGTCGAGGGGCACTGCGGCGAGCATGCCGTCGCGGTCGCCCGGTCCCACGGCGTCGACACGATCTTCACGCTGAGCGGGGCACACGTGTTTCCCATGTACGACGGCGCGGTCAAGGCGGATCCGCCGCTGCGGCTGCTCGACGTACGCCACGAGCAGTCGGCGGTGTTCGCGGCCGAAGCGATCGGCAAGCTCACCCGCACACCCGGGCTCGCCGTGCTCACCGCCGGGCCGGGCATCACCAACGGAATCAGTCCGGTCACCCAGGCCTCGTTCAGCGGCGCGCCGTTGGTCGTCATCGGCGGCCGCGCGCCCGACAACAGGTGGGGACAGGGCGGGCTCCAGGAGTTCGACCACGTGCCCCTACTGGAACCGATCACGAAGCTGGCCCGCACCGAGCACAACGCCGAGCACGTTGCGACGGCCGTCGACCAGGCCCTCCAAGCGGCACGTACGCCGCACCGTGGCCCGGCATTCCTCGACATCCCGATGGATGTGTTCTTCGCTCCGGCGACGGTCAGTCGGCCGACCTACGCGCCGGCCGTTCCGGTCCCACCCGACCAGGACGCGATCGAACGCATCGGTGCCTTGCTCACCCAGGCGAAGCGCCCGGTGCTGGTCGTCGGCACCGATGTCTGGGCAGACGGGGCCGAGGACGCGGCGCTGCGGCTGGTGGAGGGTCTCGGGCTGCCGGCGATCACCAACGGGATGGGGCGGGGCATCGTCCCGGGAAGACATCCATATCTAGTGACCAAGGCCCGAGGGCAGGCCCTCGGGCAGTGTGACCTGGCGATCGTCGTCGGCACTCCTTTGGACTTCCGCCTCTCCTTCGGCTCCTTCGGAGGCAAGGACGGCGCTCCCCCGGCCCAGGTCGTACACATCGCGGACGTCCCGGCGGGGATCGCTCGCCACGTCGAGCTCGTCGCCTCGGCCTCCGGTGATCTGTCGCTCGTGCTCGACGGCATCCGCGAAGCGGTCGAACGTCAACAGACCGGGCCCGACTGGGCCGACTGGGTGGCTACCCTGCAGGGCGCCGTACGAGGCGCCACCGAGCGCGACAACGCGCTTCTCGCTGCCGAGGCCGATCCGATCCATCCAGCGCGCATCTACGGTGAGCTACTCCCCCGGTTGGCCGACGACGCGGTCGTGATCGGCGACGGCGGCGACTTCGTCTCGTTCGCGGGCAAGTACGTCGAGCCCTCACGCCCCGGCGGCTGGCTCGACCCGGGTCCCTTCGGCTGCCTCGGCGCCGGGCTCGGCGCTGCCATCGGTGCCCGCGTCGCCCGGCCCAGCTCGCAGATCGTGTTGCTGCTCGGCGACGGTGCCGCCGGCATGTCGCTGATGGACGTCGACACGCTCGTACGCCACAACTTGCCCGTCGTGATGATCTGCGGCAACAACTCCGCCTGGGGCCTGGAGAAGGGGCCGATGCAGATGCTCTACGGGTACGACGTGATCGCCGACTTGGCGCCACGTACGCGCTACGACCAGGTCGTCGGCGCTCTCGGCGGCGCCGGCGAGACCGTCACCGATCCGAGCCAGATCGGGCCCGCCCTCGACCGCGCCTTCGCGGCCGGAGTTCCCTACCTGGTCAACGTGATCACCGACGTCGACGCGGCCTACCCACGCAACACCTTCGGCGTCTGAGGGGTCGCGACCTGGTCCGTGTAACCTCCGCGGCTGGCGCGTCATTCAGGTGCGGCGTTGTGGCCGATGCCGACGACGCTGTCTGCCAGATCATTGCCACCATCGGCCACAAGCCGGCAAACACAGTCGCCATCGGCCACAAGCCAGCGACGACAACGCTGCCAGCGCGCCGCCGGGTGACGTCAGTGGGCGTGTTCGTTGCGGTAGTACTCGAAGATCCAGCCGCAGAGTGCTACGACACCGATCCCCATGCCGATGACGAGCAGCCACCACAGCTGGAGGGCACCCGCGTAGACGATGACCGAGAGGCACAGCGCACACCACAGTGGCCACCAGCTGTAGGGCGGGAAGAAGCCGAGCTCCCCCGCTCCGTCGGCGATCTCGGCGTCCTTGAGATCCTCGGGACGGGGCTCCATCCGGCGCGCGTGGAAGCCGAGGTAGAAAGTGACCAGCGCCCCTAGCAGGGCGGTCATCACCAGCGCCGAGGTCCCGGTCGGGTCCTGGGCGACGAGCCAGTAGGCGGGGGCGACGAGCACGAAGAAGATCGTCGTGATCCCCATGACCAGGGTCTCGGCCTTCATCGGGTACCGACCTCCTCCAGAGGCTCGTCGTTCTCCAACGCAGTCACTTCGGGATGGTGCAGGTCGAAGGCCGGCGACTCGGAGCGGATGCGCGGGATGCTGGCAAAGTTGTGCCGGGGCGGCGGGCACGACGTCGCCCACTCCAGTGACCGTCCCCAACCCCACGGGTCGTCGACGGTCACCTTCGGGCTGCTCGCGGTCTTGTACACGTTGTAGAGGAACGGCAACGTGGAGGCGCCGAGCAGGAATGCTCCGACCGTGGAGATCTGGTTGAGGGTGGCGAACCCGTCTCCCGGCAGATAGTCGGCGTAGCGGCGCGGCATCCCCTCGACCCCGAGCCAGTGCTGGACGAGGAAGGTGGTGTGGAAGCCGATGAACAACAGCCAGAAGTGGATCTTGCCGAGTCGCTCGTCGAGCATCCGGCCGGTCATCTTGGGCCACCAGAAGTAGAAGCCCGCGAACATCGCGA
>JASGGG010000164.1:0-4650 GCA_047605165.1 Nocardioidaceae bacterium
AACAGCGCTGCCGATAGCAACGGCTACGTGATCAGGAAGTCACGCCGCCAACAGGTGGTCACCGGCGACGGCGACGGCCTGTCGATCGGCGGCAACCACCTGATCCACGCCCTGCGGCGCAACGTCAACCTCACGATCCTGCTGTTCAACAACCGGATCTACGGCCTCACCAAGGGCCAGTTCTCGCCCACCAGCGAGGTCGGCAAGGTCACCAAGTCGACCCCGTTCGGCTCGATCGACCCGCCCTTCAACCCGCTGTCGGTGGCGCTCGGGGCCGAGGCCAGCTTCGTCGCCCGCACCCACGACCTCGACCGCAAGCACATGATGGAGATCTTCCGGGCGGCCCACGACCACCGCGGCGCGGCGTTCGTCGAGATCTACCAGAACTGCAACGTGTTCAACGACGGCCAGTTCAACGACATCACCAAGCGCAGTGTGCGCGACGAGATGATGATCGACCTCGTGCACGGCGAGCCGATCCTGTTCGGCACCGACAAGCAGCGCGGGGTGATGATGGGCGCCGACGGGTTCCTCCAGCTCGTCGAGGTCGCCGACGTCGGGATCGACAACATCCTCGTGCACGACGCCCACCACCCGTACCCGTCGCTGGCGTTCGCCCTCGCCCGCTTGAACACCGACGACCACTCGCCCACCCCGTTCGGCATCTTCCGCCAGGTCGAGCGCCAGGAATACGCCGGTGCGGTGGGCGCCCAACTCGCCGCAGCCGTCGAGCGCAAGGGCCCCGGCGACCTCGCCACGCTCCTGCGCAGCAACGGCACCTGGACCGTCTCGTAGGGCTCCGCCCGACCGAGGACCGGAGATTCCTGGTCGTCGGGCTCGCCTCTCGGCCCCCTTTAGGCTGAGCGTTACCAGGGCCGTGTGCTCACCACGCGTGACCAGGGATCCACTCTCGGGGCGGGACGACACCCGGCACCGCCTTCGTGGCCCAGACTGACTCGCTGCCGAACGGACCGCAATTGTCCATCATTCCGCAGGTGTTCCTTGGCGCGTCGTAGAGCCACGTGCCGACCTGACCGGGGCCGAGGTAGATGAAACTCCAGAGGGAACCTCCAGGGTTCCGCTGCAGAGTGGCCGCAGCACCTGTCCAGCTTTCCGAGATCGTTAGGTCAGAACCTTGGTATCCGCGCAACTGAACGTCGCTGCACTCGTTGGAGGACGGGTCATCGGGACAGGCATACAGCCGCGTGTACACCACAAGCGCTACACCGTTGGCGTCGATCTCGGTCGTTGCCCGTGCGGCGAGGTCTCCGACGCGGATCGTGGAGGCTACGCTTCCCGCGTCCGTGACCGTGATGAGGTAGATCCCCTCGGCGGATTGCACCGTGAGAATCACGTTTCCGTCTGGTGCAAGATCGATCTCACGTATCGAACAATCAGTGAGCGCTGATACGAGATCAGCTGTCGAGACGACCCAGCTTCCTCCATCGGGTGCGCGATACCCGACCGAGTGATCCGTGCACGAATGGCCGCTCAACTCCGCGACCGCACCGTTCACCGCGAACACGTTGTCGGCACCCGACAACAGAGGCGCGCTTGACTCCCCGATCTCCCCCGGGTCGTCATCGAACTCATCGTACGGAACCGTCCACGTCGTGCCGGACTGGTTCGCGATGAGCCCGACCTCGGAGCTGTGGATCGTGACGGCTGAAGCGGCAACTTTGCCGGTGATCGCGAGAGTAACCGGGTCAATTCGGTAGATCCAGAAGGCTCCAGCAGCGTCTGAAGTCGACCAATACAGATTGTCGTCGGCTCCGAGAACCACGTTGCCAGTCGGCACGCCTTGGTGACCAACGTCGAGCAACTGTGTGAATCCATCGCTGCCAACTCGCAACACGACCTCGTTGCGTGGAACGAGGTCGTACATGTCGTAGCCGTGCACGAACAGCTCGCCGTTCGCGCCCGCCGCCGCTGAGATGTTCCAGAACGCAGACTGCCACCACTGGCCACCGGTGCCATCCGGGCCTGTCCACTCGTACGACATCCACGGATACGGGGTGCTGTGCTGATTCCTCGTTAGCCACCACCCCTTGCTGGTGATGCCAACGACTTGAAACTCATTGCCGAGAGGGGACTGGCGGAAGTCTGCCACTTCGAGATCCGGCAACTCGTCGATCGAGCCGCCGCAACTCGCATCGGTCGTGCCGACCGGCTCCCACGCGTCAATCGCGGATTGCCCGACCTTCCAGACCACCGGATTGGTGTACGCGAGACACTCGTATACGCCGCCATCACCAACCGCCTGGATCTCGCTGTTTGAGTTGATCAGCCAGGATGAGTTCCCGTCGTCACTCCGGAGTAGAACGTTGTCACCGACGTTACCGTCCGGCGGTGGCTGCACGTTCCACGGTTCGAGCGGAGTGGTGGCACATTCGGCCGGCTCAGCGGTCGCTTCGCGCAACACCCGCAGATTCGGAACGTCCCATACGAACACGCTCTCGGCCAGACACGCGAACGTGCCGGCGTCAACGATAGGTCGTGCGACGCCGTCGTCGACGTAGACGGATCGCCCGGAGTCTGGATTCCTCCCGATCCACTTGCTCGGCCGCGACGAGTATGGTGGGTCGAACGGGTCTGAGTTGATGAGGTAGGTCGTCGGCGGAGCCGTGGTGAACGCGTCCCACAGATCGTGCGCCGCGACGCCGACCTTGACCGCAAACACGATTGCTTTGCCCGTCGGCGACGCGCTGAGCGCGCGTTCCGCGGCGGTGAGCACGGCGGACTTCGCGCAGCCGAGCAAATCCTCAACGTCCGGCGTTCCGCCGATGCACCCCGCCGAGAAGGCGATCGCGGCCAGTTCATCTTCCCCTAGGTCAAGCAGGTCGTCGACGAGCTGCCCGAGTACGAACTGGGCGAAGAGCGCCTGGAACGTTCCGGCCCCGTCAACCGACCACGTTACGTGTGTTTCGTGGGGATTGGAAGTCTTGCGAAGCCAGAAGCCACCACCAGGCACGATCGCGGAGCCGACCAGATCCGGGCCGGGGGTCAACCAGTCGAACGCGTGCAGAACCCACGGAACATCATCCTGGGTCACAGCACCGACAAAGTCACCGCCCTCGATCTGCGGCATGTACACGGTGGGGACCGAAAGTTCCAGGAAGTCAGCAATTGACCCCTCGTCTCCGTCGCGATTCTCAAACGTGAACACCGCAAGGTCACCGCTCACGTCGATATCGCAGGCGATGCCGCGGCCGAGCGTGCCAACCGCGGCGGCAGCGCCCTGCTCCCCGGAGCATTCGTGCGAGGTCTGCTGCATCGCCTCGAGTTCCCTGAGCGCTTGCTCGGCTCTCTGCCGGAACACCTCGGTCGGGTCGACCGCCTTCAGGTTTCCACATCCGATCCGGTACAGCAGCAGGTTGTCGCCGTCGATATCGCAGTCGACCTCCCCTCGGTCGAACACGCTGAGCTCAGTAGCGTTGACTGTCACTGAACTCGTCGGGCCCGTACCAGCGACCGCCAGAAAATCACCGCTGGTGACCTCGAGACCGTTTGCGGCATGGTGCAAGACGATCGGGGTCAGAGCTGGGTCGGCGGGACCGGGCAGCGTAATGTCGATCCCTCCGGCCACCGGATTCCAGGCCCCGTGTATATGCACGTCGACGCTCGGAAGCTCGCCCTCAACGTTTGGCAGTGGCGTGAGGGTGACTGCGGTTGGTACGTCTACAGTGCCCGCCGGGACACGCGCGGCGAACCGGCCAGTCGTGAGCGTGGTCGATCCTCCCGGGTAGGCGACCTTGGTGACGGACGCCGGCGGAGGAGATGTCGAGGGCACCGCACTTGCTGGCGTACTGTCCGGCGAGCGGCGCCCCGCCGAGTCGACGGCATACACCCTGAACCAGGCAACGGTGTCGTTCGTCAGATCGTCCGCCGTGTAGTTCGTCGCAGCGATCGGAGTAGTCGTCCGCGCTGTGTATGGACCGTCGGGATCGGCAGCCTGCAACACGTGGTACCGCACTCCGGTGCCAAGTGTAGGACTCCACATGAGAGCCGCTTCGCGGTCGCCCGCGATGGTCGCTAGTCCGGTCGGAGCAGCCAGCAGACTCGGCAGAGGCGTAGGGGTCGCGCCAGGAGTAGGTGTGGGGCTAGCAGCCGTGCTTGGTACAGGAGTGGGCGTCACCATCGGAGAGGGCGTGGAGGTCGGTGTGGGCGACGGTGGGGGGGCAACCGAGCCGCCTCCTCCTCCGGAGGGCACGTAGCCGTTCACGTCCACGACGATGTGCGTCGCGGCCACCGTGAAGATGCACACCTTGCCGCCGTCACCGACCTTGGCCACCACCGCGTTCGGCACCACCGCACCGGCCTGAAAGTTCACATTTGACGCCAACGGCCGATTCGCGCCGCACGGGTACACCGTCAAGAACCCAGCCTGCTCCGGCCACACCGCGGTGACGTTCAAGAACACCGCGCTCGCGTCATCGGGCACGCCACCGCGACCCGCGACATCCAATTCGATGACGGCACCAGCCGACTGCTCGCCGATCCCCTCGAACAAGCCGTCCACCGTCTTGTCGTCCGGCCCCTCACGAGTCTCCAACAACCGCGCCGGCACCACCGGAGCAACTTCGCCTCCGGAGGGGACGTAGCCGTTCACGTCCACGACGATGTGCGTCGCGGCCACCGTGAAGATGCACA
>JASGGG010000165.1:0-4639 GCA_047605165.1 Nocardioidaceae bacterium
CGCTCCCCGAGTGATCCTGAAATCGATCCTGGCGGCGGCAGCAGAGAAGGGCTTCAGCGCCTACGCCGGTGCCGAGGTCGAGTACTTCCTGCTCAAGCGCACGGCCGCCGGCGAGCTCGTCCCCGCCGACGACGACGACACCGCGGCACAGCCCTGCTACGACGCTCGCGGCGTCACCCGGATGTATGACCACCTGACGTCCGTCTCGACGGCGATGAACCAGCTCGGCTGGGGCAACTACGCCAACGACCACGAGGACGGCAACGGCCAGTTCGAGCAGAACTTCGAGTACGCCGACGCCCTCACCACAGCCGACCGGGTCGTCACCTTGCGCTACCTCCTCAACGTGATCGCCGCCGAGCGCGGGATGATCGCGACCTTCATGCCGAAGCCGTTTGCCCACCGCACCGGCTCGGGACTCCACCTCCACCTCTCCCTGCGCGACGCCGCGGGGGAGCGCGCCGTCTTCCCGCGTGGCGACGCCGAGGGCGACGGGCCAGGCCTCGGCCTTTCGCAGACCGCCTACTCCTTCGTCGCGGGTCTCCTCGACCATGCGACCGCTCTCCAGGCGGTGATCGCCCCGACGGTCAACTCCTACAAGAGGACCGGCGCGGTCGCCTCCAGCGCGAGTGGCGCGACCTGGGCGCCACGCCTGCCGACGTACGGCGGCAACGACCGCACCCACTACGTCCGCGTCCCCGACGACCAGCGCATCGAGCTCCGCGGCGGTGACGGGTCGGCCAATCCCTATCTCGCCATCGGGGCCGCTCTCGCCGCCGGGCTCGACGGGATCGAGCGCGGTCTCGGCCTCGGCGCGCTCGGGACCGGGCCAAAGACACCCTTCCCGGCCACGCTTCTGCGCGCGGTCGAGGCGCTCGAGGAGGACGCAGTCCTCAAGGCGGCGCTCGACAGCGCGGTCGGCGCCGGCGGGGTCGATGTCTCGAGCTACTACGCACGCCTCAAGCGCGAGGAGTTCTTCAGCTACCACGCCGCGGTCTCCGACTGGGAGATCCAGCGCTACCTCACCGCCTTCTGAAGGGAATCCCATGTGCGGAATCGTCGGATTGCACCTGCGCAACCCCGAGCTCCATCCCCAGCTCGGAGCGCTGCTGACCAGGATGCTGGGCGAGATGGAGGACCGCGGTGCCGACTCCGCAGGCGTCGCCGTCTACGGCAACGAGCCGTGGTCGCCGGCCGGTCTCGGCACGATCTCCCTGATCGACGCGACCGAGGCGCCGGAGGAGCTCGCGACGGCGCTGAGCGCCGAGCTTGGGATCGAGGTGACCACGACCGTCGTCGAGAACGTGGTGCTGGCCTCGGGGGCGGTCGACAGCGCGCTCCTGCTGGCCGCTGCCGGCAGACTGTTCCCACAGGTGTTGATCGGCGGCTTCGGCGAGGATCTCGCAGTGCTCAAGGGCGTCGGCGCCCCGCGCTCGCTCGCGGCGGCGTGGGGTCTGGAGAAGGCCCAGGGCTGGCAGGGCGTCGGGCACACCCGGATGGCCACCGAGTCCGCCGTCACCTCCTCGGGCGCGCATCCCTATGCGGTCGGTCCGGGCGAGTGCCTGGTGCACAACGGGTCCTTCTCCAACCACGCCACCATCCGGCGCGCGCTGCGTGCTTCGGGGGTGGAGTTCGACTCCGACAATGACACCGAGGTGGGGGCGCGCTTCGTCGCGCGCCGGCTCGCCGAGGGCAAGCCCCTCGACGAAGCCCTGACCGAGCTCACCGAGGCCTTCGACGGCTTCTACACGCTGCTGGTCTCCAACCGGGACTCCTTCGCCGTCGTCCGTGACGCCATCGCCTGCAAGCCCGCCGTCATCGCCGAGACCGACGACTGGGTCGCGATGGCCTCGGAGTACCGCGCCCTGGCTCACCTGCCCGGGGTGGAGAACGCCCGCATGTGGGAGCCCGAACCCGGAGTGATCTACCACTGGAACCGCGTCGAGATCACGCAGGAGATCCCCGCATGAGTGCGCTCCCCGCCGAGTCCGTCACCACGTTCGACCTGTCGACCACGCCGCTGCGGGAGGTCAACCAGGCGCTCCACGCCGCGGGTCTCTCCGGTGAGTTCGTGGTGAAGAACCCCGCCGGCGCGCACAACGTCGCCGTCGGCGTCGACGCCCCGGTGAAGATCACCGTCGACGGCCACTGTGGCTACTTCGCCGCCGGCATGAACCAGCAGGCCGAGATCGCCATCCATGGCAACGCCGGCCAGGGACTGGCGGAGAACCAGATGAGCGGGGTGGTCCACGTCACCGGCTCGGCGTCGCAGTCCGCCGGCGCCACCGGCCGGGGTGGGCTGCTGATCGTCGACGGCGACGCCGGAGCCCGGTGCGGGATCTCGATGAAGGGGATCGACATCGTCGTGGGGGGCTCGGTGGGCCACATGAGCGCGTTCATGGCACAGCGCGGCACCCTGGTGGTCCGCGGCGACACCGGCGAGGCACTGGGGGACTCGCTCTACGAGGCGCACCTCTACGTCCGCGGCGTGGTGAGGTCGCTCGGCGCCGACTGCGTGGAGAAGGAGATGCGCCCCGAGCACCTCGAAGAGCTCGCGGGGCTGCTCAAGGCCGCCGGCTACGGCGACGACGACCTGTCGGCGTACAGGCGCTACGGCTCGGCTCGCACGCTCTATCACTTCCACGCCCAGAACACGTACTGAGAGGCGAGCGCCCATGAGTCAGCCCAACTGGAGCCTGCGCGAGTCGGCCACCTTCGACCGCACCACGATCGCCGCGATCCAGCGCGCCGCCGCCACCGGCATCTACGACATCCGCGGCTGGGGCGCGAAGAAGTCGCTGCCGCACTTCGACGACCTCCTCTTCCTCGGCGCCTCGATGTCGCGCTACCCGCTCGAGGGCTACCGCGAGGCCTGCGGCACCGACGTCGTCCTCGGCGCCCGCAACGCGAGGTTCCCCCTCCACCTCGACATCCCGGTGACCATCGCCGGGATGTCCTTCGGCGCGCTGGGCGCCAACGCCAAGGAGGCACTGGGTCGCGGGGCGAGTGAGACCGGCACGTCGACCACCACCGGCGACGGCGGCATGACCGAGGAGGAGCGCGGCCACTCCAAGCACCTCGTCTACCAGTACCTGCCCAACCGCTATGGGATGAACCCCGACGACCTGCGCCGCGCCGACGCGATCGAGATCGTGCTGGGTCAGGGCGCCAAGCCCGGCGGCGGGGGGATGCTGCTGGGTCAGAAGGTCTCCGAGCGGGTCGCGGGGATGCGGGACCTGCCCCCGGGGATCGACCAGCGCAGCGCGTCGCGGCACCCGGACTGGACCGGTCCGGACGACCTGACCATCAAGATCAACGAGCTCCGCGAGATCACCGACTGGGAGAAGCCGGTCTACGTCAAGGTCGGCGCTTCGCGGACCTACTACGACGTGAAGCTGGCCGTCCACGCCGGGGCGGATGTCGTGGTGGTCGACGGCATGCAGGGCGGCACTGCCGCCACCCAGGAGGTCTTCATCGAGAACGTCGGCATCCCCACGCTCGCCGCGATCCCGCAGGCCGTCCAGGCGCTCCAGGAGCTGGGCGTCCACAAGCGACCCGACGGCGTCCAGCTGATCGTCTCCGGTGGTATCCGCGGTGGCGCCGACGTGGCCAAGTGCCTGGCGCTGGGTGCCGACGCCGTCGCGATCGGCACCGCCGCCTTGATCGCACTCGGTGACAACGACCCGAAGTACGCCGCGGAGTACGAGAAGCTCGGCACCGCCGCCGGCTTCTACGACCAGTTCCAGGCGGGTCAGGACCCGGCCGGCATCACCACCCAGGACCCGGTGCTGCAGAAGAACCTCGACCCGGTCGAGGGTGGCCGCAGGACCGCCAACTTCCTGCGCGTGCTGACCATGGAGGCGCAGACCATCGCACGCGCCTGCGGCAAGGCGCACGTCACCCACCTCGAACCCGAGGACCTGGTCGCGATCTCGATCGAGGCTGCCGCGATGGCCCGCGTCCCGCTCGCGGGCACCTCCTGGGTCCCCGGACAGGGAGGCGGACTCTGATGGGCGCGCCCAAGAACGCGATCGTCGTCGGCGGCGGCCTGATCGGCCTCTCGATCGCCCGCGCCCTCACCGAGCGCGGCCTTTCCGAGGTGCTGGTCCTGGAACGGCACCAGCTCGCCTCCGGCGGAACGGGCAAGTCGTCGGGCATCGTCCGGATGCACTACGGCGTCCCCTCGATCGCGGCGATGGCGTGGCGCAGCCTGCCCGCCTTCGAGACGCTCGGCGACGAGGTCGGCTTCCGTCAGGTCGGCTACTGCGTGATCGTCGGCGAGGAGAACGTCGGGCCGCTCCAGGCCAACACCGCGATGCACCAGGGGCTGGGGATCGAGGTCGACCTCATCGGTCCCGAGGAGCTGCAGAAGCTCTGGCCGATGATGGAGGTCGGCGACGTCGCGCTCGCCTCGTACGAGCCCCGCGGCGGCTTCGCCGATGCCTCCCAGCTTGCCCTCCACTTCGGACGGAAGGCCCGCGACAGGGGAGCCCGGATCCGGCAGAACACCCCGGTCGCGAGGATCCTGACCTCCGAGGAGCGAGTGAGGGGCGTCGAGCTCGAGAGTGGCGAGGTGGTCGAGGCGGACCTGGTGGTGGTCGCCTCCGGCTGGTGGTCCAAGAGGCTCCTCGCCGACCTC
>JASGGG010000166.1:0-4624 GCA_047605165.1 Nocardioidaceae bacterium
TGCGCGTGCGCGACCCGGGTGACCAGGCCGCGCCGGTGGAGCTCGGCGAGGACTTTGGAGGTCATCATCCGGTCCACGGCCGACAGCTCCGCGATCTGCAGCCAGGCGATCGTCGCCGACGCCTGGCGCGGGCGGATCACGAGGAGCGCGGCGTGCGGGTTGATGCGCGGCCCTCGATCCGGCCGTCCCGCAGGCGCACGACCCGGTCGCTAGGAAAGGAGACGGATACCTCCATCTTTGATCTTGGCCTTTGCTGGTGAGCGAGTGCAGGTGAGTTCGGAGATCGAGCAGGTCACGATGACCGCGGCGCTCCTTGAGGAGTTGAGTACGGGGAAGCTGACCTCGTTGTCGCTGGTCCAGAGGAAATGTGTGTTGGGGCCGGTGTCGAAGGTGCTGTGGGCGCCGTCGAACAGCTCGATCTTCCCGGTCGCCGGGAGGTGGACTCTGAAGTTGTGATCGATGGCGGTGTGACCATCGGGGGCGACGGTCATCAACCCGGGGCCCTGGCAGACGTGGTAGCTGCTCTGGATCGATCCGTCAACAAGCGTGGTGATGTCGGAACAGCCCCGGATATCGCGGGTTCCGAAGGACGATCCCTGAGCGAAGACGCCGGGGAAGGCAGGCAGCTTGGTCACCGTGCCATCGGTTTTGAACAGGTAGTAGTCGTTGCCGGCGGTCGCGTAGCCGATGCCCTCCGAGGTCCATGAATCGAGAGTGACCGCTGTCGTGGGGAGCCTGGCGGTGACCGTGTGACTGGCCAGGTCGACGATCGCGCCTCCGTAGGCGGCCTGGGTCCCGTCGGGTGACACGAGCGCGTTCTGGGTACCTCCGCGAACGTCGGGAAGAGTCGTGACCTGCCCGGATACCGGGTCAATGAGGACGTACCGGCTGGTGAATCCGTCACCATCATTGGGATCGTGCGCGAGGAGCATGAGAACCCCGAAGGGAGTAAGCCCCTCGACCTCCGCATCGGTGCCGGGGAGCTTGATGGTCTTCGTTGGAGTATGCAGCACTGGGCCTGACAGGTAGGAGAGCCGGGGAGTGGTCGAGGTTGGCAGCTCGCCAGCCCAGTCATAGGCGGTCTTCTCCCAGGCGCTCGTGGCTGGGGTGGAGATCGTCGGGGACGGCGTCGTCGGAGGGGTGTGTGTGTTTGCGAGCCAGGTGGGTACGACGATGATCGCGGCACAGGCCACTGCTGCCAGCCCTGCCAGTGCCGCGGCTTTGACCCGGTGCCGCCGACGCGTACCCGCGAGGATTGCGTCGCGGGCGAGCGCGGCGGGATCGTTTGTCTGGGAGACCGGGCCCAACGCCGAGCGTAGGACGCGATCCAGATCGTCGTCGGCATCAAGCATCAGGATGTCCTCTCGTTGAGGGCCGTGGTGGGGTCGAGTTGGATCCGCAGCTTTGCCAGGCCACGCGACGCGTGCCGCTTCACCGATCCGGTCGAGCAGCCCATCGTCACGGCGATCTCCTCCTCCGACAGGTCGGCGTAGTAGCGGAGAACCAGCACTGCCCGCTGTCGCGGACTCAGCGCCTGGATCGCCTGCCAGACATCCAGGCGTACCGCTACGTCTTGGCCATGATCAGGGGCGGCCGGCAGGTGGGCGTCCGCAAGAGCGACCGGCTCAGTGCCCGCCGAGCGCAGCCGGTATGACGCGCGCACCATGATCTTGCGGACGTAGGCGTCACGCGACTGGGGGTCCTTGACTCGTCCCCACGAAACGTAGGTGCGCAGCAGAGTAGTTTGCAGCAAGTCCTCGGCGAGCTGCTGACGGCCGCCGCACAGATGAAGCGCCAAGCCCATGAGCGCACCGCTTCGCGCAGCGACGTACTCAGTGAAGTCCGCGTCCGCGTTCGCTCGTGGATACATCACCCTCCCGTCGCCCACTACCTACCAAGAGGATTGTCATGCCGATTCGGTTGACACACGAACCCAAGGATCTGAATCGGATGGCGCAGGATCGACGTGATCAGCTCGCTCGAACGGCTTCCCCGAGTCGCTGGATACCGGCCGCGAGGTCGGCTGCGGAAGGTGCGGCGACGTAGCTGAGTCTGAGGTGATCGGTGGGGGAGCGGGTGAGGTGGTAATTGCTGCCGGGCGTGACGGTGACACCGTGCTGGAGGGCGAGCGTCGCGACGGAGTGGTCTTCGAAGCCGTCGGGCAACTGGATCCAAAGGTGATAGCCCCCGCGGGGAACATAGCTGAGCGAGCCGGCCGGCAGGTGCTGGCCAAGCGCGTCGACGGCGACCGTGCGTCGACTGGTCAGGGCTTCTGCCAGTGACCGCAGGGCGCGGGGCCAGGCCGGGCTGGTGACGATGTCGAGCGCCGTGTGCTGGAGCACGGCGGGAACGAACATGGTGTCGATCATGTGGGCCGCGCGCAGCCGTGCCATCACGGGGCCACGTCCCGCGACGCCGGCGACCCGCAGGTTGGGCGAGGTTGCCTTGGTCAAGGACTTGATGTGTACGACGGCACCAGCCCGGTCGTACGCGATCAGGGGCGGTGGTAGCGGGAGCGCCACGTCGGCGTGGGTCAGCAGGCGGGCGAAGTCGTCCTCGATCAGGAATGCCCCGTGTCGGACCACGAGGTCGAGCACTTCGCGTTGGCGGAAGTCGGGTTGGGAGAGGCAGGTCGGGTTCTGGAAGCTGGGTTGGACGACGACCAGGCGTGCGCCGGTCTGCTCAAGCGCACGGTCCAGGTGGGCCGGCTGGATGCCGTCGGCATCCAGCGGGACAGGCACGGTGCGGAGCCCGGCCGCGGCAGCAGCGGCGAGGATGCCGGGGTAGGTCGGCGTCTCGACGACGACGGGATCGCCGGGCTTGGTCACGGCGCGCATCACGAGCGAGAGAGCCGCTTGTCCCCCGGAGGTGACGAGAACGTCGTGGCGGGCCAGCCCTCCGCCGATCTCGGTGGCGAACCAGTCCCGTAGCTCGGGCAGGCCGGCCGGCTCGGGGCGTTCCCACGCCTCCGTTCGCCGGCCGATCCTGCCCAGGCCCTTGGCCAGCAGGTCGCGCGGTTGCAGGTCGGGGTGCAGGTAGCCGCCGTTCAGGTCGATGACCTCGGCGCCGTAGGAGCCCAGCGCCGCGCCGAGCGCGTTCGCATCGTGCTCGCGTACCGGCGTTGGCTCCGCACCGACGACCGGGGAGAGTCCCAGAGCGGCCTCTTGCCACCTGGTGTCCACCGGTCGTGGTGGGGCTGGGGTAGCGGCGCGGAAGGATCCCGACCCGGGCCGCGACTCGATCAGTCCTTGTTGCTTCAGGACGGCCAGCGCACGAGAGATGGTCGTTGCGCTGACCGCGAAGCGTTCGACCAGTTGGCGGTTGGTCGGGATCCGGCTACCTGCCGGGAGCGCCTGGATCTCCTCGGCCACGACTCCGGCGACTGTCTGCCAACTGCTATCGTTATTCATGTCGATAGAAGATAGCGCTATTGTCCATCGAGAGATAGCGCCCGCCGCCGCCAAGGGCACTGCCCTCGCGTTCCTCGGAGTCCTCAGTTTCTCCTTCAGCTTCCCCGCCACGGTCTGGGCCTTGGACGGATTCGGGCCCTGGAGTGCTGCTGGTCTCCGTGGCGTACTCGCCGCACTGATCGCGTTCGTGGCAGTGCTCGCCGATGGCAGCCGGCTCCCTCGCCGCGAGGACTGGCCAGCCTTGCTGGTCGTCGCTGCCGGCTGCGTGGTCGGATTCCCGCTCCTCACGGCGCTTGCGCTCCAGACCTCCTCGACAGCTCACTCGGCCGTGGTCATCGGCGCACTCCCGATGGCAACGGCGAGCATCTCAGCGCTGCGCTCCGGCCGGCGCCTGTCTGGAGCGTTCTGGCTGGCCGCCGGGGCTGGCGCCTCGGTCGTGATCGCTTTCGCACTGGTCCAAAGCCACGGACGGCCGACCATCGCCGACGTCTACCTGCTCGCCGCGCTGGTCCTGTGCGCTTGGGGGTACGCCGAAGGCGGCCGGCTTGCCGCACGCATGCCGGGCTGGAAGGTGATCGCCTGGGGCGTGCTCCTGGCCGCACCGGTCAACCTGATCGTCGCCGGTGTGGCACTCGGCAACGAGCCCGTTCATCTGACCGCCAAGGCGGTTGCAGGCATGGCCTATATCGCCGCGGTCTCGCAGCTCGGCGGCTTCGTCGTCTGGTATCGCGGCATGGGCCTGATCGGTGTCGCCCGGGCCAGCCAACTCCAGCTGGCCCAGCCGTTGCTCACGCTCGCCTGGTCGGTTCTGCTGATGGGGGAGACACTCACTCCCGTCGTACCCGTCGCCGCAGCGGCGGTGCTGGCCTGCATCGTGGTCACCCAGCGGACCTCGTCAGCCCAGGGATCGAACTAGTCCAGGTAGTCGCGCAGGACCTGTGAGCGGCTGGGGTGCCGCAGCTTGCTCATGGTCTTGGACTCGATCTGGCGGATCCGCTCGCGGGTCACGCCGTAGACCTTGCCGATCTCGTCGAGGGTCTTGGGCTGGCCGTCGGTGAGGCCGAAGCGCATGGAGACGACGCCGGCCTCGCGCTCGGAGAGCGTGTCGAGCACGGCGTGCAGCTGCTCCTGCAGCAGCGTGAAGGAGACCGCGTCGGCGGGGACGATCGCCTCGGAGTCCTCGATCAGGTCGCCGAACTCGCTGTCGCCGTCCT
>JASGGG010000167.1:0-4609 GCA_047605165.1 Nocardioidaceae bacterium
TCGTGTCGATCGCGACCGTGGTCTTGCCGGTGGCCCGGTCGCCGATGATCAGCTGACGCTGGCCACGGCCGATCGGGGTCATCGCGTCGATGGCCTTGATGCCGGTGGCGAGCGGCTCGTGGACCGACTTGCGGGCCATCACGCCCGGCGCCTGCAGCTCGAGGGCACGCAGGCCGACGGTCTCGATCTCGCCGAGGCCGTCGATCGGCTTGCCGAGCGGGTCGACGACGCGGCCGAGGTAGCCGTCGCCGACGGGCACCGAGAGCACCTCACCGGTGCGGCGGACCGGCTGGCCCTCCTCGATCTTGTCGAAGTCACCGAGGACGACGACGCCGATCTCGCGGGTGTCGAGGTTCAGCGCGAGGCCGAGGGTGCCGTCCTCGAACTCCAGGAGCTCGTTGGCCATGCAGGAGGGCAGACCGGAGACGCGGGCGATGCCGTCCGCTGCCTCGGCGACGGTGCCGACCTCTTCCTTGCTGGCGGCCTCGGGCTTGTAGTCGGCCACGAAGCGCTGCAGCGCGTCGCGGATCTCCTCCGGGCGGATCGAAAGCTCCGTCATCTTCGTACCTTTTCTCTTCGTTCTCGATGTCGTTCTTTGGTCGAGCTCGTTGCCGAGCTGTGCTGCATGTCGGGCTAGCTGGCCAGGCGACGCCGGGCGTCGTCGAGCCGGCTGGCCACGGTCCCGTCGATGACGTCGTCACCGAGCTCGACCTTGATGCCGCCGAGGACCGCCGGATCGACGATCACGTTCAGGTGCACGGTGCGGCCGTACTGTGCCGACAGGGCCTGCCCGAGACGGTTCAGATCCGCGTCGGACAGCGCACGGGCGACCCGCACGGTGGCAACCGACTCGTTGCGCACCGCCGCGGCCACGGCCTGATACTCCTTCAGCGCGGCGCTGACCGTGCGGTAGGAGCCGGCCAGGGCTTGCTTGGCCAGGGTCACCGTAGCCGGGAGCGCCTTGCCGGCAAGGAGTGACTCGATCAGCTTCTCCTTGTCGGCACGGGTACGAGCCGGGTCGGAGAGCGCATCGCGCAGGTCGGCGTTGTCGTCCACCAGGCGCTGGACCGCGAACAGCTCGTCGGAGAGCCGTTCGCCCTCGTCGACCGCCCCACCCGCGGCAGAGCGGGCTACCGCGACCTGGCTGAGCCGCTCCAGCGCGTCGGGCAGGTCACGACCCGAGGTCCACCGCGACGCGACCGCCTGCTCGACCAGGGACGTCGTCGCCTCACCAGCCTTGCCCGCGAGGATGTCGCGCGCCAGGCCCTGCTTGGCCTCGCCCGGGATCGAGACGTCGGTCAGCACCCGGCGCAGGGTGCCTTCGGCCCGCACCGCGCTCGCCACGGCGAAGAGCTCGTCAGCGATCGCCGCGGCGTCGGCACCGCCGGCGACCGCGTCACGGAGACTGCCGGACACCGCCGACAGGCTCTCGGCTGACGCTCCACGCAGATCCATCAGCTGGCACCTTCCAGCTCGGAGAGGAACCGCTCCACGACCCGGCCCGATCGGGCGTCGTCGTCGAGGGACTCGCCGACAATGTTGCCGGCCAGGGTGGTAGCCAGGCTGCCGACCTCCGCACGCAGCGCGGTGACCGCCTGCTGGCGCTCGGCCTCGATCTGGGTCTTGCCGTGCTCCACGATGCGCGAGGACTCGGCCTGAGCCTGCTCCCGCATCTCGGCGATGATCGCGGCCCCCTGCTCGCGTGCTTCCTCACGGATGCGAGCGGCCTCGTGCCGGGCGTCGCCAAGCTGGGCGTTCAGCGCGGCGAGCTTCTCGTCGGCCTCGGCCTGCTTGGTCTCGGCAGCCTTCAGGCCACCCTCGATCGCGGCGGTGCGCTCGGCGTACGTCTTCTCGAACGCCGGCACGACCCACTTCCTGATCGCGAGATAGAGCAGCGCGAACACCACGAGGGCGAGGCAGATCTCGACCCACTCCGGGGCGAGCGGGTTGGGCGTGTGGGCCTCACCCGTTGCTTCCTCAAGAAAAATCCTCATTGGACCAACCTTGTCTCAGACGTTGACGAGTACGCGGTTGTTTACTAGAGAACGAACGCGAGGGCGATGCCGATGATGGCGAGCGCCTCGGCCAGGGCGAAGCCCAGGATGGCGATCGACTGCAGGCGCGACTGCGCCTCGGGCTGACGGGCGACGCCGGCGATGTAGGCAGCGAAGATGAGGCCGATGCCGACACCAGGGCCGATCGCGGCGAGGCCGTAGCCGACCATGTTGAGGGAGCCGTCCATGGCTGTTTCCTTTCGGTTGTTTCTCTATTGATCTCAGTGCTCGTCTGCGACGGCACCGGAGATGTACATGGCGTTGAGCAGGACGAAGACGTAGGCCTGGAGGAACTGCACCAGAATCTCCAGGAAGCTGATCGCGATCGCGAGCACCCAGGCGAGGATGCCGACCGGCTTGATGTGCGCGGCACCGTGCACCAGCATGTACTCCCCGCCGGTGGCGAACAACACCAGCAGGATGTGACCGGCGAACATATTGCAGAACAGACGCAGAGCCAGCGTGACCGGCCGGACCAGGATGTTGGACAAGAACTCCAACGGCACCAGCAGCACCAGCATCGGGCCGCCGACCCCCGACGGCACCGACTGCAGCTTGAGGTAGCCGACGAAGCCGTGTTTCTGGATGCCCACCCCGTTGTAGATCACCCACGACAGCCCGGCGAGCGCGTACGCCATGCCGGCGCGCGAGAAGGTCGGGAACTGGATGAACGGGATCGAGGAGAACAGGTTGTTGACCAGGATGAAGAAGAAGACCGTGACCAGGTAGGGCACGAACCGGATGAAGTCGTGACTGCCGATCACGTCGCGGGCGATGCTGTTGCGCACGAAGTTGTAGGCGCTCTCGCCGGCGAACTGGAGTCGGCCCGGCACCATGGCGCGCTTCTTGGCGGCCGCGTACAGGAACCCGAACACGATGAGGGCAGCCAGCACCAACTGGAGCATCGGCTTGGTGACGTCGAGCGATCCGATCGAGAAGACCGGGTCGAGGTCGAAGATGCCAGGGCCCGGCGGCTCGAACTCTTCGGCGCGCACCAGGGAGGCTGCGAGGATCACCGGGTCTCCTTCTCGTCAGGATTGCTGCGGTCGTCGACGTCGTTGCTCAGGTTGTTGCCGGGATTGTTGCTGGGGGCATCCTGCCGGAAACGGGCGAAGGTCTGGTAGATACCCAGCGCCGCTCCGAGAAGAATGCCGATCGCGACCAGGAACGAGGTTCCCACCCAGCGGTCGGCCAGCCACCCGAGGAACCCGTAGAGGGCGACTCCGGAGACGATGTACCCGAATGCGTGCCACGGGTCACCCTGTGGTCCCGGCGGTGGCCCATGCGGTGGCGGAGCAGACGAGGGCTTCTGCTGAGTCATCGCGCGCCGGACACTACCAGCATCGGCGTCGACATCGGTCATTTGGGTGCTCATCGGGAGACCAGCCTGTCGGGCGTCGCCGGGAGGTCGTAGAGCGGCTGCCGGGCCCGTACGCTCGCCAGCACCTGGACGAAGGTCCAGGTCAACACCAACACGATGATGGTGCCGCCCAGCCAGGTCGTATCGATCGACGACGCGTCGTGCAGGCCGGCGAACACCGCCGCGAGCAGCATCACAACCAAGCCGTAGGTGAGCAACGCGACGAGCAGTGAGGCACCCGGGCGTTGGCTCGCGACGACGTTGACCGAGAACGTGGTGAAGCCCAGCAGCCCCACAACCAGCACGGTGCCAAGCAGCACCGAAGTCGCTGCGGCAGCGGCCACGAACAGCGCCGGGACCAGCAGGAGGAAGCCAACGGCCAGGCACACGGCCGATGCTGCGCGCACGCCGGGAACCGGGGCCACGGGCCGGGTTCGCGGGGCAGCGGTCGTCATCGTCGGCGGCCGTTCTGTCGGGGGGTCGGCAGGTCAGAAGCGCCCGGGGAGGCCGCTTCAGAGGTGCTTGTGAAAGCTAGCACAAGCGCGCCGCAAGCGCGAAATCGAACCTCCCAAGGTCTCGATACGGCCCTCGGCTAGCGCCTCGGACCACTCGACCAACGACAGGCCGATCGAGTAAGACGCCAAAAACGAGCGACGCTAGGCCGATCGAGTAGGACGCGAGGAACGAGCGGCCGTATCGAGATCCTCCGACGGCTGCTCGGGCATCGGCTCGTCCGGTCCGCCGAGATTGGGAGGCTTGATCACCGGGAGCACGAAGGTCGCCGCCACCGCGACCACGAACCCCAGGGCGACGGCGAGCCAGGTCTGCAGGGTCGGGTAGAGGCTGATCGCCACCACGCCGAAGGACACCAACGCCGCCCACACCCACATGATCAGCACGGCCCTACGGTGCGAGTGCCCGATCTCGACCAGCCGGTGGTGCAGGTGCTGCTTGTCCGGCGAGAACGGCGACCGGCCGGCCCAGGTGCGGCGTACGACGGCGGTCACGAGGTCCACGAACGGCACGATCAGGATCGTGATCGGCAAGATCAGCGGGAGGACCAGAGGGAGCAGGCTCGACGAGGATCCGCTCACGCCCGACTTCAGGTCCACGGTGGCGAACTGGCCGGTCAACGTGAGTGCGGAGGCGGCGAGCACCAGCCCGAGCAGCATCTAGCCCGAGTCGCCCATGAACA
>JASGGG010000168.1:0-4573 GCA_047605165.1 Nocardioidaceae bacterium
CTCGAGGCTGGCCGTGCCGTGGGTCAGCACGACCCCGCGACGGCCGCCTTCGGAAGCCTGTAGCACCGCCTCCCGGATCACCGCCCACTCGGCGGGGCCGATGGCGTTGCTGTCGTAGGGCCCGAGCGCGCAGGTGCCCGCCACCTTGACGGCGGCCGAGTGCGGGAGCGACTCGAGCATCTCGGCCGCGCCGACACGCAAGCCGCCGGCGGCGTAGTCGACCAGGTCCTCGACATGACGGCCCCTGCTGCCGACGGTTCCGCCGGTGGTGACCAGGTAGACCGGGCGAGCGTCGGTCATGGTGCCAACTCCTGGGCGTGGGCCCCGCGTGGCTCGCGGCCTCGCAGCCGGGCCACGTCCGCGTCGGTGTCCTGACCGAGGCGGGGCGCCGGCTGCAACTCGCCGTGGCAGGACCGTCCGTCGATCCAGATCGGGGTATCGAAGACCGCGATGCGCTGTTCCCCCACGCGCAGGTCCTCGACCATCGGCTGGCTGGGGTCCCGGCCGAGTTCGACGGCGCGGAGCGCGTCGTTGACGGCCGAGCACGGGACCTCCTCACGGTCCAGTCGGGCACACCAGTCCTCGGTCGTCCGAGTCAGCAGGACGTCACCGAGGATCGAGAGCAGTGTCTCGCGGTGCTGGCTCCGCGCGACGCGGGCGCTGAACCGCTCGTCGACGGCCAGATGCGGGAGCCCGACGACCCGGCACAGCGAGGCGAAGTGCCGGTCGAAGCCCGCGTCGACGGCGATCCAGCCGTCGCCGGTGGCGAAGACCTGGGAGGGCACCGTCCCGGCGTGGCCGGACCCGAACGGGAGCGGTGCCTGCCCGCAGAACTCGGCATTGCCGGCCACGTAGTTCAGCAGGCTGAGCTGGGAGTGGAACAGCGTGCTCTCGACCAGTCCTCCGTGGCCGGTCTCGTCTCGGCGGCGCAGCGCGGCCAGAATGCCGATGACCGCATAGAACCCGGCTGAGAGGTCGGCGGTCGGGACGCCGGCACGGGCCGGTGGCAGGTCGGGGTAGCCGGTGATGCTCATGCCGCCGGCGGCCGCCTGGATCACCAGGTCGACCGCGCGCTTGGACTCCTGACCCGCGAGGTTGCCGTAGCCGGTGATCGAGCAGTAGACGAGCGACGGCTTGCGCTGCGACAGCGCCTCATAGTCGATGCCGAGCCGGTCGACCACGCCGGGGGCGAAGTTGTTGACGACGACGTCTGCCACGTCGACGAGCTCGAGGAAGGTCTCCCGGCCCTCCGCCGACTTCAGGTCGAGCATGAGGCCCCGCTTGTTGCGGTTGTTGACGTGGAAGTAGATCGAGGTGTCGCCGACGTAGTACGGCGGGGTGGTGCGCGTCAGGTCGCCCGCGGGGCCCTCGACCTTGAGGACCTCGGCACCGAGGTCGGCCAGCACGGAGGTGGCGAACGGACCGGAGAGCGCCTGGGTCAGATCGAGCACGACCAGGCCCTCGAGCGGCCGACCGCGGTCATCAGCGTGGGACATGGCGTCCCTTCACGAAGGCTTCCGCCGCTGCGGACAGGTCGCCGGAGGCGTAGTTGGCCGCGTGGGCGAGGTGCGCGTGGGCAACGGCGCCCTCGAAGTCGTCCTGGGTCCGGCTGCGCCAGAAGCGCTTGGTGAGCGCGAGTGCGAGCGGCGGGTGCTCGGCGAGACCCAGCGCGGTCTTGGTCACGACGTGGTCGAGTGCCTCGGCCGAGGCGACCCCCGTGACCAGCCCCATCGCGAAGGCGCGCTCCGCGCCGACGAACTCGCCGAGCAGTACGAACTCGCGCAGGCTCGCCTCCGACACGACGGTGGCGAGGGCCTGGGTGCCGGTGATGCACACCGAGCCGACCTTGAGCTCGGTCATTCCCAGCTTGGCGCGGGAGGTGCAGTACCGCAGGTCGCAGTGCAGCGCCAGCTGGAGTCCGGCGCCGGCGGCGTAGCCGTCCATCTTGGCGATGGTCGGCTTCTCGCAGCGGCGCACCGCGTCGAACAGCTCGCCGTAGGCGGTGATCCGGTCGTCAGCCTGCGCGGCGCTCATCGCAGCACTCTCGTTCTGGTCCTGGCCCGCACAGAAGGCACGCTCATTGCCCTGGATGACGACCACTCGGACCTCGTCGTGGCTCGAAGCTCGTCGCACTGCCTCGATGAGCTCACCCCGCAGCGACCGGTTGAGCGCGTTGAGGACGTGGGGCCTGTTGAGAGTGAGGACCGCGACGCGCTCGCGCACCTCGTAGACCAGCTCCGGCTCGTGGTCGGCCGCCTGCTCACCCATCTGCTGCTTCCCCCTGCTGTCTAGGGCGCCACTCGCCACATCGTTGTTGCGTGCACTGTCGACAATATTCTGAGTACCACGGGCCCGTCAAGCGGCTTCGAACCACCGGAGTGACAAACAGCGCCCGGACCACGACCGGCCGTATATTGTCGACGGTGCGCCGGCGTGGGCGCGAAGCAAGGAGACGAGGCGATGTCCCGTACGGGCCTGCAGGCCTTCATCGAGCCGGAGGCCGACGATCGGCTGCCCCAACGGATCGCCGACCAACTCAAAGCGGCGATCCTCCAGGGCCACATCAAACCCGGCGAGCGCCTCAACGAGATCGAGCTCGCCGAGGCAGTGGGCACGTCGAGGACGCCGGTCCGGGAGGCGATCCGGACCCTGGAGGCATCGGGATTGGTCGTCGTGACCCCGCGGCGAGGAGCGCGCGTCATCGAGGTCACCCCCGAGTCG
Organism: Nocardioidaceae bacterium; assembly: GCA_047605165.1. Taxonomy (GTDB): domain Bacteria; phylum Actinomycetota; class Actinomycetes; order Propionibacteriales; family Nocardioidaceae; genus SSC3. The sequence goes on from JASGGG010000168.1 coordinate 2,722, forward strand.
ATGGCCCACAACTACCTGTGCCGCGCACAGCTCTACGGTCTCGCGGCGAGCGTGGCGACGCTCCGCCGCTCCCCCCAGGACGTGCGCGACCTGACCGCGATCTCACGACAGATCAAGGCCAAGGGCACCGCGTCGGACCATCTCTCATATCTCAACGCCCTCGTCGAGTTCGGTGACCGGCTGGTCGAGATCTCGCGGGTGCCGCAACTCCACGATCTCCTCGAGCTCCTGAAGGGCCCCTCGCTACTCGTCCGCTTCAAGGCAGCCTCCTCCCCCGGGCGCACCCAGGCCGTCCATGCACGCTATCGCGCCGTCGTCGACGCCGTGCGCACCGGCGACTCCCGAGCCGCGCAGCACGAGATGAGCCTGGCCATCCTCGAGTCGGGTCGCTGGCTGCTCTCCCAGGAGTATGCCGGCACCGACCCGCAGCAGCTCAGCGAGCTCGAGACGCTGCTCTCCGTTCCCTGACCCACGCTCGCCGGGCGGGGGTCACCGAGCTATGCCCACTCGGTGAGTTTTGTCGACAGTCGCCATTGGATGTCGGGATGTCGACGATGACCCAACCCTGGCAGCCGCACGTCCGCCGGTTCTTCGTGATCTCGGCGGGCCTCGACACCGCCTACTGGACGAGCGCCGCTGCCCTTCAGTGGCACCTCGCACAGGTCGTCCCCAGCAACTCGGACGTCGTAGGGAGGCTCTATTTCGCTCAGATGCTGCCCATGCTCCTGGTCGCGCCCGCGACCGGCGTGTACGCCGACCGGGTCGACCGTCGACGTGGCGTGATCTGGCTCTGCGCCGGGATGGTGATCGCCCAGCTCGCGGTCGCACTGATCACCTCGACAGCGCCGGCGGCGGGCCTGCTCACTTTGCTGCTCCCCGCGTTCGCGGTCGGTGTGGGGGCGACCGTGAAGTCGACCCTCTTCCAGACCCTCCTTCCCGAGGTCGCGCCGCCGGAGCGGATGGAGTCGGCGCTCAAGACCTACTTCAGCCTGCAGACCGGGTCGCAGGCGGTCGGCCCCGTCGTGGCGACGGCGCTCATCGCCACCGGCCACCTCAGCGCGACCTTCGTGCTCGTGGCGGTCGCCCGGGTGCGGCGGGCCGAGGGGCTGGTCTTCGGGGCGGCCTGCTGCACCATCGCGACGATGATCGGGAAGAGGGCACGGCCGCGCTCAGTCAGGACGTACTCGTCGCGGGTGCGCCGGGCGGATCACCAGCATCGCTGAGCGAGTGCAGATGACATCGAGGGACCGCTCGATCCGGCACCAACTTTTCGCTGACCACTGGCCGAGCAGGCGGGGCGTTCAGGCCAGCGCGGCGAGAATCTCGTCGGTGGTGCCGGTCTGGGCCAGCACCGGGAACACCGAGGTCAGCGCGTAGTCGTGGCCCGGGGGCACCGGGCTGTTGACCGCGTCCGTGGCGATGGTGACGTGGTAGCCCAGGTCGTAGGCCTCGCGCGCGGTGGACTCGACGCCGAAGTTCGTCGCGAGCCCGCAGAGCACCAGCTGGGTGATCCCGCGCTCGGCCAACAGCTCCTCCAGGCTGGTGTGGGCGAAGGCACCCCATCCTGTCTTGTCGAGCACCAGGTCGCTGTCGACCTGGCCCAGCTCCGGCACGAGGTCGAGCGCGGCGAGCGGAACCTCGTGGCCGGGCGAGGCGTAGTCGGCGCGCCCCGGAGGAAGGGCGTTCAGGTCGGCCCGGGTGAGCACGACCGTCTTGCCGCGGTCGCGGAACCCGTCGGCGAGCCGCCGGGCGTTGGCGACGACACCGGCCATGTCAACCGCGCTCGGGAACGCGGTGGTGGCGTGCTGGAAGTCGATGGCGAGCAGGGCGACGCCGTCATCGATCTGGGTGA
>JASGGG010000169.1:0-4512 GCA_047605165.1 Nocardioidaceae bacterium
CGACTTCAAGGTCGTCCCGCCGGGCACCGGCATCGTCCACCAGGTCAACATCGAGCACCTCGCCCGCACCGTCTTCACCCGTGAGGTGGACGGCGTGCTGCAGGCCTACCCCGACACCTGCGTCGGCACCGACTCCCACACCACGATGGTCAACGGCATCGGCGTGGTCGGCTGGGGCGTCGGCGGCATCGAGGCCGAGGCCGCGATGCTCGGCCAGCCGGTGTCGATGCTGATCCCACGCGTCGTCGGCTTCAAGCTCTACGGCGACCTGCCCGAGGGATCGACCGCGACCGACCTCGCGCTGACGATCACCGAGATGCTGCGCCAGCACGGGGTGGTCGGCAAGTTCGTCGAGTTCTACGGCTCCGGCGTGGCTGCGCTGCCGCTGGCCAACCGCGCCACGATCGGCAACATGTCACCCGAGTACGGCTCCACGATCGCGGTGTTCCCGATCGACGCCGAGACCGTCTCCTACCTCAAGCTCACCGGCCGCAGCGAGGAGCAGCTCGCGTTGGTCGAGGCGTACGCCAAGGAGCAGGGCTTGTGGCACGACCCCGACCACGAGCCGCGCTACTCGGAGCGACTCGAGCTCGACTTGGCCACGGTCGTGCCCTCGCTGGCCGGCCCGAAGCGGCCCCAGGACCGGGTCGCGCTCTCCGATGCCAAGCAGTCCTTCCGTGGCGCGCTGGCCGACTACGTCGGCGACGAAACCGAGCAGGGCTACGACGAGGCGGTCGCCGAGTCCTTCCCGGCCTCCGACCCGCCGGCCAACGGCCACGGCGAGGCCGCACCGTCGGATCACCTCAGTTGTGCGCCCGTCGACGGCGGCCGCCCGAGCAACCCGGTCAAGGTCACCCTCGACGGCACCGACTTCACCCTCGACCACGGGGCGGTCACGATCGCGGCGATCACCTCCTGCACCAACACCTCCAACCCGTCGGTGATGATCGGCGCGGCCCTGCTCGCCAAGAAGGCGGTCGAGAAGGGCTTGCAGCGCAAGCCGTGGGTCAAGACCACTCTGGCTCCGGGATCGAAGGTCGTCTCGGACTACTACGAGCGGGCCGGCCTGACGCCCTATCTCGACAAGCTCGGCTTCAACCTGGTCGGCTACGGCTGCACGACCTGTATCGGCAACTCCGGCCCGCTGATCCCCGAGGTGTCCGCGGCGGTCAACGAGAAGGATCTCGCGGTCGTCTCGGTGTTGTCGGGCAACCGCAACTTCGAGGGCCGGATCAACCCCGACATCAAGATGAACTACCTGGCCTCACCGCCGTTGGTCGTTGCCTACGCCCTGGCGGGCTCGATGGACGTCGACCTCTTCAACGACCCGCTCGGCAGGGACGGCGACGGGAACCCTGTGTTTCTGGCGGACATCTGGCCATCGCCCGCCGAGGTCGAGCAGGTCATCCGCGAGGCGATCTCGGCCGACGCGTTCCGCTCCTACGACGACGTGTTCGCCGGCGACGAGCGCTGGCAGTCGCTGCCGACCCCCGAGGGCGACACCTTCGCATGGGACCCGGCCTCGACGTACGTACGTCGTGCCCCCTACTTCGACGGCATGCCCTCCAGCCCGGCCCCCGTCACCGACATCGCCGGGGCGCGCGTGCTGCTCAAGCTCGGCGACTCGGTCACGACCGACCACATCTCACCGGCCGGCGCGATCAAGAAGGACTCGCCGGCGGGTAAGTACCTCTCCGAGCACGGCGTCGAGCAGCGCGACTTCAACTCCTATGGCTCGCGGCGCGGCAACCACGAGGTCATGATCCGCGGCACGTTCGCCAACATCCGGCTGCGCAACCAGATCGCCCCCGGCACCGAGGGTGGCTTCACCCGTGACTTCACCCAGCCTGACGGCCCGGTGACCACGGTGTACGACGCCTCGGTCAACTACATCGACCAGGGCATCCCGCTGGTGGTGCTGGCCGGCAAGGAGTACGGCTCCGGCTCGTCCCGCGACTGGGCCGCCAAGGGCACCGCACTGCTGGGCGTCAAGGCCGCGATCGCCGAGTCGTACGAGCGCATCCACCGCTCCAACTTGATCGGCATGGGCGTGATCCCGCTGCAGTTCCCGGCTGGCCAGAGCGCCGACTCGCTGGGCCTGACCGGCGAAGAGACCATCTCGATCGAGGGGATCACCGCGCTCAACGAGGGCGGTATCCCGAAGACGGTCAAGGTCACCGCGTCCGGGCCGAACGGCGACGTCGCGTTCGACGCTGTCGTACGCATCGACACCCCCGGCGAGGCCGACTACTACCGCAACGGCGGCATCATGCAATACGTCCTGCGGCAACTACTACGGAAGTAGCGCGAGCCGTTCACGCCATTGGCTATCGCTATTACCGAATCCGGAAATAGCGACCGAGCCGCGCCTCCATCGCCCGTTCTCGCGCCGCCCGTCCTCGGCCAGCACCAGGGCAGTGCTCATCGCCCGCGAGTTCGCGGCGTTGGATCGGGGCGAGGGCTGGCAGTTCGCCATCCTCGTGGCCTGCTCGGTCGAACGCATTGAGCACGGAGAGTTGCGATCGCAACTTTCCGAGAAGGTGACCGCCGTTCAAAGAGCGATCGCTCTTTGAAGGTCAGCACCGCCGGCGGATTCGTGAGCACGAGGCAGCGGAAGCGAAGGAGCGGCAGAAGGAGCACGGCGGAACCGCGCCCGGAAAGCCGAGGGAAGACACTCCTGCCAAGTTGGCAGAAGTGTCCGCCGACAAGCCGCACGAGAACACCACCCGCCACCGCGCCGCCAAGGCAACCGGCTTCGGGCACACGACGCTCGAACACCACGAACCGCCCCAGCCGTCTTGGTTGGGGCGGTTCTGTGTGGTGCTGGTGCCGCAGGCAGGTCTACGGGCGAAAAGGGGGACCCTCGCTGCCTTCGTTCCCGTTGTTCCCCTGGCACCCATGTCATGTACCGGGGTGGGTGACGTTGACGGCCTAGTCGGCCCAGAGGCGGCAATCGAGGTCGGTGCACTCGGGGTTGCCGCAGGACCGAGGTTCATCGTTGAGCTCGGGTGGTGCGTCGAACACGTGCGGTGAAGGGCCTTGCGCGCAGGTCTCACACGCGCATGCCTCTCGGTGACGCTGGGCCCAGAGCCTCATCAGGTGACCGTGGACTGTGCCCACTTGCCGACCAGGAGCCATTCGGTCTCGAAGGTCGGGGAGTCGGCGTCCACCGCGCCGCCCTCGCCACCGACGTGCTCATCGCTGGTCGGTGCGGAGACGGTCGCGGTCACGGAGAACTTCGGCAAGGACGACCCTGTCGCATTGCCCAGGGGGTAGAACGCGCCCGTCACACCCGAGCCCGGGTGATTGACGGCCAGGTCCCAGATCGAGCCGGTGGCGAAGTTCTGGATGGCCGCGATCTTCAATGAGAACGGGCCACCCGTGCGGTACTCGGCGAATGTCTGCGCCGACTGAGACGCCTTCCCCAGCGTGCAGGAAGTTGTCTGGTCAGAGCAGTCCACACCACCGAGCTCGAGGACGTAGCGGTTCGGGACACCGCGAATATCAGCAACCATCAGACGCTTACCTTCCTGACACCACCGTCGAGCACGATGCCAAAGCCGGTGAATACCTCCGACAGCAACGTGATGGTGTTCGTCTTGGGTGCCAGGGTCGAGGAGGTGCGTAGCGCGCCATGCCGGACGGCCTTGCCGACCGTGCGGAGACTGGCGACGTAGCACGACCCGGACGCGGCCTCGTTGGACACGTACAGCGGGACTCCGGAGAACCTGACCACCTCGCTGGCCACATCGTCGGCATTGGCCGGTGAGGTGTTGGCCAGAGTCGCGTAGTCGACCTCATTCACGACGATGACATCCGGGCTGGCTCCCAACGTCGCCTGGATGCCAGCGATAGCCCGCAGCACCCCAGCCGTTCCGGTCACGGCGCCCGTGACAGCCGCGGCAGCAACCGCGGCCATGACGTGCTTGTCCTCGTCCAGAGCCAGCTGCCGAGTGTGCGCCGCGAGGATGCCCGCCGCGCCGCCGAGGGCATCAATGCCAGCCACGGTGATATCGGTCCAGCGTGCGAAGTTCTCGGGGACCACGGTCACGGCCGTCAGGTCGGCGTACTCAGGCTTGGTCGTACCCTCGGGCACCGAGCCGGTAGCGCCGCCGAGCCCGAACTTGCCACCCGAAAGGCCCTTCATCGGGGCCTCCTCGAACGGGATGCCGATAGCGGCCAGCAGGCGCCGGGGCTCGGGGATACGCGGGTCGAGCAGCCCGACCTCGCCGCCAGCGTTGGTCGTGGTCAGTACCGAACGGAACTCCTCGATGGAGACGTTCTCCCGGGTCAGGATCGCGTCCTCGATCTTGCGCACGTCCTCCCGCGTCGGAGCAAACGACGGGACCGCGAGGGTACGGAACGGAGCGGCCCGGTCGGGGCCGTACTCGCCGCGGGAACGTTGCAGCGCCTGGCGCCGCAAGTAGTCGTCGATGTTCTCCACGCCGGCCATCGCGTCGTCGAAGTCGCGCTTCTCGTTCTTGGACAAGTCGCGATTGTGGCGGGTGGCGG
>JASGGG010000170.1:0-4121 GCA_047605165.1 Nocardioidaceae bacterium
GGCGGGGCATTCACCGGCAAGTCTCTGATGAAGGCCACCCCCTGCCGGGTCTCCGACGTGAAGCGACTGGACGACGCCTCGCTCTCGTACGCGAGTTTCTCCGGCTGGGAGGAACGCGGACGCCTGGACGACTTCATGGCGCTGGCCCGGCGCTGCTGGCGTACTCGGGCGTACGGCGACTTCTGGTCGTACATGCTTGTGGCGGAGGGGGCCGTCGACCTCGCGGCCGAACCCGAACTCGAGCTGTACGACATGGCGGCGCTGGATGTGATCGTGCGGGAAGCCGGCGGCCGGTTCACGGGGCTCGACGGCAAGGACGGCCCTTGGTCGGGGAACGCCCTGGCCAGCAATGGCATCCTGCACGATGCTGCGCTCGGCTTCATCGGCTCTATCGAGGACGACGAGACACCGCCCGCGACCTCGGGGTCTGTGTTCGATCTCAGCGCCCATCGCAGGCCGACCCTTAGCGACCCGGACGAATAGGACCAGGCCTGGAGCCTTGGAAAGTGCCGTGCAGAACGCCGTAGCGAGCGGCGTCGGGCACCTGCGACGGCCAGGTGAGAAAGAGAGTCGGCGGTATCTGCCCGGCGACAACGCGGCCAGCGTACGTCGATGGCGTCGCGCAGTAGCCGGAATCCGCGGATCCGGGTTAGGTTCTTCGCATGCGCATCGACGAGGTTCTCGCCGGCAAGGCCGGCCAGCAGGTGGTCACCATCCCTCCCGACGCCACCGTGCGCGAGCTCGTGGCGGCGCTCGGACCAACGTGGGTGCTCTGGTCGTCAGTTCCGACGGGACCACGGTCGAGGGGATCGTCAGCGAGCGTGACGTGGTGCGGCGCCTCGGTGCCGACGAGTCGGTGCTGAACTCGGCGGTGGCCACGATCATGACGGCGCAGGTACACACCGCCGGCCGGGCGAAGCACTGGACGAGTTGATGCAGTTGATGACCGAGCACCGCATCCGGCACGTCCCGGTGGTCGTCGACGGTGCCCTGACTGGCATATCTCGATCGGCGACGTGGTCAAGAGCCACATCGGCGAGCTCGAGTTCGAGCACGACGATCGAGTCCTTCGTCCAGTCGCAGCAGACCTGACCGGCCACACCGCATCCCGAAAGGCTCCCGCATGGACAAGCCCGAGATCGACTTTCCCGACGGCCCGCCGCCCGCCGACCTCGAGATCACCGACATCACCGAGGGCGACGGAGCGGCGAGCGCGGGCAGCACGGTCAGCGTCCACTACGTCGGCGTCGCCCACTCCACCGGCGAGCAGTTCGACGCATCCTACGACCGCGGCTCACCGCTCCAGTTCCGTCTGGGCGGCCGGCATCTCCGGCTGGGACAACGGCGTCCAGGGCATGAAGGTCGGTGGCCGCCGCAAGCTCACGATCCCACCGCACCTGGCCTACGGCGACCGTGGCGCCGGCGGCGTCATCGCCCCCGGCGAGACCCTGATCTTCGTGGTGGACCTCCTCTCCGTCAGCTGACACCGCCGAGTTGGCACGAATCGTCGCCGAGTTGGCACGAATCGTCGAAGATTCGTGCCAGTCAATGAAGATTCGTGCCAACTCGGCGTCTTAACCGACCTCGACCGAGTTGCCTTCAGAGAAACGGTGTCGCCGCGGTGGAGTTGGCGTCCGCGGCGCGTCTCGGTCTCGCCGTTGACGAGTACGCGACCGGCGAGTACGAGCGGGCGCACGTCCGACCCCGCGTCGACCAGGTCCGCGAGCTTGAGGAACTGCCCGAGGCGGATCATCTCGCCGCTGATCTCGACGATGCGCGTGCTACTCATGGCAACCCCCTCATAGCAGCACCGCCGCGGCGTGGATCAGCACCCCGACCAGCCCGCCGACGAGCGTGCCGTTCATCCGGATGAACTGAAGATCCTTGCCGACGAAAAGCTCGATGCGCCGGCTGGCCTGCCGGCCGTCCCACCGGTCGATCGTGTGGGTGATCACCGCAGTCAGCTCATTGCCGTAGCGGTCGACCGCGAAGACCACGAAGTCGCGCACCCGTCGACCCGGCCCGCAGCGCGGGATCGGTCTGTAACTGCCGCCCGAAGGCCATCAGTTCTTGTCGGAGCCGGCTGCGGAGCAGCCCCTGGTCGTCGGCCAGGGCGTCGTCCAGCACCCGACGCAGGGCCTGCCAGAGCGAGATCGCGGTGACGGTGACCTGGGGATGCGACAGCACACGCACCTTGAGCGTCTCCAGCCGCTGCTGCACGTCGGAGTCGGTGAGCAGGTCGTCGGCGAGCTGGGCGAGCATCCGGTCCAGGGTCTCGCGCGCGGGGTGGAACGGATTCCCGCTGATCTCCTCCAGCCAAGCCACGATCTCCACATGCAGCCGACGGCTGACTCGGTGGCTGACCGCCTGCGGCGACCACCACGGCGCACGCTCCATCACCAACTCGCTGAATGTCTCCTCGTTCACCTTCAGCCACTCCAACAACTCGTCGACGGCCAGATCGACCAGCCCGTGGTGCGCCTTGTCAGCGACGACCTCCTTGAGCAGGCTCCCGACGATGGGGCTGAGCGGCTCTGCCGCGAAGCGCGTCACGAGTACGTCGGAGACCATTGCCCGAATGTCGTCATCGTCGATGCGAGCCAGCCCTAGGCGTACCAAGGTGGCTGCCTCGCGTACGACGCGGTCCGCGTTCGCCTCCTCGCTGAGCCAGTCCCCTGCCTTCCGGGCCAGGTCCGCAACCGCGAGCCGGTCGCGGATGATCTGCTCGGCCATGAAGTTCTCGGCAACGAATTCCTCCAGGCTCCTGCCGAGGTCATCCTTGCGCCGCGGGATCAGCGCGGTGTGCGGGATCGGCAGGCCGAGCGGACGCTTGAACAGCGCGACGACGGCGAACCAGTCGGCGATCGCACCGACCATCGAGGCCTCGGCGCCGGCGTTGACGAACCCCCAGAACCCAGCCCTGTCGCGGGTCAGCAGGAACACCACGGCGGCAAACACCAGCAGCGAACCAGCGAGCAGCCGCATCCGGCGCAGGGCCCGGCGACGCTCGGCGTCGAGAGCGGGATCACCCGCCATCATCTGAAGGCTCACTCGCCCACCACCTCCCCCTCCTCTTGCTGAAGACAACGGCCGTACTCAGGCTAGGCGAGCAACCACCAGACAACGCACCCACGTACACCGCGGTGCAGCAAGTACCGAGCAGGTCCTGAGATCCCTTCGGCTCGCTCCGCTCGCATGGCACAAGAAGCCCGGCCCGGGATGGAACAATCGAAGCATGAGCGAGTCGCCCCCACCCACGCCTGCCCCGCGCCAGGCCCGCCACCTGATGACGCCGGGTCAACCGCGACCGGTCAGCCGCGAGCCGATGACGATCGGCACCGTGCAGAAGTGGGTCCTCTCGATCCTGGCCGCTACGACGATCATCCACCTGTCCATCGGCATGGTGTTGCTGGCCGCGGGCGTGGACGAGAACTCCCGCAAGCTCGGACTGCTCGCACTGTCGTTCGCGTTCGCCCTCGTGGCGGTCGGTGCTGCGCTCCTCATCCACGGCAAGAGCCTGCTCAGCCCCTGGCTGCTCGTCGCCCTGCTGCCGCCAGCCATCGGCGCCTGGTGGGTCTTCGGCCGGTGATCTCCTTGGAGATTGCGCCAGTAGGTGCTGTCGCCGCGGCGGTGCGAGGCAACCGCTCGCAAGCTCGCCCGTTCCCGAGCTGCGCTCCCGCCACACTGCCGGCCTGCGCCGAGTTGGCAGAGCCTCCCCTCTGGCGCGAAGCGGCCGCATCAGCGGGGTGCGCCAACTCGGGACCACAGTCGCACGCCGCTGACTGTTTCGGCTCTCTGCACGGCTGAGCTGGTAACCCAAGGAGGGCGGCCGTGACGGCTCCGTGTCCGATTTGGTGCGCGGCTACTCGGCCTACGCGGGGGGCATTGGCCCCCTACTGATTCCAAACGGTTGCCCCGGGGCCGATTCCGCAGCCATTTCGAATCAGCAGGCCCCACGCCCGGCAGCACCGCGGAAGCAAGGCCGACGCCCGCCGTACGCTCCGCACTCCTTGCCCTGCTCACCTAGCCGGGCAGGAAGCCGAACCCGCTCAGCCTGCAGGGGCTGGATTGTGGCCGATGGTGACAGCGACACGCCGGACGCCCTTGTCGGCATCGGCCAC
>JASGGG010000171.1:0-3981 GCA_047605165.1 Nocardioidaceae bacterium
CGTTAGCCCGCCAGGTCGAGGTGGGACGCCCCCGCGTCGGCTCCGGCCCGGGCGAGCACGTCGAGCGCGACTTCGAGGATCTCGCCGGGCTCCGGCAGCCGGCCCTTGCCGGTGTCGGTGCCGGTCAGCCGTCCTTCTGCCGGTTCGAGGACGAGTACGCCTCGGCCGCGCAACGTGGCCACGTTGGCCCGGGTCGCGGGGTGCTCCCACATCTCGGTGTGCATGGCGGGTGCGAACACCACCGGGCAGCGCGCGGTCAGCAGGGTGCTGGTGAGCAGGTCGTCGGCCAGCCCTTGGGCGGCCTTGGCCAGCAGGTCGGCGGTCGCGGGTGCGACCAGGACGAGGTCGGCCGACTGGCCGATCCGGACGTGGGGCACCTCGTGGACGTCGTTCCAGACCTCGGTGGCGACGGGCTTGCCGGACAGTGCCGCCCAGGTCGGGGCGCCGACGAACTGCAGGGCGGCAGCGGTCGGGACGACCGTCACGTCGTGTCCGGACTCGGTCAGGCCGCGGAGCAGTTCACATGCCTTGTAAGCGGCGATCCCGCCGCTGACACCCAGAACCACGTTGCTGGGGACGACGTTGCTGGCCATCGGGCTCAGAGCTCGAGCGCGTCCTCGTCGACGATCGCGACGGGCGCCGGCTCCGGGGTGGGCTCGTCGGCCGGGTCGTACTCCTCGCAGGTCAGCAGGTCCTCGTTGATCTCGCGCAGCGCGATCGACAGCGGCTTCTCCTGGACGTGCGTGTCGACCAGCGGGCCGACGTACTCGAGCAGGCCCTCACCGAGCTGGGAGTAGTAGGCGTTGATCTGGCGGGCGCGCTTGGCGCCGTAGAGCACCAGACGGTATTTGGAGTCGGTCTTGCTCAGGAGCTCGTCGATCGGGGGGTTGGTGATGCCCTCGGCGATGGGAGTGCCAGACACGTGCTGCAGCCTCACAGAAGTCGGGTTCGAATGGAGGAACTCGGGCTAACTGGCCGTCTAGACCTTCGAGTCCATCATCAAGGCTACCAACTCCTGGGCCGCGGCACGAACTTCGCGGTTCACGATGGTCGTGTCGAACTCGGCTTCGGCGGCGAGTTCCTCCCGTGCGGTGCCCAGCCGGCGCTCGCGCTCGGCTTCCGATTCGGTTCCCCGGCCGACCAGGCGCCGGACGAGTTCGTCCCAGGACGGCGGAGCCAGGAAGACGAGCAGCGCGCCGGGCATCGACTCCCGCACCTGGCGGGCGCCTTGAAGGTCGATCTCCAGCAGTGCCGGCCGTCCGGCCGCGAGAGTCGCTTCGACCGGACCTCGTGGCGTGCCGTAGCGGGCGGAGCTGTGGACGACGGCCCACTCCAGCAGATCACCGGCTGCGATCATCTCGTCGAACTCGGCGTCGGTCACGAAGTGGTAGTGCTCGCCGTCGACCTCACCGGGGCGTGGCGGGCGGGTGGTCGCGGAGACGGAGATCCAGATCTCGGGGTGTTCGGCCCGCACCTGCGCGGCGACGGTGCCCTTGCCGACGGCGGTCGGGCCGGCCAGCACGGTCAGGCGTGAGCGCCCCGGTTCCGCAGGCTCAGCCACGCGCGCCGAACTCGCGCTCCAATGCCGCGATCTGGTTGCTGCCCAGGCCTCGTACCCGCCGGCTCTCGGAGATGCCGAGCCGCTCCATCACCTGCTTGGCGCGCACCTTGCCCAGCCCTGGCATGGACTGCAGCAGGTCGAGCACCCGCATCTTCCCGATGACCTCGTTCTCCTGCCCCAGGCGCACCACTTCGGCCAGGGAGGCGCCCGAGTGCTTCAACCGGTTCTTGACCTCCGCTCGCTCCCGACGGGACGCGGCAGCCTTCTCGAGATTTGCCTGTCGCTGTTCGGGTGTCAGCTCCGGCAGAGCCACGTCGAGACCTCACAGAATCAATGGGAAGGGAACTACCCGGAACCCTAGTCACCACGGGGCTCTCGCCGCAATGCGGCAGCCCGTTGCCGGCACGTGACTGCGGCGGAATCAGCACGTCTGTGGCACGCGCGACCACCACCTCGAACGTGCTCGATCACGGCCGGGCAAAGAGACCGGACCTTGACGGCCCCGGTTGGAGGTCCTAGTTTCGTCGGATTGTCCCCCACTCTACGGAGTAGCTTGATGAAAACAGTCCCTCGATTCATGATGGCCCTGGTCGCGATCGTGGCACTCGCCGCGACGTCCATCCTCTTGAACGGCTCCGCCGACGCCAAGTCCAAGCCGAAACCGCATCCGCACGGATACGACATCTTGTTCGTCCGGCACGCCCACACCGTCTATCCGTACCCGGAGCAGGAGCTGGACGCACTCGGCATCGAGCAGGCGGCGACACTGGTCCAGACACTCAAGAACGAGCCCCTTCGCTCGGTCGACACGTCCTTGATGGTCCGCACCTTCCAGACCGCCGACGGCGTCGCGGGCGACCACAACCTGTCGCTCCGCGCGGACGAGGACATCAACGAGATCAAGTTCGACCTGACCGGACTCGCCGCAGCCGACTGGACCTCGAAGCTGAACACGATCATGGAGAAGTGGCTCAACGGGGAGCAACGAGGCGACCGCTTCTGCGAGTCGGGCAACGAAAACTGCAAGGACGCCACGTGCGAGGTCGGCGTGAACTTCTGCCAAGGCGAGAACTACTACGAGGTTCGTAACCGCTGGAACCGTTGGTGGACCAACTATGTCCGCGAGCACCGCAACGACAGTGGCGAGGGCCTGGTGGTCGCTCATGGCGCGATCTTCATGGTGATGCTCCCGGCGACCTGCTCGAACAAGATCTCGACCGACTTCGTGATCGACAACGGGGTCTCCAACACCGGGATCATCCGCGCGCACCTGTCGCCGAGCGGCAAGCTCACCTGCACCTCATGGGACGGCAAGGCCATCCCAGGAGCACCGACGACCTGAGGCGCTACCCGCAGCGCAGCTCACCACCCCTGAGCGGCGGGGCCTCCGGATCCTCTCGGGTTCGGAGGCCCCGCACAAGCTAGCCAGAAGGACACAGACGGTGAAGCGACAATTCGTTGCTGCCGGGTCGGCAGGCATTTTGCTCGCCGCCGTGGGGGCGGTTGGATGGGTGGCGACCGCATCGGACAACGGTCCCGGAGCTAGTGACCTTCCGGCTGAGAAGGCGAGCATGATGGCCTCAGAGCAGGCACTGAACGACCTGCTGGCTCAGCAAGCCAAAGACCCGTCGGTATCAGCTTCGATCGTCGCAGCCAAGAAGCGAGCGATCGACGAATATGAAGCGACCAAGGCCCCGCCCGCCGAGGCTGCTCCTCCAGAGTCGGGTGTGTTCGAGAGCCGCGAGGCGCCATTCTCCACTGAGGACTTCCTTGCGACGAGCCATTGGGGCGGGCAGATCAGCGGTAAGCCCTACTTGGTGTATGCCGGCTCTGCCGGGTTGGAGAGCAACACAGGCGAGGTGATCGTCGACTCCAGCACGGGGGCCGAAGCAGATCCAGAGCACATGAAGTTTGGCAAGCTAGCCGATGTTGGCCCGCTCACGCTTGTCAGCCAGGACGGCCGACTTTTGACGTTGTTGGATGCTCGCGGCAGTACGCACCAGTTCGATGTCACCACCGCGAGCTTCGTCGACTAGGCCACCCCGCGGTGCCGATCCGCAATGAGCACTGCCTCCAACGTAGTGCCGGACTGTAGGGTGTGGGGGCACGTCACGACTATGCGCGACTCTGCGATGCCTTGATTTCGTCCCAGAAGACATCCCAGTCAGCGCAGGAGGGCAGCGAACTCCTCGGCGGTACGGCGGGCGGCGGCTCGCAGCGCCGAGACGTCGGGCCCGGCGGAGAGGATCTCGCGGGAGCTGGCGGGAACGACGTTGGGCAGTGCGTCGCCGAACACCTTTCGTACGCTCGCGGGCGTGCCTCCCTGGGCACCGACGCCGGGTGCCAGCAGCGGGCCGTTGATCGCTAAGCTCCCGTCGGCCAGGTTCTCGCTGGTCGGCGCGATGGTGGCGCCGACGACG
>JASGGG010000172.1:0-3929 GCA_047605165.1 Nocardioidaceae bacterium
GTCGCGAACAGCAGCAGCATGATCGTGCCGTGCATCGTGAACAGCTGGTTGTAGAGCTCGTCGTTGACGATCTGCTGACCGGGAGCGGCAAGTTCCGAACGCATCACCATCGCCATCAGGCCGCCGATGAGGAACCAGAAGAACGCCGTGCCGAGGTAGAGCTTCCCGATGACCTTGTGGTCGGTGGTGGTCAGGATACGGACCACCTGGGTGCCCAGCTTGTGCCTCGGCTCGGTGCCCGAGGGGTGCGGCTCGGGGGTCTCGCCAAACGACTCGGGGGTCTTGCCGTGGGGCTGGCTCGTGGTGGTCACCTGCAGACTCCGTTCTCCGGGTCGCTGTCAGGAATGCTCGCCTGGTCCTCGAGCCCCGCGACCGTGTCGGCACTGGTCGGCCCGCAGACGAGGCCGACGTTGCCCTTGTCCTTGAGCGCCTGGAGCTGAGCCTCGAAGGTCGCCTTGTCGACCACCTTGACGTTGAACAGCATCCGGGAGTGATAGACGCCGCAGAGCTCGGCGCACTTGCCGGGGTAGGTGCCCTCCCGCAACGGCGTCAGATCGAAGCTGTTGGTGACGCCCGGGACGACGTCGAGCTTCTGCAGGAAACCGGGGACCCAGAAGTCGTGGATCACGTCGGGCGAGTGCAGGTTGAAGCGCACGCTCTCTCCCTTGACGAGGTAGAGCGTGGGCGGGTTGGCGGGAGTGCCGGGTTCGAAGACGGTGGTGGTGCCGCCCAGCGACGGCTCGTCGACGTAGTTGAAGGTCCAGGACCACTGCTGGCCGACGACCTCGACGACGTGGTCGGGATGGTCGTACTTCGCGTCGAGCTTCTCTTGATGGTCGAGGGTGAAGTAGAAGAAGACCAGCACCATCACCACGGGCGCGAGTGTGTACAGGGCCTCCAGCGGCAGGTTATACCGGGTCTGTACGGGTACCTCGTCGTCGGACCGGCGACGGTACTTGATCATCACGAAGAAGATCAGGCCCCACACCAGGACCCCGGTGATCATCGCCGCGACCCAGGCCCACTTCCACAGGTCGTACTGACCGTCGGTGTTGCTGGTGGCGCCCTGGGAGATCAGCGGTTGACCGAGTCGCTTGAGCTCGTCGGTGTCGACCGAGCAACCGGTGAGGGAGACCAGCACCACCGCACCGACCAGCACGGTGAGGGCGCGGCGAACCCGCAGCGGCTTGCGCCGGGAAAGTTGCAGACCCACGAACGAGCCTTCCTTTCGGTCCGTCAGACATTCCGAACCCTACTACTGGCGCACCCCGAGGCGGCGCACAGGACCCACCCCTTGGCGCAACTCGGGCCCTTCGGCCCGCGCACCCGGCCGGCGGGTAGTTTGCAGGACGTGACCTACCTGGATGCCGTCTCCACCGAGCCGTTGCATCCCGCCGCCCGCGAGACCCTGCTCGCCGCCCTGGACGAGGGGTTCGCCGACCCGCTGCGGCTGCACACACCGGGACGTCGGGCGCGTCTGCTGCTCGACAACGCCCGTGAGGTGGTCGGCGCCTGCCTGGGCGTACGACCTGACGAGGTCACGTTCACCGCCTCCGGCACCCACGCCGTTCATCTCGGGCTGCTCGGCCTCGTGCTCGGCGCCCGGCGTGTCTCGACCCATCTCGCGGTGGCGGCGACCGAGCATTCGGCAGTGCTGCACGCGGCCCGCTGGTGGCAGGACGTGCACGGCGGCAGCTTCGAGACGCTGCCGGTCGACCTGCGCGGCCAGCTCGCCGCCGCGCCCGTTCAGGCGCCCGGAGTGATCGCGGTGCAGCACGCGAATCCCGAGACGGGGACGGTGCACGCCGGATTCGACCCGGGGGCGGTGCCATGGTTTCTCGACGCGTGCGCCAGCGCCGGGCGGCTCCCCCTCCCTGAGGAGTACGCCGTGGCCGCCGCTTCGGCACACAAGTGGGGCGGTCCCGCCGGGGTCGGCGTGCTCGTCGTACGCAAGAGGGCGCGTTGGCGGGCACCCTTTCCGACCGACGATCGGGTCGACCCGCACACAGCCGGATTCGAGAACGTACCCGCGATCCTCGCTGCCGCAGCGGCCCTACGGGCCTGGACGACCGAGCGTGGGGAGATCGCGGCGCGGCAGCTGGCACTCACGACCCGGATCCGGACCTCGGTCGCCACACTGCCCGACATCGACGTCGTGGGCGATCCCGTGCACCGGCTCCCTCACCTCGTGTCGTTCTCGGTTCTCTACGTCGAAGGCGATGCGCTCGTCCGGGAGTTGGACCGGGCGGGTTTCGCGGCCGCGTCCGGGTCGGCCTGCACGGCCAGCGCGCTGGAGCCCTCTCACGTTCTGGTGGCGATGGGCGCGCTGACGCACGGCAACGTCCGGGTTTCGCTGACCCGTACGGCCGCCGAGGCGGACGTAGACCGATTCCTGGCCGTACTCCCCCGAGTCGTCGAAGAGCTGCGTCGTGAGTGATCCCGAGAGGCCGGAGATCGAGCTCGACTGCCGGGGGCTGGCCTGCCCGGCACCGATCATCGAGCTGGCTCGCCGGTACACCGAGGTCGCCGTCGGGTCGATGCTCGCCATCGCCGCGGACGATCCCGCCGCGGGTCCGGACATCGCCGCCTGGTGCCGGATGCGTGGGCACCAGCTGGTCGGTCGCTCCCTGGCCGACGACGGGGTGCCGGTCTTCTCCGTCCGTCGCCTGAGCTGAGGGCTGCAGGGTCTGTCAGAGAAACCCGCGACTTCGGCGTCTCGCGTCCGGTCGGCGTCTCGATACGGCCCTCGGCTAACGCCTCGGACCACTCGACGACCTCTGGTGGCCGAGTGCCGCCACCAGACACGAGCGGCGGTGTCCCTGCCGGTGATCGAGTGCCGCGGCGAGGCACGAGCGGCGGTGTATCGAGATCCCCTCAGGGACGCGCAGTGAGCAGATGCTTGCCGATCTCGGCAGCCGCTTCGGCGCCGTAGGCGCTCTCGACCCGGGCGAGGAAGGACTCCCGGTGCAAGGTGTACTCCTGGGTGCCGAGCCGCTCCACGACGTAGGCAGCCAGCACGCAGCCGAGTTGTGCGGCGCGCTCGTAGCCGATACCCCAGCCCAGGGCGGTCAGGAACCCTGCCCGGAAGGCGTCACCGACACCGGTAGGCTCGACCGCCTCGACGTCGGGAACGGCCGCTACCTCGACGGTCTCGACGCCCTTGGCGCGGATCCGGACCCCGTCGGCTCCGAGCGTGACGACCCAGGTACCGACCCGGTCGAGCACCTCGTCGTCGGCCCAGCCGGTCTTGGTCGTGATCAGCGAAGACTCGTACTCGTTGGAGAACAGGATCTCCGCGCCGTCGACGAGATCGCGGATCAGCTCGCCGTCACCGAATGCCAACTGCTGCGAGGGATCGGCGGCAAAGCGGTAGGAGCGATCCCGGCACTCCTGGGTGTGTCGCAGCATCCCCTCCGGGTCGTTGGGGCCGATCAGCACCCAGTCGACTTCGCCGACCCGGTCGACGATCGGCTTCAGCTCGATCTCGCGAGCCTCCGACATCGCGCCGGCGTAGAACGAGGCGATCTGCGCCATGCTGCTGTCGGTCGTACACACGAATCGTGCGGTGTGCCGGGTCTGGGAGACGTGTACGGACTCGCAGTCGACGTTGTGGCGCTCCAACCAGGAGCGGTAGTCGACGAAGTCCTCGCCGACGGCACCGACGAGTACGGGTCGTAGCCCGAGGCTGCCCAGCCCGAACGCGATGTTGGCGGCGCATCCGCCGCGACGCACTTCGAGGTCGTCGACCAGGAACGACAGCGAGATCTTGTCGAGTTGGTCGACCACCAGCGAGTCGGCGAACTTGCCGGGGAAGGACATCAAGTGGTCGGTCGCGATCGACCCGGTGATGATCAGGGACACGCGCCGAACTCTATCGAGATGCCGAGTTGGCGCGAATCGTCGGGGAAGCGAAGCGAACCCCCGAGGAT
>JASGGG010000173.1:0-3925 GCA_047605165.1 Nocardioidaceae bacterium
GTCTGCCACCTGCCGCACCAGCCGCGCGTCGCTGGCGCTGGCCAGCACCAGCCGCCGGCCGGCGGCGCGCTGCTGCCCGAGCCAGTGCAGCGTGCGGGCGTCGTACGGGAGGGTGGTGGGGTCGACCTCGGTCCGGCCCGCCAGCTCCGCCTTGAGCCGCCCGCGCCCCGCCCGCAGCCACCCGACCAGCCGCGGTGCCTGCCACGGCCGGCGGACCACGAACCGCGACCCGGTCTCGACCAGCAGGTCGGTGCGGATCAGCGTCCCGTCCAGGTCCACCACCAGCGGGACGTCGTCGGGCGGGGTCACGATCGCCCATCGTAGGGCCCGCGGCCTCGGTTCTGGCCCGAGACCGCTGGCCGTCCCGCTAGGGTTCGCGAGCATGCAGGGTGGAAGGTTCGGCTGGGTCGCGATCCCGCTCGGCATCTACGCGCTGGCTCGTGCGGCCTCCGCCGGGATCGTTCTCCTCGTTGCACACGTGGCGGGTGGGGCGATCAGCGAGGGCCATCGCGAGGGTGGGTCCGCGTCGGGCTATCTGGGTCTGATGACCCAATGGGACGGCCAGTGGTACTGGACGATCGCTCGCCACGGCTACCCGTCCGAGCTGCCCGCCGACGCGGACGGCGAGGTCCAAGAGAGCCCGTGGAACTTCTACCCGCTCTACCCGATGCTGGTCCGGGCGTTGATGGCGCTCACTCATCTCGGCTTCCCGCTGGTCGCGACGACGCTCAGCCTCCTCTGCGGCGCGTTGGCGATGGTGGTGCTGTTCGGTCTCCTCGAGCCCGCCTCGCGCTTCAATGCGATCGCTCTGGTGACCCTGCTCAGCACCCGCCCGGCCTCACCCGTGCTGCAGTCGGCGTACACCGAGGGACTTGGCCTGCTGCTGATCGTCCTGGCCGTCACGCTCACGATGCGACGGCGCTACGGCTGGCTGGCCTTGGCCCTGGTCGCGTTGTCGCTGACCCGGGCCGTCGCAGCTCCGTTGATGGTCGTGCTCGCGGTCCACGTCGTGCTGCGTTGGCGGAGGCGACGAGCCGATCCGATCGAGCGCCGCGAAATCCTGCCGGGGACCCTGGCGCTTGCCGCGGCCCTGATCGGTCCGTTCACGTGGCCGCTGATCTCGGCGGTCGCGCTCGGCGATCCGTTGGCCTACTTGCGGGCCGCGTCGCCGTGGGACGCGCTCTCCGCGTCACAGGGCCCCCTGCCGTCGTGGCTCGGGCACGCCATCGCTCATCCGATCTCACGGACGTCGTTCTTCATCGTGGTCGCGACGGGACTTCTGACGTGGGGAGTCGTCCGCGCCGGCCGTGCGCTGCCTCTGGAACTGAGGGTGTGGGCAGTGTCCTACGGCGTCTACGTCTTCGGCGCGACCTTGTTGGCCGTCGGATTCGTGAGGTACTCGCTCCTCACCATCCTGCCCTGGCTGCCAGGGCCGATCCACGATGACGTTCGGGTGTCGCGCTGGCCTCGGTACGCCGTCCTGCTGTTCGGCGTCGTGACCGGGCTCGTGTTGCAGGCATGGTGGGTCTCCAAGGTGTTCCTCCCGTTGCCGGGCAACCTCGGGTCGCCGTGACGCCGCGAGCTACTTCGACTCGTGATAGTCCTGCTCGACGTTGACTGCCCAGATGTTCGACTTGTCCGTCGCGCCGGTGACGATGTTCTTCACGGCCTCCATCGCGGTGAGCATGGAGTGGTCCTGGTTGTTGTACCGATGCTGGCCGTTGCGTCCCACGAGGTAGAGGTTCTCGATCCCGTCGGTGAAGGCCTGCACCTTGTCGAACTCCGAGTAGGTCCCGAAGTAGGCTGGATAGGTCTTCGGGATCCGATATGCCGCGGAGAGCAGAACGTCCCGGGGGCCATCGATCAGGCCGAGCTTGGTGAGTTCAGCTGCAGCGAACTCGGCGAGCTCCGTGTCGGCCATGCGCCAGAGCTCGTCGCCTTCGTTGACGAAATACTCCATCCCCAGCCACACCGTCGAGGGGTCGCTGACCAGATAGGGGCTCCAGTTGTTGAAGATCTGGATCCTGCCCACGCGGACGTCCGGGTCCTGGACGTAGATCCAGTTGTCGGGCACCTGGGTGGCCCCATCCGTTCCGGGGATGGTGAGGCGAGTCAGCTGCAGACCGACGGTGATGAAGTCGCGGTAGGGCAACCCGTTGGCGATCCGGATGACGTCGACCGGCACGTCTGTGCCGGTCATGGCCGAGACCAGATGCTTGACCGGCATCGACGAGATGACGTGGGAGGCCGGGAAGGTCCGGCGTTGGCCGGTGCCGGCGTCGACGGCGTCGACGCTCACGACGCGGCCGTCGCGCACCTCGACCCGGTCGACGTGGTGCTGCCGCAGGATCATGCCGCCAAGATCCTCGACCTGCCGGGCGACCGTCTCCCACATCTGGCCAGGGCCGAGCTTCGGATAGAGGAAGTACTCGATGAGACTCGTCTCGGTCGTCTTCTGTGCGATGTCGACCCCGCCGCGCGCGAAGAGCTTGCGAATCGCATGCGTCAGGGTGCTGAGCACGGACAGACCCTTGACCCGCTGGGCCCCCCACTCGGCCGAGATCTCGCGTGGCGGAACGCCCCAGACCTTCTCGGTGTAGTCCTCGAAGAAGGTCCGGTAGAGCTCCGAACCGAACCGGCTGATGTAGAAGTCCTCGAGATTGGCGATCGGTCCCTTGCGGAGTCGGGCCATCAGGTAGGTGATCCCGATCCGGGTCATTCGCCGGAACCCGAGGTTACGCACGGTCGACCACTCCAGTGTCACCGGGTAGTTGAACAACTTACGGTCGTAGTAGATGCGGCTGAGGCGACTGCGGACGAGCATGACCTCGTCGGCGTCCCTCGTAGCGGTCGCGGCAGGACGAGCTAGCTGGCGGCTTTGGCCGCGATAGGACAGCGGGAACGACTGGCCTTCGATATGAGCTGCCTCCTCCAGCGGCAGGATGTCGAGCCACCAGTTCATGACCGTGTCGGACTTCGAGAAGAATCGGTGACCGCCTATGTCCATCCGGTTGCCGTTGACCTCGATCGTCTGGGAGATGCCACCGATCGCGTCCGTCGCCTCGATGACGAGGGGGGTGATGCCACGCCGCGCCAATTCCAGTGCGGCCGTCAGGCCAGCAGGCCCCGCTCCAACGATGATCGCCGCATCCGCGCTCGTCATCCTCTGATCACTCTCCATGGTCCGCCGGTTGCGCGTCTGCCCGAGAGGCAAACGACACGACGTTAGGGGAGAGTAGGTGCGAGACGGCGGGCCTATCTGCTGAATCGGCTGAAATCGTCCGATCGGGCAAGGCACATGGCCCTTGAGGCTAGTCACCGCGGCTGCCTCTGACTCCGCCGAGCCCGCCCGGAGTAGAGTCGCGCGCGTGACCGCATCCAAGGCTCTCAAGGTGCTCGTCTACAGCGACGACATCGACATCCGTCAGCAGGTCATCCTTGCGCTGGGGCGGCGGCCGCATCCGGACCTCCCCGAGGTGGAGTACGTCGAGGTGGCGACCGAGCCGGTCGTCATCCAGAACATGGACGCCGGCCGCGTCGACCTGGCGATCCTCGACGGCGAGGCGGTCCCGGCCGGCGGGATGGGCATCGCCAAGCAGCTCAAGGACGAGATCCACCGGTGCCCGCCCATCGTGGTGCTGACCGGCCGGCCCCAGGACGCCTGGCTGGCGACCTGGTCGCGCGCCGAGGCGGCGGTCCCGCACCCGATCGACCCGCTGACGCTGGCCGAGACCGTCGTGCCGCTGCTGCGCGGCCGCGTCCCCGCGAGCGCCTGAGGCATGAGCGACATCACCTGGCCCGAGGTGCTCGGGTCGCTGGTCGCACGCGCCGACCTGACCGCTGAGCAGGCCGCCTGGGCGATGGGGGAGATCCTGCGCGGCGAGGCGACGCCCGCCCAGATCGCCGGCTTCGCGGTCGCGCTGCG
>JASGGG010000174.1:0-3917 GCA_047605165.1 Nocardioidaceae bacterium
GACGCGGCTCGATCCGCGCCCGGTTCGTCGGCGCTACTCGACCAGCCTTACCCGCTGATCGGAGTAGCCACCAGCGTGGGTACGAGCGACCCGGTTCCGCTGATCGAGTAGCTCCGTGAGGTACGAACGGGGCGTATCGAGATCCGCCCGCCCGCACTACTGTGGGGCAAGGGCGGAATCCGGGAAGGCGAAGGCGAGTGGCATGAGGACCGACGAGGGCTTCTTCAACGGCACCGACGGCAAGATCTACTGGCGAGCCTGGTTGCCCGAGCGACCCAAGGCACTGGTGCTGCTGGCGCACGGAGTCTCCGAGCACACCGGCCGTTACCAGCACGTCGCGAAGCGGCTGGTCGACGCGGGCTACGCGGTGTACGGCGTCGACCACCACGGCCACGGGCGTTCCGACGGCGCCCAGGGAAATATCGGGTCGATGGCGGGTGTCGTCGCCGACATCGGTCAACTGCGTGAGATCGCCACCGAAGCCGTACCCAACGTGCCGGTGTTCCTGCTCGGGCACAGCCTCGGGAGCCTGATCTCCCTCGTGTACGCCACCAGTGGCGGTGAGCAGGGGCTCGCCGGGTTGGTGCTCTCCGGGGCGGCGGTGGAGGCGGCTGTCGGCAGCAGGGCCGAACGCGCTCTGGCCCCGGTGCTCAGCAAGGTGCTGCCGAACCTGCCCGTGGTCGACCTCGGCATCGACAACATCTGTCGTGATCCGGCAGTCGTGCAGGCCTACCGCGACGATCCGCTCGTCTACACCGGCAAGATGCGCGCGCGAACGGGCGCGGAGGCCTTGCTCGCCATGGAGAAGGTGGCGCCGAGACTGTCCTCGATCAAGCTGCCTCTGCTCGTGCTGCACGGCAGCGAGGACAGGCTCGCTACCCCGGCCGGTGCGCAGCTCGTCCACGACACCGCGAGCTCACAGGACAAGTCGATCACGATCTACGACGGGCTCTACCACGAGATCTTCAACGAGCCCGAGCAGCAGGCCGTGCTCGACGATGTGGTCACCTGGCTCGACAAGCACGTCTGAGGGCTTACCCCTACGCTCGGCAACGCCGAACGTCTCCTCTCCGGCCCTGGACGGGCGGAGAGGAGACGTTCGTTTCGACCCAAGCACGCACTCCCCCCGGGCGCATGCTTGTCATCCCGCCGGGCCACCCCCATGGCTCGCGGACGTTGTGCGGTGCAGCAGGTCAGGCGTCCAGCGCCATGCACTCGGAGGCGAATGCAACCGTCGCCAGCCGGCGATCCCGCTGACGCTCCAGGTAGCCGACGGCGGCGGTGCGGTCGAGCGGCAGCAGCGCGTCGGCGTCCGCCTGACGCGGAAGTGCTACCAGCGCTGCCTGCTGCTCGAACTCCGAGCGAATCATCGAGCGGATCACGGCGAGATCATCGGCTGCTGGCGCGAGGTCGATCAGCGCGACCGCCGCGGACAACATCGGAGGACGACCTGGCCCGGTCGATAGATGGGTGTCGACAGCGGCCAGCATCATGTTGATCTCGGCCCACTGCTGCGCCGACAGATCCGATGCCGCAGTCCGCTGCGTCCCCGGCTTTGCCACCCCACTCATACTCATGTACTCCTACGAATTTCGCACCCCGAAGCGATGTTGCGCTGCGGGATCCGAAGCCCCCCGGCTTCGATATGTCTAGTTTACGCAGCTTTCGAGGCAGATGGAATGGTGACACGCAGATTGGGACTAAAGTCCCATTTGGGGTTGACAAATGACATGGCGGCCCTCCTCGAGTTCTCGGCCCAACCCGTCCAGACCTCGTACGAACGCACGTATCAGGGCTGGTCATCGGTGCTCCTGCCTGGTCAACGCGGCGGATCCGCACCGTCGCATCGATCCGAGGAGACCAGCTATGCGCATTACCCGTACCGGCGTCGCGGCACTGACGATCTCGGCGGTGGCACTCTCCATCGCTGCGGTCGGCCCCGCCGAGGCAGCCAAGAAGCTCATCACCGGTGCCGACATCAAGAACAACTCGGTGACTGGTGCCGACATCAAGGAGAGCACCCTGGCCGCCGTACCCAAGGCCGACAAGCTGACCGTGCTCAAGTCCGGCAAGTCGCTGACCGGCGCCTTCGGCGGGGGCGGCGGCAGCTCGACAGGCGGATGGTTCGGCGAGGGAATCACCTTCCAGCAGCCGCTGCCGGGCGTCCCTGCCGACTACAAGGTCGTGGACACGTACGTGAATCCCGACGCCACCAACTGCCCCGGCCCCGGTCACGCCGCGAAGGGCTACCTCTGCTTGTACTTCACCTACCACTACAACACCGGCACGGTGTACAAGGCGTACGTGAACGCGATTGGCTACGCGGCGACTCCCGTCTACGGCCTGAGCATCTACTACCCGGTCACCGGTGCGTCCTCGTACGCCAGCGGTAGCTGGACCGCCACCGCCAAGTAGCTTCTCCGTGACGTCATACGTTTCCGAGGCAATAGCCTCGGAAACGTATGACGTCAGCGTGTGTGGGGCTACCTGTAGTTGGTGAACTGCACCGCGAAGTCGTAGTCCTGCTCCTTCACGAGCGCGATGACCGCTTGGAGGTCGTCGCGCTTCTTGGACGTGACGCGGAGCTCGTCGCCCTGGATCTGGACCTTCACGCCCTTGGGGCCTTCGTCGCGGATCAGCTTGCCGATCTTCTTGGCCTGCTCGGAGGAGATGCCCTCTTTGAGTGCGACCGAGATCTTGCTGACCTGGCCGGACTGACGGGGCTCTCCGGCCTCGATGATCTTCATCGACTGGCCGCGCTTGACCAGCTTGTCCTTGAACACGTCGAGCACCGCACGGGCCCGGTCGTCGGCGCTCGCCTCGATCTCGACTCCGTTGTCTCCTGCCCACGCGATCTTGGCGCCGGTGCCTTTGAAGTCGAAGCGCTGCGAGACCTCCTTGGCGGTCTGGTTGAGCGCGTTGTCGATCTCTTGGTGGTCGAGCTTGCTGACGATGTCGAACGACGAGTCGGCCATAGTTCCTCCGTGCTGGCTAACGATGCCTCCCCATTCTGCCCGGTCGATGCTCCTGCGCGGCCGCCGCATGCCGCGTTGTGGCCGATCCCGACAGTGATCGCCGTCTTGGGCCGATGCCGACAGTTCTGCCTGCGAGATCGGCGTCGTCTTCGGCCACAATCCGGCTGCCCTGGCCGGCTGCCCTGGCCGGCTGCCCTGGCCGGCTGCCCTGCCGGCTGCGCTGGCCGGCCCCGGCGCGGCTCCGGTCGCCTACGACACGATGGTTGCCACGGCCTGCTCGAAGACCTCGTGATGACGGGCGACGTCGTCGGAGGTGGTGTCTGGACACATCAGTGCCATGTTGTGGAAAGGGGTGAGCAGCACGCCCCGGTTGGCGAGGTACACGTGCAGGAAGTCCTCGAGCTGCTCGTCGTGGCTGCCGGCCGACTCGGTGCCGGTGCGAGGCGCGGGGTTGGCGAAGCGGTACTCCGTGCGGGCGCCGAGCTGGCTGACCGACCAACCGAGAGCGTACTGGTCGATGACCTTCTGCACGCCGGTGGTGAACTCGGTCGCCAGCCCGGTCATGTGCTCGAACGCCTCGTCGGTGAGCACCTCCTCCAGCGTGGCGCGCATGGCGGCGACCGACAGCGGGTTGCCCGCGAGCGTGCCGCCGACGCCGCCCATGTCGATCAGGTCGAGGTCGTCGCGAGCGAGCAGGCGGTCGGCGAGGTCGGTCGAGAGCCCGTACGCTCCGCAGGGGATGCCGCCGCCGATCGACTTGCCGATGACGACGATGTCGGGCTCCAACGACCATGCCTTCGTGCAGCCGCCGGGGCCGGCCGAGAAGGTGTGGGTCTCGTCGATGATCAGCAGGGAGCCGTATGTGCGGGTGAGCTCGCGGACGCCGTCGAGGTAGCCGGGCTCGGGCAGCACGATGCCGATGTTGGTGAGCGCCGGCTCCAT
>JASGGG010000175.1:0-3908 GCA_047605165.1 Nocardioidaceae bacterium
GTGGGACGCTTGGCGGCGCGACGACGGTCGCTGGGCGCTGACGGCGTCCTACGGGGCCGGGCAAAGCCGGACCGAAGCGAGCTTCCTCTACGACGCGGCTGGTCGTTACGTGGTGCCCGACGACGACGAGGCGCGACTGCTGATCGGCGAGCCGGTCCCCGGCCAGTCCGACGAGCTGGGTGACGACGTGATCGACATGGTCTCCGCAAGCACCGGCGATCTCACCGAGACTTCCCGCGCCCTGCGTGCCGTGCCCGATGCGCCGATCTCCGACCATGCAGACGCCGACTGGATGGTCACTCAGGTGACCGAACGCACCGTCCAGGTCGAGCTGCCGCTCGACACCGTCGAACCGCTGGCCGACGAGCCCGAGTCCGCATCGAACACCGCAAAGGGATCGAGCAAGCGCAAGGGCCGGGCCTCGGTGCCGACCTGGGACGAGATCATGTTCGGCTCCGGCGGGCGCGACTGACGCAGCCGACCGGCACATCAATGTGACGCCTTCGGGCACACTCGACCCATGCACAAGCGGCTCGCACTGGAGATTCTGGGCTGGCTACTGGTCGCTGCCGGGCTGGCGGCGCTGGTACTCCCCGGCCCGGGCTTGTTGCTGCTGGCCGCCGGCCTCTGGGTGCACTCGCACAACTACGAATGGGCCGACAACCTGCTCGACCCGGTCAAACGCGCTGCCTATCGCACAGCCGCCGAGAGCGTACGGAGCTGGTGGCGCATCCTGCTGTCGTCGCTCGGGGCCCTCTGTCTGATCGCCGTCGGCATCGTCTGGGGCATCCATCCGCACACGCCGCGCTGGTGGCCCGTCGCCGACAAATGGTGGCTGCTCGGCGGCTGGGGCACCGGTGCCGTACTGATCGCCTCCGGGTTCGTCGCGCTCGGCCTGATCGTGTGGAGCTACCGGCAGTTCCGGGTCGGCGGCGACACCGTCGAGCGCGTCTTAGAGGAGAAGGGCCTCGACGACTGATCCGTGCCACGGAGAGCCGCGGCCGGCGAAGATTCGTGCCAACTCGGCGAAGATTCGTGCCAACTCGGCGCTAACTGAACGGAAGCGGTTCGCCGATGCGTTCGACGGCGCGGGCACGCGAGGCGGTGAGGCGGCGGCGGTGGTGCTGACGACAGAGCACCTCGTAGCCGACCTCGGGCGTAGGGGCATCGAGTGGCTCGACATCGCCGACGACGATCACATCGCCCTCGGTGATCATCTCGCCGTTCTCCGTGCGGGCGTTGTGGGTGGCACGCTTGCCGCACCAGCACAGCGCCTCGACCTGGAGTGCATGCACCCGGTCGGCCAGCTCCACCAGCCGGGCGGACCCGGGGAACAGCACGGTCCGGAAGTCGGTCAGGATGCCGAAGCAGAACACGTCGAGCCGCAGCTCGTCGACGACTCGGGCCAGTTGGTCGATCTGTCGTGCGGTGTAGAACTGGGCCTCGTCGCAGATCAGGTAGTCGATGCGCGCACCGTGGGTGAGCTGGTCGACGACGTATCCCCAGAAGTCGAAGTCGTCGACCACCTCGAGTGCCTGGTGGGTCAAACCCAGACGCGACGACAGCACCGCGTCGCCGGCCCGGTCGTGCGACGTGAAGATCCGGCCGGCCCGCCCCCGGGTCGCGTGGTTGTGATGGGTCTGCAGGGCGAGAGTCGACTTCCCGCTGTCCATCGTGCCGGTGTAGAAGTGCAGTTCGCCCACGGAGCTCAACCTACCGAAGATCAGCCGACCAGGATGGGGATGAGCATCTCCGCCGGAGTGAGTGATCCGTGCATGCCGATGAGCTTCGCCTCGTAGGGGAAGGCACTGGTGGACAAGACAGTGGCAGCTCCCCGGCACGCGACTACCACGTCGCCTAGTCTGGGCCGCACCGCGCCGTCCAGGACGCCGAACCAGCCGGCCCCCACCGCCTCGTCCCGGGTCAGGACCAGGGCTTTGCTCCCCATCGCCTCCGACCAGGTGGCCCGGACGTCGTCGACCGCCCCACCGCGACAGTACAAGTGCCGGAACCGAGCCTCGCCGCCGACGAGTGCCACCCCGTCCCGCAGATGCTCCGTCCGGTCGATGTCGACCATCTCGGCCGGATCCGCGTCGACCATGCCGTGATCGGCGACGACCAGCAGCCGTACCGGTGGGGGCAGCACCTCCCGTAGGTACTCGGCGGCCGCGTCCACCTGTTCCAGCTGGCTGCGCCATTGCGGCGAGTCCACGCCGTAGCGATGACCCGTCCAGTCGAGATCGCCGTCGTAGGTATAGGTGACCGACGGCGTACGCCCCGCTGCCGCCTGCACGGCCACGGCCCGCTCCCCCGCCTTGTCGGCACCGACGTACTCGGCGCCACGGTTGCCCGCCACGGTGAGCCCCGAGCCCGCGAACTCGCGTTTGTTCACTACCGCGGTCGCAACCCCGGCCTGGGTCAGTCGCGCGAACGCGGTCGGGTGCGGCTGCCACTCCACCGGGTCGACGTGTTTGCTCCACATCAGTGCGTTGAGCAGGTCCTCGGTGCCGGGGATGCGCGAGGTGAAGCCCACGACACCGTGCGAGCCCGGGGCAAGCGCCGTGCCCAGCGACGTCAGAGAGGTGGCCGTGGTGCTCGGCACTCCGGCGGTGCCGCCCGAGTCCGCAGCCGAGGCGACGTCCAGAAGCGAGGCAAGGTAGGGCGCGAGGTGACGGTGGGCGCGCAACAACTCGAGGCCGAGCCCGTCGACGAGCAACACCACGTACCCAGGTGCCGGCGGCAGCACCAGGCCGGTCTCGGGCAGGCCCGCGTCGACTCCGATCGCGGCCGAGACCGCGGGCAGAACGTCGGTCAGAGAACGCCGCCCGTACGCCGGCAGGACGAAGTCGCTCACGCGCGGGTGGACGTCACGGTTCGCGCCGAGAGAGCATCGGCGAACTCCAGCAGGTCGGCGACGGCATCGGGGCCCTCCGCGGCCGCGGAGACACGCAGCGAGAAGTCGTCGCTGGCGACGACCCCGGTGTAGCCGTGGTCGGCCTCGCAATGCGGGTCGCCGCAGGTCGCGGGCTCGATGTCGAGCCGGCCGACGGCGCCCCAGCCGACGGTGAACACGGCTTCGCTGACCTGGAGGGCGTTGCCTGCGACATAGGTCTCGGGATTGGCGACCATCCGGCTGACCACGACGTTCTTGACCGCCGAGAGCAGCACGGCCTCGCTGGTCGACGAGGTGTAGGGCGCGGGGAGAAGGTCGTCGGGAGCATGCTCGTCGGTATGGCCCAGGATCAGGCGGGTCGGCGTCAGCACCAGCACCGTCACGTGCCGACGCACCTCGTCGCGCTCGTCGATCGTGGGCTCGTGGTGGACCAGGTATGCCTCGACCGACTCTCCGGCGACGGCAGCGAAGACCGCGTCGGTGACGACCTCGGGGTAGTAGCCGGTGGCCTGAATGGAGTCGCGAAGGGCCGATGACCGGTCGAGCGTGGTGGGCATGGGGGCCAGTCTTGCATGCTGCCCCGACCCGAGACCGGGCCCGAGGTCAGGTTCAGCCTGCCGAGGTATCGCTGAAGGGGTCGCTGAGCCGGCGGACGAACCAATCCGAGCGCGTGTCCGCAACCGGGTCCACTTGGACGCGGGCGGTGAGCACCGGCGCACCGGCCGCACCGGCCAGCACGAGCGGCAGGTCCAGCATCGTCACCTGGGGGAGGTCGTTCTTGAGTTGGGCGATGCGCACCAGCAGATCCTCCACCGGCTCCAGGTCGATCGGCTGACTACCGCGGTATCCGGTCAGCAACGGCGCTGCCTTGATCTCCCGGACCATGCTGGCAGCATCGCCGCTGAGCAGCGGCGGGATGCGGTAGGCGCGGTCACCGAGCAGCTCGATCGCCGGGCCGGACACCCCAAAGGTCACGATCGGCCCGAACAGCGGGTCCTCGATGCCCCCCAGCGAC
>JASGGG010000176.1:0-3851 GCA_047605165.1 Nocardioidaceae bacterium
GCGGCGGGGGCGGCCGACGGTGCCGCCGCAGCGACGGGCGCCGCCGCCGGGGCCGGGGCATCGTCGGTGACCGGCTCGTCCTCGGGGGTGTCCTCGTCCGTCGCGAACACCTTGGCGTGGTCGCGCTCGGCGTTGAGCACCGTCGCGGCGGACCGCTGGTACGAGGCCAGCGCGAGCGTGCGGCTCGCGAGGTTGGCGAGTGTCGGGGCCGACGCGACGCCCACCTCGACGAAGCGCTCGACACCGAGACCGCCGTGGGAGCGGTCGACCAGCAGCAGGTCCTGCGTCTCGATCCAGCGGACCGGGCTCGCGAACTGCCACGCGAGCAGCTCGATGAGCAGTGTGCGGGCGGTCGCCATGGGCTGCTGCAGGGCCGCATCGAAGTCCTCGACCAGCGCCGCGACCGCCGTGGAGGGCACGACCTCGAGGATCGAGCGGGCGAACGACTGCGTGAGCTCGTACGGGCGGGCCACGAGGTTGGGGACGTAGCGGCCGATCAGGGCCTCGTAGTCGAACTCGGCGGGCACCAGCTCCTGCAGGCGGGCCTCGAACTCCGCCACGCCCGACCGCAGCACGGTCGAGTGGAACGGGATATCGATGCCCGGCACGATCTGGAAGGCCTTGGGGCTGTCGGTGCGCTCGGCGATCGCGGACTCGAGTGCCGCGAGGCCGCGCCTGGTACCGGCGACGGCGTACTGGGCGTTGCGCAGGTTGTGGTTGACGATCTCGATGAACTCATCGGACCGGTCGGCGACCCGCTCGACGAACCCGGCGAGCTCTGCATCGTCGATGTCGAACAGCTCGGGTCGGATCGCCGCCATACCGTACGGGCTGCGGCCCTGCGCATCGCGGGGAACCAGCCGCTGCATGATCGAGCCGCGGTGGAAGACGACCTCGAGGATCTTCTCCAGCGGCAGCACACCGGCCGACGCGAGCGCGTTGTACTCGCCCACGGAGTGACCCGCGATGATCGGCGCGTCCACGCGGGCACCGTACTCGCCCAACTCGGCGAGCTGGGCTACGGCCACCGTCGCCATCGCGACCTGCGTGAACTCGGTGAGGTAGAGGACCCCGTCCGGGTGGCTGTAGGTGTGTCCGTCGGCGCGCAGGGTGAGCGGGTTGTCGCGGACCACGGCGAGCACGGAGAAGCCGAGCGCCTCACGGGTGTGCTTGTCGGCGCGGTCCCAGACCGCGCGGGCGGCGGCCGAACCGGCGCGGGCCTTGAGCCCCATACCCTTGCTCTGGATGCCCTGGCCGGGGAAGACGTACGCGGTCACGGCCGGGAAGGCCACGGCCGATGCCGACATCACGAGGTTGTCGCCCACCTTGGCGCTGATGTCCAGCAACTCGCCGCCGCGATCGACGCCGACGCGCTCGACGGTGACCTGTACCTCGTCGCCGGGGAGCACCATGCCGAGGAAGCGGGTCGTCCAACCGCGCAGCTTGCGGTGCAGTACATCGCTGTCGTCGGATGCCGATGCGACCTGTTGGGCCGCGGCCGAGAGCCACATACCGTGCACGATCACGCCGGGCAGGCCCGCGAGGGCGGCCGCGACCGGGCTGGTGTGGATCGGGTTGTGATCGCCGGAGACGGCCGCGAATCCGCTCATCTCCACGGGCGCCGGGATGACCACCTGGCGGATCCGCTTCCGCGGGGTCTCGGTGGCGGTCTCGCCGCGGGCGCCGCCCGCGGGCTGCGGGTCGGCGAGCTCACCGGCTCCCGTGCGGCCGCGGATCGCGAAGCGCTCGGTCATCGTGATCGCGGGTTCGGCGCCGGCGGGGGCCGATGTCTCGCGGACCTCGATCGCGACCGTCACGACGGTGCCGATATCGGTCGCGGTGACGTCGGTGCAGGTCGCCGTGGCCCGGTAGTGGCCCGCAGCGGGTAGGTCGGTCGACTCGACGGCGTGGTCGAGGTGCACCAGGTCGAGCATGCCCTCGACGACGGGGCGCCCCTCCGCCGTCCGGGCGGCACCGACCACGGCGAAGCTCGCGGGCCAGCAGGGGCCGACGAAGGCGTCCGGCACGGGACGCTGCTCGTCGCCGAACAGCGCCGACAGACCCGCGGGCAGCACATCCGCGGTGAGCGCGGCATGATCGGCACCGTCGGCGTCCGTGAAGTCGAACTCGACGACGGCGGTGTCGTCCACGACGGGCGGCAGTTCACCTGCGGCCGCCAGGGATACGAGCGCGGACATGGCCGTCGTGGCGTCGTCCAATTCGACGATCGGCACGCCACCGTCGGCGCAGGACTCGGGCACGGCGATGGGGATGACCAGTCGGGTACCGGCTACGGGCACCTCCAGTTGCACCGCGTCGGGGCCGGTCACACGCAACGTGGCCCCGGTGTCGGATTGGACGGCGGCGTAACCGTCGTCCGCGGCCTGCACCAGCCAGCTGTCGGCGGCGCCGAGCCTGCCGACCGGGCTGAGCACGAGCCGGCCCGCCCAGAGGATGTTCGGCGCGGCGAGGACGCGGGCGAGCGGCGCGGAGTCGACACCCCCTCGGGCGCGACGGCCCGGGATCGGGCGGGGGGTCTCGCCGGCGTCGATGAGGCGCCGCACCTGCTCGGCCTCGAAGCGGTCGAGCAGCCGACCGACCGGCTCGTCGACCTCGGTGATGCCCACGATCGCCTCGGGACCGGGGATGATGCACACCTCGTCAGCGGTGTAGCGCGGCGAGTGCGCCTGCCACAGCGAGTCGGAGCGCCACCACCGCCGGACGTCCTTGTCGATGACGGGCACGAAGTCGACCGGCTTGCCGGGGGTGCGGCAGAGGGCGGTGAAGAACGGCACGTCTGCGGGATGCAGGCGAGTGGTCGTGGCCTCCGGGTACTCGGCGAGCAGCGTGTCGAGCGCGGCGTAGGCGTCGTCGGTGTCGGTGACATCCGCGAACGCCGTAGGGATCGGCCCGCGGTCCTGCGCCGCGAGGCGCGCCTCGGCGCGCCGCAGCATCTCGAGGAAGCGCGTCTGATGGGTGATATCCAGCCAGCCGTAGTCGCCGAAGCGGCCGGGGACAGCGGATGCGACCTGCTCCTTCGTGCCCACGGCGAGCTCGAGGTAGCGCGCGAGCCACTCGCCGTAGGTCATGGCGTCGACATCGCCGAAGTACGGCTTCGCGGTACGGGCCATTGCCGCGATGATCTCGTCGCGGCGCGCGGCGACGGCGTCACCGTCACCGGCGACCTCGTCGAGCAGACGACCGCATGCGGAGGCCGGGTTGTCGATCTCGTGGATGTCGGCGCCCAGCTGGCTGCGGCCGGAGGCCATACCGCCCGCCGCGTGACCCGCCCCGATCCAGGACGGCGTGCCGACGGTCTCGGCGAGCACACGTTTGACGTCCTCGGACGTCGTGGTCTCGAGCGTGGCCATGGCCGCGGTGCCGACCAGGATGCCGTCGACGGGCATGTCCGGAGCGCCGTACCTGCGCGACCAGTTGCCGGACAGGTACTCGGCCGCCAACTCGGGCGTGCCGATGCCACCGCCGACGCAGATCACGATGTTGGCGCGGTCACGCAGCTCACCATAGGTGGCGAGCAGCAGATCGTCGAGGTCCTCCCAGGAGTGGTGGCCGCCGGCCTTACCACCCTCGACGTGCACGATGACGGGGTGTGCGGGCACCTCCGCGGCGATCCGCGCGACCTGCCGGATCTGCTCGACAGTGCCGGGCTTGAACGCCACATAGCCGAGGCCGGCCTCGATCAACTCGTCGACGAGGGTCGTAGCCTCCTCCAGCTCGGGGATACCGGCGGAGATGACGACGCCGTCGAGCGGAGCACCCGCGGCGCGGGCCTTCTGCACCAGGCGCTTACCGCCCAGCTGGAGCTTCCACAGGTACGGATCGAGGAACAG
>JASGGG010000177.1:0-3850 GCA_047605165.1 Nocardioidaceae bacterium
GACCGACACGCCCAGCGCGCTCGCCAGGGCCTGGCTCAACGCGGTCTCCAGCGCGGTCAGCCGGTCGGCGAGCCGGCCCTTGACCGGGGTGTCGATCGTGGCGTCGGCCAGCCAGCTCTGCAGAGCGGCCAGGCGGTCCAGGGCCGAGGCCAGTTCCGTGGACACGGTCGCGTCGTCACCGCCGATGGCGGCGAGCAGCCCGTCCTCGACGTCGTCCCCGACGCCCGCCACCGCCTCGTCGAGATCGGCCGCGACCGACGTGCTCAGGTCACCGTCGGCGGCGAGCTCGATGGCATCGTCGCGGAGCGCCTGCACCTGGTCCAGGATCAGTCCGAGGGCGTCGTTGCCCGCGGTGACGACGAAGTCGTAGGTCCCCGAGCCGACCGTGATCGTCACGGCGCCGTCGGCCGCCTGCACCTCCTCCACTCCCAAGACGTCGTCGAGCAGTACGCCGCCCTCGGTGACCGCCCACGTGGTCGCCGCCGGGACGACCACCTCGGCGGTCGCGCCGACCGGGACGGTGACCTGGTAGTCGAGACCGTCGTCGGTACGGGTCCAGTCGGACGAGACCGTGCCGAGAGGGGTCTGCACCGACGCCGCCGCGTGCTCATGCTCGGGCAGATCCGGAACGGCCAGCCGGATCCGCTGGTAGCCGGGCTCCAGCGGGGTGATGCCGGCCAGCCCGCGGTAGAACCACTCCTCCAGGCCGCCGCCGAGAGCCGGGTGGTCCTTCGAGGAGGTCCCGTCCGAGGCGGAGGAGTCGACCCACTTCTCCCAGATCGTGCCGGGCCCGTTGGCGACCATGTAGCCCAGGCTCGGGTAGTCGTCGCGCAGCGCGGTGTCGAGGATGACGTCGTCGCGGCCGACGGCGTGCAGCGTCTGGATGATCAGCTGGGTGCCGACGAAGCCCGAGGTCAGGTGGTTGCCGCGGGCCTGGATGTCGCCGATCAGGTTGGCGAGCACCTGGTCCTCCAACTCGGCGGGGACGATGCCGAGCAGCAGCGGGAAGGCGTTGGCGAACTGGGTGCCGGTGGAGTAGTCGGCGGTCTCGGTGTCCAGGAAGCGACTGTTCACGCCGTCGGCGATCTCGGCCGCCAGCGCGTCGAGCTCCGTGGCGTCATCGAGGTAGCCCAGCACCCGGGCAGCGTCCGCGACGATGCGTACGTCCTTCAGGTAGTAGAGGGTGTGGAACAGCGCCGGCGGGGTGCTGACCGTGGCGAGCCAGTCCTCGCCGTAGCTGACCTCCGGGTTCACGACGATGTGGTCGTCGTCGGAGATCCCCGCCAGGTAGTCGAGCCAGCCCAGGAAGTCCTGGTAGTGCTGGGCCAGGACCCGCGCGTCGCCCTCCTGGAGGTAGTCCTCCCAGGCGATGCCCGGGTAGGCGGCGCCCCAGGCCGGGTCGACCTTGAACTCGCGGCCGAACTGCCGACTCGGGGCCACCGAGGCGACACCGCCATCGTCGAAGATGCTGGTCTGCAGGTCGCCGAGGTACTTGCGGTAGAAGTCGTCGGCGTCGAAGGCGGTCATGATCGAGCTGGCGCCGGCGAGCGCATCCCCGGCCCAGCCCTTCTTCTCCCGGGTGGGGGTGTCCTCCGGGATGCCGTGCGCGGCGTTGAGCTGCGACTGCCGCACGGCGGTGTCGATCGCGGAGAGCATCGCGTCGTCGGTGTCGAGCGTGCTGGTCCGGGTCAGGTCGGTGTGGACCGGCCGGGCCCGCAGCGTCACCTCGGTGCCGGCGGGCAGCCCGGAGAGCTCGGCGTAGCGGAACCCGCTGTAGACGAACAGCGGCTCCCAGGTCTCCTCGCCGTCGCCGGCGAAGGTGTAGTCGTAGGTCTGCCGCTGCGTCTCACCGGCCGCGAAGTCGATGTTCGAGGTGGTGACCCGGCCGTCGTCGTCGAGGATCTCGCCCAGGTAGAGCGTCGCCGTCGTGCCGGCCGGAGCGGTGGCGGTCAGCTGCACCCAGCCGGCGTAGTTCTGGCCGAAGTCGTAGAGCTGTACGCCGGACGCCACCGTCTCGACCGACACCGGAGCGATGCTGTCGACCGCCCGGGTCAGCGGCGTCGGGTCGGCCTGCAGGGGACTGAGCGCGTAGGAGCCGTCGTCCGTGCCACGCACCTGCAGCTCGGCGAGCCGGAAGTTGTAGCTGCCCGAGCTCAGCGCCAGCTTGGTGGCGGTGACCCGCAGGTAGCGACCCTCGACGTCGGTGTCGACGGTGACCGGGGTCACCCCAGGGTTCGCCTGGTCGGCATCGGTGTGGTCGACCACGACGGTGCTGGTCTCGAAGGTGTCGTCGTCGCTGACCTCGATCCGGTAGCGGACCGGGAACCCGGCACCGGGGTTGCTCCCGGCCGGGTCGTTGGTGGGGCTGGCGCCGTACATGGTGACCGAGCCGATCGACACGCTGGAGCCGAGGTCGAGCTGCACCCATTTGGTCTCGTCGGGGTCGGTGGTGGTCGCCGAGTGGTAGCCCTCGGAGGCGTCGGTGGAGGTGAGCACCCCGTCGTTGATCGCGCCCAGCGACCAGCCGTTGCTGACCACGGCGTCCTTGGCCGTCACCACCGCGTCACCGGAGAGCAGCGTCGCGCCCGTCACCGGGGAGACCACGCTCGCCGGCGTCCAGGCCCCCGCCGGGTCCAGCGCCGGGTCGAACCCGGGCTCGTCCCAGCCGGGCGTCTCCAGCCGGGCGTCGAAGGACTCGCCCAGGTAGGTGTCGAGCTTGGTGATCGGACTGCTCCCGACCTGCCACGTGCCGTCGGTGCCGACGGCGGTGTATCGCAGCCCGTCGGCGTCGGTGATCTCCAGCTGGGCCATCACGTCGAGGTCGGTGCTGGGGGCGCTCAGGGTGGCGCCGACGGTCAGCGCCAGCGCGTTGTCGCCCTCCTGCACCAGGTCGGTGACGTCGGCGCCGCGGTAGAGCACCCGCTGGGTCCAGTCGGTCCAAGTGGTGCCCAGGGTCTCCTCGGAGACCGGCTGGCCGTTGATGCGGGCGCGTACGTTGCCCCAGGCCGCGTAATAGAGGACCGCACGCGACACCTCGGTGTCGACCTCGAAGTCGGTGCGGGCTCGTTCGGTGGAGGGCACCGTGATCCAGGACGCCGACCAGTCCTCGGCGTCCAGCAGCCCGGTCTGGAGCTGGGTCGGCGCCGACCACGCGGAGGCGAGGTCGGTGCTGTCCCAGACCCTGACCTGCCAGCGGTAGTCGGCCCCGGAGCTCAGCGCCGTGCCCTGGTAGGGCCGCAGCGTCGAGGCTGCGTCGGCGACCTTGCCCGAGTCCCAGACCAGGTCGCCGTCGGCGTCGAGCACCTCCACCTGATAGGCGCTCTGCGCCTCGCCGCGGTCCTCGTCCTCGATCACCCAGGAGAGCAGGGGCTGGCTCTCCCCCACCAGCTGGTCGTCCCAGCCGACCACGTCCAGCGAGCCCTCGACCACGGTCGGGGAGTGGCCCGTCGAGGTGTCGGCGGCGCCGGCGGCGAGGGTCAGCGGCGGCGCCATCGCAGCGGTGACGGCGACGGCCACGGCTGCTCCGAGACCGACCGTGGTGAAGCGACGGGACTCGCGGCGTGCTGCGAACATGGGACGTGCCGTGCCTTCCTGCTGATCTGGATGCGCTGATGGGTGACGAGGGCG
Organism: Nocardioidaceae bacterium; assembly: GCA_047605165.1. GTDB lineage: Bacteria > Actinomycetota > Actinomycetes > Propionibacteriales > Nocardioidaceae > SSC3. The sequence goes on from JASGGG010000177.1 coordinate 3,628, forward strand.
GAGCGAGCCGGCGGACCGGGCGCCGGACAGGGCGGGAGCCGCGGGCCCGCCGAGAAGAGGGGCCCGCGACCGCCTGCCGGTCAGCGTCGCTTGACCGCCCTCACGGTCTTGACGCCGGAGGCCGAGGCCGCCGTGGTCTGGTTGCCGAGGTAGCGCACCGACACCTTGCATCTGCGGCTCTTGGGCTTCTTCGGCCTGAGCCCGACCTTGACCGAGGCCTCGC
>JASGGG010000178.1:0-3826 GCA_047605165.1 Nocardioidaceae bacterium
TGTGCTCGGCCTGCCACCCGTTCTACACGGGCAAGCAGAAGATCCTCGACACCGGTGGCCGCGTGGCCCGCTTCGAGGCCCGGTACGCCAAGAAGAAGACGGCCGAGAAGAAGTAGCTGCGACCTGATGTTCGAGGCCGTCGAGGGTCTCGTCACCGAGCACGGCGAGCTCGAGCATCGGTTGGCTGACCCGTCCATCCACTCCGACCAGTCCCTGGCTCGGCAGTTGAACCAGCGCTATGCGGAGTTGAGCGCGATCATCCGCGCGTACCGCGAGTGGCAGCAGCTCGGTGACGACATCGATGCTGCCCGCGAGCTGGCTGCTGAAGACGACGCGTTCGCCGACGAGGCAGCCGCCCTGGTGGAGAAGCGCGCGGTGGCCGAGGAACGGCTGCGGCATCTGCTGGTCCCACGCGACCCCGCCGACAGCAAAGACGCGCTGCTCGAGATCAAGTCGGGCGAGGGCGGCGAGGAGTCGGCGTTGTTCGCCGGCGACCTGCTGCGGATGTACACCCGCTACGCCGAGCGTCGTGGCTGGAAGACCGAGATGCTCGATGCCACCGAGTCCGATCTGGGCGGCTACAAGTCCGTGACGGTCGCGGTGAAGGCGAAGGGTGTGAGCGAGCCGGGGGAGGCTCCGTACGCCCTGCTCAAGTTCGAGGGCGGCGTACACCGCGTCCAGCGGGTGCCGGTCACCGAGTCGCAGGGACGCGTGCACACCAGTGCCGCCGGTGTGCTGGTGATGCCCGAGGCCGAGCAGGTCGACGTGACCGTCAACGACAGTGAGCTGCGCATCGACGTGTTCCGGTCCTCGGGGCCGGGCGGCCAGTCGGTCAACACCACCGACTCCGCTGTGCGCATCACCCACCTGCCGACGGGCATCGTCGTGTCCTGCCAGAACGAGAAGTCCCAACTGCAGAACAAGGAGCAGGCGCTGCGCATCCTGCGGGCACGACTGCTGCAGGCCGCTCAGGACGCCGCCGATGCCGAGGCATCGGACGCCCGCAAGTCACAGGTGCGCACCGTCGACCGTTCGGAGCGGATCCGTACCTACAACTTCCCGGAGAACCGCATCTCCGACCACCGCACCGGCTACAAGTCCTACAACCTCGACCAGGTGCTCGACGGTGAGCTCGAGCCGGTGGTGCAGTCGGCCGTCGAGGCCGATCTGGCGGCGCGGCTCGAAGCCTTGGAGCAGTGAACCTCCGCGACGCCGCGGCGCTGCTGCGCGAGGCGGGCGTACCCAGCCCGGACCACGACGCCGCCGAGTTGCTCGCGCACGTCACCGGCACCGCTCGGACGCGGCTCGGGGAGCCGAATCCGCAGCAGGAGCAGGAGTTCGATGCCCTGATCCGGCGCCGCGCGACCCGCGAGCCGCTGCAGCATCTCACCGGCCAGGCGCACTTCCGCTACGCGACCCTCGAAGTCGGACCGGGGGTGTTCGTGCCGCGCCCCGAGACCGAGGTGATGACCGGCTGGGTCGTCGACCGGCTGGCCGAACGGGAGCACCCGGTCGTGGTCGACCTGTGCACCGGCTCCGGCGCAATCGCGTACGCGTTGGCGACCGAGGTCCCCGCTGCCGGCGTCTACGCGGTCGAGCTGGGCGAAGAAGCGGTCGAGTACGCACGGCGCAACCTGGCGGGCACCGGGGTGGATCTGCGGCACGGCGACCTCAGCGACGCGTTCCCCGAGCTGGACGGAGCAGTCGACGTGGTGGTCAGCAACCCGCCCTACATCCCGTTGGAAGCGTTCGAGTCGGTCGCGCCCGAGGCCCGCGACCACGACCCCGCGCTCGCGCTGTGGTCCGGGGAAGACGGTCTCGACGCCATCCGCCAGGTGGAGCAGGCTGCCGCCCGTTTGCTGAAGCCAGGTGGCCTCGTGGCTGTCGAGCATGCGGATGTGCAAGGGGAGTCGGCTCCGGCGGTATTCCTGGCGGCCGGCCGGTGGTCCGGTGTCCGCGACCACGCCGACCTGGCAGGTCGCGCGCGCTTCGTCACCGCGCGGCTGGCACGATGAGCCGGTGAGCACCCGCTACGACGCAGCAGACGAGCATGCCCGCGAGGCTGGCCTGGCGGCCGCCGCGAAGGCGATCCAGCAAGGTGTGCTCGTCGTCCTCCCGACCGACACCGTCTACGGCTTGGCTGCCGATGCCTTCTCGGCGGAGGCTGTGCAACGGCTGCTCGACGCGAAGGGCCGGGGCCGCGAGATGCCGCCGCCGGTGCTGGTGGCGTCCAAATCCACCCTCAACGCACTCGCTGTCGGCATCCCCGACTGGGCGCGTACGCTCACCGACGAGTTGTGGCCAGGCCCGCTGACTCTCGTGTGCCGTCAGCAGCCGTCGCTGCAATGGGACCTGGGGGAGACCCGGGGGACCGTGGCCGTGCGCATGCCCGACAACGAGGTGGCGCTGGAGCTGATGGCGCGTACTGGGCCGCTGGCTGTCAGCAGCGCGAACCTGACCGGCAGCCCGGCCGCCGTGGATGCCGACGAGGCCGAGGACATGCTCGGAGACGAGGTCGAGGTGATCCTCGACGGTGGCCCGACGCCCGGCTTGTTGCCGAGCACGATCCTGGACGCGACCACTGACGAGCCGCGACTCCTTCGGCTCGGTGCCGTGGACATCGAGCGGCTCAACCAGCTGCTGGAGACCCACGACCTGAGGATCGAACAGGAGCCGGCCCAGGAAGATTTGGCCGAGGAGGATCCGGCGTAGGTGCGTGAGTACGTCACGATCTTCCTGGTGGCCCTCGTGGTCACCTACTTGTTGTGCGTGATCGCCCGCGAGATCGCCACCCGCACCGGGGCGGTCGCGCGAGTCCGGCAGCGGGACATGCACGAGGTGCCGGTCCCGTACTTCGGCGGGCTGGCGATGTGCGGCGGGCTGGCCGCCGCCTACTTCCTGGCGCGTGAGCTGCCGTTCCTGTCCCAAGACCCCTTCGTGCTCCACGATGCCTGGGTCGTGCTGGTCGCTGGCGCGATGATCTGCCTGCTCGGCGCGGTGGACGACCTGTTCGAGCTCGACCCACTGATCAAGCTGCTGGGCCAGATCCTCGCCGCCGCCTTCCTGGTGGCCAACCAGGTCAGTCTCTACCTCGTCCTGCCCTTGCCCGGCGGTGGCCAGTTCAGCATGGACGATGCCCAGGCGGCACTGCTGACGATCGTGCTCGTCGTGGCCACCGTGAACGCGGTCAACTTCGTCGACGGTCTGGACGGCCTCGCCGCGGGCATCGTCGGCATCGGAGCGGTCGCCTTCTTCGCGTTCAGCTATGACATCGCCAACATCAACAAGCAGTCGCTGGCGATCACGGCGGCTCTCCTGTGCGCCGCGCTGGCGGGAGCCTGTGCCGGCTTCCTGCCGCACAACATCTTCCCGGCCCGGGATGTTCATGGGCGACTCGGGCTCGATGCTGCTCGGTCTCGTGTTGGCCGCCTCCGCGCTCACCCTGACCGGCCAGTTCGCCATGGTGGACATGAACTCGGGGGTGAGCGGCTCCTCGTCGAGCCTGCTGCCGGTGATCCTGCCGGTGATCCTGCCGATCACGATCCTGATCGTGCCGTTCGTGGACCTCGTGACCGCAGTCGTACGCCGCACGTGGGCCGGCCGGTCGCCGTTCTCGCCGGACAAGCAGCACCTGCATCACCGGCTCGTGGAGATCGGGCATTCGCACCGCCGGGCGGTGCTGATCATGTGGGTGTGGGCGGCGTTGGTGTCCTTCGGGGTGGTGGCGATCAGCCTCTACCCGACGCTGCAGACCTGGCTTGCCGTGGCCCTGGGGTTCGTGATCGCGGTTGCGGCGACCTTCGTGCTGCCGGTGATCAAGCCACCC
>JASGGG010000179.1:0-3825 GCA_047605165.1 Nocardioidaceae bacterium
CCGACCAGATGGTGCGCGGCACCGTCAACCTGCCGCACGGCACCGGCAAGACCGCCCGCGTACTGGTCTTCGCCAACGCCGACAAGGCCGAGGCCGCCCGTGAGGCCGGTGCCGACATCGTCGGCGGCGACGAGCTGATCGAGAAGGTCAACGGCGGCTGGCTCGACTTCGACGCGGTCGTCGCGACGCCCGACATGATGGGCAAGGTCGGCCGGCTGGGCAAGGTGCTCGGCCCCCGCGGCCTGATGCCGAACCCCAAGACCGGCACCGTCACCCCTGACGTCGCCAAGGCGGTCTCGGACATCAAGGGCGGCAAGATCGAGTTCCGCGTCGACCGGCACGCCAACTTGCACTTCATCATCGGCAAGGCGTCCTTCGACGAGTCGCAGCTCGCGGAGAACTACGCCGCCGCCCTCGAGGAGGTGCTGCGGCTCAAGCCGTCGAGCTCGAAGGGTCGCTACCTGAAGAAGGTGACCTTCTCGACCACGATGGGCCCGGGCATCCAGGTCGATCCCAACCGCACCCGCAACGTCGCGGGCGAGGACGACGCCTGAGCCAGCAGCTCACGACAGCAGCAGGGCGCCGCCGAGGAATCTCGGCGGCGCCTTCGTCGTTACGGCCAGCATGACACTTGTTGGAGAGTACGAGCCCAGCCCGACCAAGTGGGTCCGCGACCAGGTCGAGGCGTTCGAGGCATCCGGCGGAGCCGAGGCCAACACCCTGCCGGGCACCGACGACCGGATCGTCGTGATCACGTCGGTGGGCGCGAAGTCGGGCAAGCTGCGGAAGAACCCGGTGATGCGGGTCGAGCGCGACGGCAAGTACGCCGCGATCGGCTCCAAAGGCGGCGCCCCCGACGACCCTTCCTGGGTCGCCAACTTCCGTGCCCATCCCGAGGTCGACCTGCAAGACGGGCCGGTCAAGCGCAGCTATACGGCGCGCCCGCTGGCCGGGGATGAGCGTACGCAGTGGTGGGACCACGCGGTCGAGACCTGGTCCACGTACGCGACCTACCAGACCAAGACCGACCGTGAGATCCCGGTCTTCCTGCTGGAGCCCGCCGGCTAGGCTGCCAGCCGGATCACTCGGTGAAGACGCGCTCGTCGGTGAGCTGCTCCTTCACGAGCCGGCCGTTCTGGTCGTAGCGGCTCTGGGCGAACAGCTTCTGGAACTCCAGGTCGACACCGTTGAGGCCGTTGCGGTTCTTCTCGATGCTCATCACGGCCCACAGCTTGTACTCGTCGACGTTCTGCAGGTTGTAGACCAGGTGGTGGCGCGCGACGATGTCGGCCTTGTTGTTGAGCACGAGCACCGTGTCGGCCTCGTACGCCAGTGCCGAGCTGCCCCGGAAGTGGTTGACCCGCATCCGTTTGCCGCCGCCGATGCCGTCCTTGTCGGAGGCGACGATCGCGACGATCGGCACGTCGTTGTCCAGCGCGAGGTCTTTCAGGCCCTCGGTGACCCGGGTTGTGCGGTCGGCCTCGTCGAGCCGCTCGCCCGGCGTCGGCACCTTCTGCAGGTAGTCGACGACCACCAGCGGCGCCATACCGGTATCGACCCGCACCTGCTTGATCGCGTCGGTGATGACGTCCAGCCCGGTCGCGGACCCGGTCGAGCGGTGTACGACGAGCCGCTCGGCGTACTCCCGGACGATCTCGATCGCTTCGGCCCCGCCGGCCGTGTCGGCCAGTCGTTGGGCCAGGCCGTACCCCATCCCGTCGGTCGCCTCGAACGCCTGCCGGATCCGCTGCACGCTGGGTGCCTCAACCCCACCGATGATGCCGGCTTCCATCGCGACCAGCCGGATCAGCGAGGTCTGCTGGTCGTGCTCGTAGGAGAACACCAGCACCGAGCGGCCGGATCGGGCCACGTTGCGGGCGATCTGCATCATCAAGGTGGTCTTGCCCAGTCCCTGGGCGCCACCGAGCAGGATCAGGTCGCCCGCGCGGAAGCCGCCGCTGAGGTACTCGTCCAGCGGCGTGAAGCCGGTCGGCCACACCCGGGAGGTCGAGTGCGCGCCGGCCTTCACGCGATAGTCGGCCTGCTCCAGCGTGTTGTTGAGGTTCTGCAGTGCAAGGTCCACCCCACGATTGCACCAAAACAGCGCGTTCTTTACTTGCGAATGGCTGATTTCGACCGCCCCATTTGTGCGCGATTTGGTGGGCGCGAGGATCGGCCGGTACGCTTGCCCGCGTAACCAGAGACCGCCGGTCGCTGGCGTACGCCCTGAGTGATCCGGGCGTGCACCGGCTGAAGGTTCCGCGAAGCGGACGGCCCGCGCAGGTGACACCGAGCAGTATCCGCGCGCACCGTGCGTGCCCTGCGGATCGACGCCCTGTGGCCCTGCGCCCGGGGCGTTTTTTCGTCGGCCCCTTCGACACAGTGGCAGGCAGTCTCCCACCAACGCGGAAGGAGACCCATGGCGCGGCCAGACAAGGCAGCCGCAGTCGCGGAGATCGTGGATTCGTTCCAAGAGTCCGCCGGCGCTGTGCTGACCGAGTACCGCGGTCTCACCGTGAAGCAGCTGCAGGACCTGCGGCGTGCCCTCGGCGAGAACGCCAACTACGCCGTGGTGAAGAACACCCTGACCCAGATCGCGGCCAAGGAAGCAGGCGTTGAAGGCTTCGACGACCTGCTCACCGGTCCGACCGCCATCGCCTTCATCAACGGCGACCTGGTCGAGGCGGCCAAGGGCCTACGTGACTTCGCCAAGGCCAACCCTGCTCTTGTCATCAAGGGCGGGTACGTCGACGGAGCCCTCATGGACGCGAAGGAGATCGCCAAGCTGGCCGATCTCGAGTCGCGCGAGGTGCTGCTGGGCAAGCTGGCGGGCGCGATGCTCGCCTCGCTGTCCCAAGCCGTCTACCTGCTCAACGCCCCGCTCGCACAGGCTGCCCGGCTCGCCGGCGCCCTGCAGGCGAAGGCCGAACAGGACCCATCGATCCTCGCGGGTGGTGCTGGTGTCGCGGCTTCGGCCGAGACTCCTGCTGCCGCGGCAGAGGACACCACCGAGGCAGATGCCGCCCCGGCCGAGGAGGCAGCAGTCGCTGCCGACTCGTCCGAGTCGGCCGAAGCCTGACCACCACCCACCCTGATCGGGGCAACCGCCCGGGTCAGCCACACGGAAGGAACGCCACCATGGCGAAGCTCAGCACCGACGAGCTCCTCGACGCCTTCAAGGAGATGACCCTCCTGGAGCTCAGCGAGTTCGTAAAGCAGTTCGAAGAGACCTTCGGCGTCACCGCGGCCGCTCCGGTCGCCGTTGCCGCCGCCGCGCCCGCCGGCGGTGGCGATGCCGCTGACGACGCAGCCGCGGAGCAGGACGAGTTCGACGTGGTCCTCGAGTCGGTCGGCGAGAAGAAGATCAACGTCATCAAGGAGGTCCGCGCCCTGACCAGCCTCGGCCTGGCCGAGGCCAAGGGTCTGGTCGAGGAGGCCCCCAAGGCCGTCCTGGAGAAGGTCAACAAGGAAGCGGCCGAGAAGGCCAAGGAGGCTCTCGAGGCCGCTGGCGCCACCGTCACCGTCAAGTGACCAGCGCCTGAGGAAGCACTGGTCTTCTCGCGTCCGGTCGGCGTCTCGATACGGCCCTCGGCTAGCGCCGCGGACCACTCGACGAGCGGGAGCGGTTCGATGCGCCCGGCTCGTTTCTCGCCGGTCGCTCGATCACCGAAAGCGCATCGATCAACGGTTCCTCACGCTTCCGTTCCCGACGGCGGGCATCCCCTTCGGGGGACGCCCGCCGTCAGGCGTTACCAAGGCACGCAAGGTTGCGGAAAGGACACGAACCAGCGCGTAAGCCTTGACTCGACCGGCCTGCTCGTTCAT
>JASGGG010000180.1:0-3785 GCA_047605165.1 Nocardioidaceae bacterium
GCAAGGTCACTTGCGGCGGGCCGCCAGCATCGCGCGGGCCATGCGCCGGGTCTCCTCGCCGTCGACCAGCTCGACCTTGCCGGAGAGGATGTCATCCACACGGCGGTCGATTTCCTCGTCCCACGCGGCATCGACCTCCGACTGCTCAGCATCGCCGATCCGCTGGAGCGCGAGCGCGGCAATCTCGCGCTCATCGGCAGACAGGCTCTTACCCTCTGCGATGTAGTCCGCGAGCTTTGGGGTCATGCGGCAATTCTACTGCGCGGAGCGCGCGATGGGTGGGAAGTTCGGCAGCGAGGAGTCAGGGCTGTTCGGCGCGGCGCTTCTAGTCTGTGAACATGACCCGCACGACCTCAGCGCCTCTCGTTTCGACGCGTAGGTCCCGTCCACGGTGCGGCCATGACCGTCCGGGCCGCGGTAGCGACCCCGATAGCCCTTCTTCATCTGTTCCACCCATGCCATGTGCTCACTCTCCGAAGCAAATCAAGACCTTTCGGCGAGCACGGCCGTGTTTCTGCTCCAGATTGCCCCAGATCGACCGCATCGCGTGAAGGTTCAACGGACATCGAGCGGGACAGAAACGGGGTGAAAAAAGTAAAAACCCGCCTCTGACCTGCGGTTACGCAGATCCGAGTCGGGTCCTCACGTGGTGGGCGATACTGGGTTCGAACCAGTGACCTCTTCGGTGTGAACGAAGCGCGCTACCACTGCGCCAATCGCCCGCATGGTTGCCGCAGGCAGGGTACCGCATGCCTGCGGTCGACTCACAGTTGAGGCACGACGACCTATCTTTTGTGCTGAATGTCTGTTTCTGGCCGTTCGGACGATGCTCCTGGCTGAATGGATGACTCCTTGTGTCCAAGCGGGCAGAACCCTTCCGTTTCCCTCGCCGAAGCGGCGCGGCAGGTGGACAGTTGGGGGCAATGGGAGAACGACTACCGATTCTTCGACGAAACCGCATCACGAGATGGTTGGGAGACCGTCTCATCGTCGAAGTCCGGAACAAAGGGATACGATGATGGACAATCACCTCAAGGCGACCACCCCCACCGTGGTCAAGCAGACACTCACCCTCGAATTGGTCGACGCCACCGGCCAAGCGACACCGATGCAGGCCGACCTCAGCTACGACCCCCACGACCCGTACGCCGTGACTGCGATCTTCCAGACCGCTGCCGGGGACGTTCGGTGGACCTTCGGGCGTGACCTGCTCGTCGACGGCCTCTACGAACCCTCGGGCGACGGCGACGTCCATGTCTGGCCGTGCCTCGACTCCGACGGTCACGCTGTCGTCATCATCGAGCTCTGCTCGCCCGACGGCGAGGCTCTCGTCCAGGCGAAGACCGGCGACCTCACCGCCTTCGTCGAGCGGATGACGGCCGTCGTACCCGTCGGCGACGAGAGCAGGTTCATGGATCTCGACACCGCGATAGCGGCGATCTTCGCCAACGAGACCGCCTGATCCTCCGGAACTGACGACCCTGTCGCCCCTTTCCGGTCTAGGCTGACCGGTGCAGGATCTGGGTTTCCTGCACCGGTCTTGCTCCTATCAGCCTCACGGCTGCGCGAGAGCGGCTGACTCACGCTCGGCCCACGTCTTCATCACCTCACGGGTGACAGGTCCCGGTGCGGGGTAGAAATGTCCATCGATCCGGGTCACTCCCTGAACGTCACGAGTGGTGCTCGCGAGGAACACCTCCTCGGCGTCCTCCAGCACTGCGAGCGGCTCGTCGACCTCGACCCCTCCGTACCAGTCGAGCACCAGTTGCCGGGTAATCCCGCCCAGGCACCCCGAATCCAGCGTGGGCGTGCGGACTTCACCACCGACGACGTAGAAGACGTTGGTGCCGGTGCCCTCGCATACGTTGCCGGCCAGATTCCCGAAGATCGCCTCTGTGGCGCCCCGCTCCTGGGCGTACGCGAGCGCGATGACGTTCTCGGCGTACGACGTCGTCTTGAGCCCGGCCGTCGCGCCGCGTTCGTTGCGTGGCCAGGGAGCCACGACCACTGTCGTCGTCTCGGGCCAGGGGTCCATCGGCCCGGCGGCGACCACCAGGGTGGTTCCTTGGTTGCCGCGCCCCGAGCCCATCGGCGCGATACCGGCCGTATAGGTGACGCGGATGCGCCCCAGCGCCAGATCCTGACCCGCGACCGTAGCCGCGATACCAGCCTTGATCCGGTCGAGGTCGGGCGTGGGCAGACCGAGGCCTTCAGCGGACCGGGTAAGCCGAGCCAGGTGTTCTTCGAGCGCGAAGGGTCTGCCCCGGACCACCTTGATCGCCTCGAACACACCGTCACCGACGGTGAATCCGTGATCCGCGACCGAGATCGCCGGGATCTCAGGCCGGTCGAGCAATTCATCGTTGACCCACACGCGCATGCCGACGACAGTACGGCACCGATCAGGCGGCTTAGGCCTGGCACAATGAGTGGGGCCGCGTCGCCTGTAGGCGCTCAGGCCTCGATCACGACCGGGATGATCATCGGACGGCGCCGGTGCTTGCTGCTGACCCAGCGGCCGATGACACGGCGGATCGTCTGCTGGAGCTGGTAGGAGTCGGTGGTGCCTTCGCTGAGCGCGAGCCCGAGGGCGTCGGCGATGGGCTGCTTGATCTCGTCGAAGACGCTGTCGTCCTCGGCAAAGCCGCGAGCGTGGATCTCCGGTGAGGTGGCGACCTTGCCGGTGACGGAGTCGACGACGACGACGACCGAGATGAACCCTTCCTCGCCGAGGATGCGCCGGTCCTTCAGCGACGACTCGGTGATGTCGCCGATCGAGCTGCCGTCGACGAAGACGTACCCGCAGTCGACTTTCCCCGCAATCCGTGCGACGCCGTCGAGCAGGTCGACGACCACACCGTCCTCGGCGGTGACCACCCGGTCGGCGGGTACGCCGGTCGCGACAGCCAGCTCGGCGTTGGCGAGCAGGTGCCGGACCTCGCCGTGCACGGGCATCACGTTGCGTGGCTTGACGATGTTGTAGCAGTAGAGCAGTTCCCCCGCGCTGGCGTGGCCGCTCACGTGCACGAGCGCGTTGCCCTTGTGGACCACCCGTGCGCCGCACTTGGCCAGGCCGTTGATCACGCGATAGACGGCGTTCTCGTTGCCGGGGATCAGGCTGGAGGCGAGCATCACGGTGTCGCCCTCGTTGATATGGACGAAGTTGTGCGTACGCTGCGCGATGCGAGCCAGCGCCGACAGCGGCTCTCCCTGAGATCCGGTGGAGATCAGCACCGTGCGCTCGGGCGGCAGGCTCTCCAGTGCCTTGGCGTCAACCAGGGTGCCGGGCGGCACGTGCAGATAGCCGAGGTCACGCGCAATCGCCATGTTGCGCACCATCGAGCGGCCGACGTACCCGACCTTGCGGCCATGCCTCGCGGCAGCATCGAGCGTCTGCTGCACACGGTGCACATGCGAGGCGAAGCAGGCCACGATGATCCGGCCGGCGCTGCCGGCGAACACTCGGTCGATGACCGGCGTGATGTCCTTCTCGGCGGTCGTGAACCCGGGTACCTCGGCGTTGGTGGAGTCGGTCATGAACAGGTCGACCCCCTCCTCGCCGAGGCGGGCGAACGCACGCAGGTCGGTGATCCGGCCGTCCAACGGCAGCTGGTCCATCTTGAAGTCGCCGGTGTGCAACACGAGGCCCGCGCCAGTGCGGATAGCGACCGCCAGCGCGTCGGGGATCGAGTGGTTGACCGCGACGAACTCGAGATCGAACGGCCCGAAGCTGATCCGATCTCCCTCGCCCACGACGTGCTGGGCGGCCTCCTTGAGGCGGTGCT
>JASGGG010000181.1:0-3765 GCA_047605165.1 Nocardioidaceae bacterium
GGTGCATCCACCGTTTCGCTGGCAGCGCGAGTACGCGCGTGACTTCGTCGACGGCATCGGCCGACTCGAGGAGGGCACCGGCCTGTGCTTCGCGGTCGAGAACATGTATCCCTGGCGGGCCTCGGCCAAGCGCGAGATGCAGATGTACCTGCCGCACTGGGATCCCACCCGTGAGTCGTACGCCCATCTCACCCTGGACGTCTCCCATGCCGCGACATCGCGGGTCAGCTCCCTGGATCTGGCCAAGCAGATGGGTTCGCGACTGCGGCATCTCCACCTGACCGACGGCTCCGGTAGCGCACGCGACGAGCACCTGATTCCCGGCCGTGGTACGCAGCCGGTCGCGGAGCTGCTGGAGCACCTCGCCGACACGGGCTTCAGCGGGCACATCACGATCGAGGTAAGCACCCGCAAGGCCGACGATCGGGAGGATCGCGAGCTCGAGCTGGCCGAGGCACTGGCCTTCACCCGCCTCAACTTCGAGAAGTCCGGCGCGTGACGACCGCGATCGAGGTCGACGACCTGGTCGTCGTTCGCGGTGCGACGCGAGCCGTGGACGGTGTCAGCTTCCGTACTCGCCCGGGTGAGGTAGGAGGCCATCTGCTCGGCCACGGCGCTGGCGATGAACTGGTTGATGGAGACCTCGTCCCGGGCGGCGAGCTCGCGGACCTTGTCGTGGACTGAGTTGGGCAGGCGAACGGTGATGGTGCTCCTGATCGTGGTGAGGAAGTCGGCGGGAGTGATGGGGGGGTGACGGCGAACCTGTCGGCACCGGCGAAATCGCGGACGTTGTGGGTGATGATGTTGCGGGCGCCAGCGGCGACCGCGCACTCGACACGACCTCGGCGCGCGCCTACTGGGCGATTGCGATATCGGTCTGAGCGAAGTCCGTGCCCTTGAAGAGGAGCGGGACCGACAGGGTCTTGGCCAAGGCGTAGGAGAAGCAGTCGCCGTAGTTGAGCCCGGCGGCGTGGCGCCCGCGGCCGAAACGGCGCCACGCGGCGTGGGCGGTCCACGCCAGCTCCTCGGTGACCGGATGTATCTCGACCTCGGCGCTCCGTAGGACGGATCGCAGCTCCTGCACGCTGTCGGGGCCTTGCCGACTTTCGAGCACCATCGCGGTCTCCACGAGGCTCGCGGCACAGAGGACGCTGGGCTCGCGTGCCACGATCGCGCTGAACCGCTCGAGCTCGGGTTCGCCGAGGACGATCGCCACCAGTGCCGACGAGTCGACCGCGATCAAGACGGGATGCCGAGCTTGTCGTATCCGAGGATCTCGTCCTCAGATCTGGTGTCGAGGGTTGGGCGCGCTCGGCCTCGCTCGCCGATCGCGATCAGGTCGGCATAGATCAAGTCGGAGCGTGGCTGCGTGCGGGTGAGACGGTCCTGCACCGCAGTCTTGATCGCCTCGGTGATCGATGCGCCCATTCGCTCGGCCAACTCTCGCACGAGCCGGTCGGTCTCGGGATCCTTGATGTTGATGGCCATGGAGGAAGAATATCGTATGGATTTCTTCCTGATGAGATCGTGGCGTTAGATCCCTAACTAACTGGATATCAACGCATCAAATCTCTACTCTATTAGAGGAGGTGGTGAGTGTGCCTCGGAAGACGATGTCGCTCAGGCCCGACGCGAGGGACGCGTTGCGGGTGCTCGGCGGGGAGATCAAGCGGGCCAGGCTCGCGCGCGATTGGTCGGTCGTCGATACTGCTGCCCGCGTCGGCGTCTCTCCCATGACTTACGCAGGCGTCGAGAGGGGGCTGGGAGGCACCGCCATCGGGACCGTGTTCAATGCTGCCTCGATTCTCGGTGTTCCTTTGTTCGGCACCACCGACGCGGTCGAGATTGCTCGCCTGCGTCGTTCGGGCGAGCGCGACATGGGGCTGTTGCGGACTCGGGCAAGCGGTTCGAGGAAGCGTACGCCGGTGAGCCGGGCAGGCAGGGTCGATGGCTACCCCGAGTGACTGGGTATTCGTCTGGACCTGGCTCCCGGATGCCGTCGATCCGGTCCCGGCGGGCGCGGTCCGATGGAACGGGGACCTCGCGGAGTTCGCGTACTCCGACCAATACCTCGCCCGCTCCGACCGGCGCCCGCTGGCACCGGAGCTGCCCATCGCCGAGGGGTGGATCGAGCCGCACGAGGGCCTCACACTCGCTGGGTGTCTTCGTGACGCGCTGCCCGACCAATGGGGGCAGGGCGTGCTGCGCACGGAGCGTCCGGACGAGTACGCGGACGCTAACGAGGACCGGACCGACATGCTCCTGTCTGGCAGCGATCGTTTCGGTGCCATCGACTTTCAGGCATCCGACCAGGTCTATGCGCCGCGTCTTGGGTCCGCGACGCTTGACGAGCTCCACCAGGCCGCCGAGTTGTTGGAAGCGGGGGAGCAGCTGAGCCCAGTGCTGGGCGCTGCGCTGTTGCATGGCACGAGCATCGGCGGGGCACGTCCGAAGGCACTACTGCATGACGGAAGCGGCCGGAGTCTCATCGCGAAGTTCTCCTCGACCAGCGACCGTGGGCTGCCTGTCGTCAACGCCGAGGCGGCTTGCCTGGATCTGGCTCGCCGGGCCGGGATCACCGCACCCGCCAGTGAGGTCACGAAGTCACTCGGCAAGGACGTACTGCTCGTCGAGCGGTTCGATCGCGATCGGCACGGGCACCGGTTCCACACGGTTTCCGCCCTGACGCTCCTTGGCCTGGATCCGATAGCGGGCCGGTGGGCCACCTATCCCGATCTGTACGACCGGCTCGTGGATGCGGGTGCCTCGCCGGAGACGGGCGCGGAGCTCTTCGACCGGATCGTCTTCAACGTCGCCATCAGCAACTCGGATGACCACGCACGTAACCATGCCGCCTTCTGGGATGGTCGTACGCTCGGGCTGACCCCGGCCTACGACCTCGCGCCGGGCCATCGCTCCGGCGACACCGCCAAGCAGGCGCTGGCCATTGGCCGAGAGGGACAGCGTGACAGCAACTTCGTCACGTGCATGGATGCGGCGAGCGTCTACGGGCTGAGTCGACGTGAGGCAAGTGACTCGATCGACCGGATCACGACAGTCATCCGAGAGTGCTGGGATGAGGCCGCGGATCGCGCGCGGCTCACGAGAGCACAGCGCGACCGCCTGCTCGGCCGTCAGATCCTGAACCCTGCCGCCTCATACGGCTATGAGCCACGGGTGATTCCGGCGCCCAGCACTGGCTGGGCGTGGCGGGCCCTGTAGGAAGGCGCGATCCGGCTTGACCGGCTTAACGCAAGGGGTAGCCTGATTCGAAGGTACTTGACAGGCTTGGCGGGCGGTCCCGACATGGGCAAGCTGGCACTGGATACTCCGGACTTCCGCCGTGCCACGAGGCGGGAGTTCGATGCCCGGCTGGGAGAGTTCGTACGCCGGCACGAGGCGAGCCGGCTCGATCCCAAGGAGTTCGTCGACGCCTTGTTCGCCACGGTGACTTGGCTGACCGGGGCGCCTGGTGGTTCTCGAGCCGCGAGCCGGATGGTGGCCCGGCCGATGCCGGTCGCTTCGACCTGAAGGCGCCGCGAGGTGCCTGCTACCTGTCCGCGACGCGTGACGGTGCGGTGATGGAGGCCGTCGGACCTGAGCACACCAGGCTCGGCTGGGTGCCGCTGGCGATCGTCGAAGGCCGGATCGTGTCCAGGCTGACCTGGCCGCGGGCGATCCGGGCAGCCGACACGATGAGCAAGGACGCTCGGGCATTCCGGGTCACCAGCGAACTGGCGACAACGCCCGCGCACGGCATCTCCC
>JASGGG010000182.1:0-3760 GCA_047605165.1 Nocardioidaceae bacterium
TAGTAGGCGTTGACGGTCTGCGGCAGCATGAACCACTCGTCGCGGTCGACCGGCGTGCCGATCTTGTTCAGCTGGCGGTCGGTCTCGAACGCCGCCACCGCCACCACGTTGGCCAGCAGGTCATCCTTGACCACCGTCAGCGTCGAGTAGTCGCGGAACTTCTTGGGGTAGCCGATCTTGGGGAGGAACGTGTCGAGCTTCTTGTACGCCCGCTGCTTGGTCTCCTCGCCCATCCAGTCGAGCGACTCGATGGAGACGCGGTAGGCCTTCAGCAGGTTCGCGACCAGCGCGTCCATCGCGGCCTTCGAGGACGGCGGGAAGTGCCGGGCGACGTACTCCTCGCCGACTGCTTCGCCGACCGAGCCCTCCACGAACGCGACACCACGCTTCCACCGCGCGCGCAGCTCGGGGGTCCCGGACAAGGTGCGGCCGTAGAAGTCGAAGTTCTCCTCGACGAACGGGGTGGAGAGGTAAGGCGCCGCAGCCCGGATGATCCTGATCGCGACCCACGATCGCCAGCTCTCGATCGGGATCTCGCCGAGGGCGGCCGAGAGGTGCTCGAGGTACTTCGGCTGGCGGACGTTGACCTCGGCGAGCACGACGTCCTTGGCGTCCAGACCTGCACCGTACGCGGTCCAGTCGAACGCCGGGGCGAGATTCTCCAGCTCGGCGCGGGTGTGCAGGTTGTAGGACTTGAGCACGTCGCGGGTCTCCGCGCGCTCGAGGTGACCCTGTGCGAGATACGCTTCGACGTCGTACACGCGCTGTGCCTCGCCCGCGGGGTCGGCGACCCCGGCGAGTCCGAACATCCGCTCGAGGTGGGCGCGGTAGGCGGTACGGATCTGGTCGAACTTCTCCTCGCGGTAGTAGGACTCGTCGGGCAGCCCGAGGCCGCCCTGGGTGAGGTTGACGAGGTAACGGTCGCTGTCGCGGTCGTCGCTGTCGACGTAGGAGCCGAACAGCCCGCCGCCTCCGGCACGCTCGATCTCGCCCACGAACCGCGGCAGGTCGGCGACAGAGGCCAGCGCGTACGCCGCCGACAAACGCGGCTGGATCGGCTCGGCGCCACGGGCCTCGACCGCCTCCTCGTCCATGAAGCTGGCGTACAGGTCGCCGATCTTCTGGGCATTCGAGCCCGGCTCGACTTCGCCTGCCTCGGCTCGCGCACCGAACTCCTCGATGATCGTCCGGACCCGCTCCTCGGCCTCGTCGGCCAGCTCCACGAACGGCCCCCAGCTCGACCGGTCGGCCGGGATCTCGGCCGTCGCCAGCCAGGTGCCGTTGACGTGGCCGAAGAGGTCGTCCTGGGGGCGGACCGAGGAGTCCATGCCCGCTGTTGCGTCGTCGAGGATCGTCATGGCGGAAACCCTACGCCGGGGGTGAGACCGTGCCTGGCAATTCACTTCCGGGTTGCAGCCGCGGTATCCGCGCGCGATCCGGCAAGGCGGACGAGCGCCAACCAGATGAGTGAGGGCGCAGCGGGCTGCGCTGAGCTCGTCCAACGCAGCCGGTCGTGATGCGGGACCGTGGATGCGTCGGCGGGAATAACAGGCACGGTCCTGCCCGCGGCGCACACAGGAACGTGTAAGGATCGACACATGGCCGACCGACTGCACGTCAACATCGTCGACAACCCCGAGCACCACCGGGTCGAGGCGCGGACCGACGAAGGTGGCCTGGCCGGCTTCGCGCAGTACTACGTGCGCGACGGCGCCTACGTCTTCTTCCACACCGAGGTGGATTCGGCGTACGAGGGCCAGGGCATCGGCAGCCAGATCGCTGCCGGCGTCGTGGAGTTCGTGCGCGGGCGTGGCTTCCCGATCGCCCCCGAATGCCCGTTCATCCACGCGTACATGCGCAAGCACCCGGAGACGCTGGACCTGCTGGCCCCCAGCTTCAAGGCCGCGGCCGAATAGCCGGGTGGGTCAGTCGAAGACGATGACGGACTTGCCGAGCGTACGCCGCTCTTCCATCTCCACCAGCGCGTCGACCACATGGTCGAGGTCGTAGGTCGCGCCGATCGGTGGGTTGATCGCGCCGGCGTCCATCATCGGGATCAGCCGGTCCCACTGCGCGCGCATGTAGCCGGCCCGGCCCATAGTGTAGGCGCCCCAACCGACCCCACGCACGTCCACGTTGTTGAGCAGCAGCCGGTTGACCTTGACCGCCGGGATCTGGCCGCCGGTGAAGCCCACGATCAGCAGTCGCCCGAACGGGGCCAGCGCACGCAGGTTGTCGGTGACGAACGGCTCGCCGACCACGTCGAGCACCGCATCAACGCCACGACCACCGGTCAGCTCCTTGGTGGCCTCCAGGAAACCCTCGACCAGGATCGCCTCGTCGGCGCCCGCCGTCTTGGCGAACTCGGCCTTCTCCGGGGTGGACACCACGGCGATGACCCGCAGCCCGAGGCCTTTGCCGACCTGGATCGCGGCCGTGCCGACGCCGCCGGCCGCGCCGTTGACGAGCAGGGTGTCACCCGACTGCAGTCCGGCCCGGGCAGACAGCGCGAACTCGACCGTGAGGTAGTTCATCGGCATGGCGGCGCCCTGGGTGAAGCTCATGCTGTCGGGCAGCGGGAACACCGCGTCCGGGTTGACCGATACCAGGTCGGCGCCACCGCCGTACGCCATCACGCACGCCACCCGGTCACCCTCGCTGAAGCCCGAATCGGCGGGCGCCGAGCGTACGACGCCGGCGAAGTCGACACCGAGCTGGAACGGCAACTCCGGCTTGATCTGGTACTGGCCTTTGGTCTGCAGCAGGTCCGGCCAACTGATCCCGACGGCCTTCACCTCCACCAGCACCTCGCCGTCGCGGGCGGTGGCGTCGGGAATCTCCTGGACGGCAACGGATGAGGGACCTTCGAGAGCGGTGACCTGGAGTGAGCGCATGGGGGTCAGCCTACGGCGCAGGTGACTCGGCGTCTCCAACGGTTCCCCAGCCACACCCTGGGACCTCCGGATACCCTCGATGCATGTCCGAAGCTCCGCCGCGGGTCGTGGTGACCCGGCCCACCCCGCCGGCGAAGAAGCGTCGGCTCCAGTTCCCCGCCTGGCTCGAGTTCATCGTGCTGCTCGCGATCGCGATCGGCATCGCGGTGCTCATCAAGGCATTCTTCGTGCAGATGTTCTTCGTGCCCAGCTCGTCGATGCGCCCGACGCTGCAGGAGAACGACCGCATCCTCGTCCAGAAGATCTCCTACTGGAAGGGCGACATCAAGCGTGGCGACGTGATCGTCTTCAAGGATCCGGGCGGGCAATGGCTCGGCGAGCAGGACGACTCGCTCAACCCGGTGCAGAAGGCGCTCTCCCTGGCCGGTCTCTATCCCACCGGCGGTCACCTGGTGAAGCGGGTGATCGGCATCGGCGGCGACCACGTCAAGTGCTGCGACAAGCAGGGCCGGATCACCGTCAACGGCGTGCCTCTGGAGGAGCAGGACTACATCCGCAAGGGCACCTCGCCCAGCGACTCGAAGTTCGACATCCGGGTGCCCAAGGACCACCTGTGGGTGATGGGCGACAACCGGACCAACAGCGAGGACTCCCGGTTCCATCGCAACCTGCCGGGCAAGGGCGCCGTGCCGGTCAGTGACGTCGTCGGCAAGGTTTGGGCCGTCGTCTGGCCGTGGAACCGGATGACCCGCCTGCACACGCCCGAGACGTTCGAGAACCCTCAGCTCTTGGCGAGCAAACCCGACTGACCGCCGGTCGAGTAGCGCCGAGCCACGAGGCGCGTATCGAGCCGCTTCCGGTCGTCG
>JASGGG010000183.1:0-3760 GCA_047605165.1 Nocardioidaceae bacterium
CGGATGCCGGAAGCCCTGGGCCCGAGGGACGTGGTGGGAAGGAACCCAGGCTTCATCGGCAGCAACTTCGTCATCCGGCGCCGGGCGTTCGAGGATGTCGGCGGCTTCGACCCCGACCTGCGCGTCGTCAACGACCGGGACTTCGTCTATCGATACCTGGCAGCCGGCCACTGCTATGCGGTCGTGGAGGCCCCGCCGGTCCTCCAGCGCAAGCATGGTGCGGGCCAACTGACCCGCGCGACGGAGATGCGTGCCGTCGGGCTGGAGAAGTACATCGACAAGCATCGCGCCGCGCTGAGCCGCCGGGACCTGCGTTCGATGCGGCTGTCCATCAACCGCATCAGGTTCCACGCGGCCGACCGGCGGGCAGACAAGCTGCGGTTCCTGGTCAGGGGCCTCCTCGACGCCTCGCCGTCGTCGGTGCTGGAGAGCGTGCGCAACCGGCGCCAGCTCGCCCTCTGGCGGGAGGGACGCCGATGAGTCAGAGACCGGCTCGCGGCCGGTGCGAGATTGGCCACGGCCTGGGCCCGTGCTGCCGGTACCGGCCTACATTCGTTGCGATGCGAGCACGTCGTGACACCAACCAGGAGGGCACCGGCCGATGAAGAGTCTGCTCAGCAAGCTTCGACGCGGGGGCGTCAAAGCCAGGCGACGACTCGGCGGTTGGGCTCAGTCGCGTGGCCCAGGGACCCGGCAGCTCTATCTCAGGTTGTTCAGCGATGCCTTCCGTCGCGAGGAGCGGGCAGTCGGGCGGGGCCAGACCGTCTACTACGAGAGGAGCGCCCTTGGCCGTGACCTCTACAACGCCCGCCGCAACGTGCACATGCTGGAGAAGGGCCTGACCATGAGGCCCCGCCGAAGCGAGTTCGCACTCGACTACATCGACCAGACCGTCGAGGTGATCGAGCGGGCGCTGGCGCACGGCACCCTCGTGGCCGAGACGGCGGAGGCGGACTGGATGTTCGCCGTTCTCGGCGAGTACTTCGCGGCGACGGCTTCGTCCGAGAGCGAACGCGTCGTCCGGGCCCGGGAGCGGTTCGCGGCTCTGCGGACGGCGGTGCCGAGTCTGGAAGGGGTGGAAGGACCTCACCATCCGGGGGACTCGGGCGAGACGCTCGACGTTAAGCAACTCGCCCGACTGGCTCAGGACCGCAGGTCGGTGCGCTGGTTCCTTCCCGGCAGCGTGCCACGGGAGATGGTGGAGGCTGCCGTCGCCATCGGCATCGAGGGCCCGACGGCCTGCAACCGGCAGCCCTACCGATTCGAGATCTTCGACGATCCCGCCAGCGTCGCGAAGGTGGCGGCCGTGCCCATGGGCACCCGTGGGTACGCCGGACAGATTCCCGGCATGATCGTGGTGATCGGGGACTACTCCGCGTTCTTCGACGAGCGGGACCGTCACCTCGTCTATATCGACAGTTGCCTCGCCTCGATGGGCCTGATCTTGGGCCTGGAGGCCCAGGGAGTCGGCACCTGCTGCATCAACTGGCCAGACATCACCGAGCGGGAGCTCACGATGAGGAAGCTGCTCGGGCTAGCGGCGCATGAGAAGGTGATCATGCTGATCGCCTACGGCTATGCGGACCCGACCGGGCTGGTGCCCGCCTCTGTCAAGAAGCCGCTCGAGGCGGCCCGTCGGTTCCGCGAACTCTGAGAATCCCTGCGCGCAACACGATCTGAAGGAGTCAGGCGTGGTTATCGAGATCCGAGGCACCGAGACCAAGAACAAGGGCGCCCAGCTCATGTTGGAGACGATCGTCGAGCGACTGGGCGGCGAATTCGAGCTTTCGGCCACCCCGATCGAGTCCGCGTACGACGTCCGCGCCAGGCTCGGATTGCGACAGACCTTGCATCTCTACCGATTCCCCCGGGCCGGCAGTGCCGTGGGGAATGCGGTCCCTGGCAGGCTGCGGCAACGTTACGGGCTGGTCGCGGACCGTGACATCACGGGTGTGCTGGACGCCTCGGGTTTCGCCTACAGCGACTCCTTCAAGGCAGAGCGCTCCCGACGTGAGGCGATCTACGGACGCGCTTGGGCGAGGCGCGGGGTGCCCAAGGTGATGCTCCCGCAGGCATTCGGGCCGTTCGAGCATGAGGAGAATCGTCGTTGGGCGACTGAGCTGCTGGAGCAGGCGGTCCTGATCTTCGCCCGCGACACGACCAGCGCCGAGCACCTGTCCCGGCTGTCACTGAGCACGCCGGTCCTGATCTTCCCGGACTTCACGATCGGGGTGTCCGCGGCCAACATCGAGCCGCCCGTCGCCGAGCCCTACCTCGCCGTCGTCCCGAACACGAAGGTCATCACCTCGGACGTCGCCGGTGTCCGTGCCTACACCCAGGATCTCGTCGACTACTCCTTGACGGCCGCCCAGCGCGGGCTGGCGGTCGTGGTCATCGTTCACGACGCGGGCGACCGGAGCATCGCCGACGCTGTGTCCGAGGCCACTCGCGCCGAGGTCTTCCACAGCGAGGAGCCGCGTGTGCTCAAGGCGGTGCTCGGTCACGCCGAGGCGGTCGTGGCAAGCAGGTTCCACTCGATCGTCGGGGCGCTCTCCCAGGGGGTCCCGACCCTCGCGCTCGGCTGGTCGCACAAGTACCGGGAGCTGCTCAACGACTTCGGCGTGCCGGAATGGCTGATCTCGGTCGGCGAGGATCCGGTGGCCAGGCTGGGTGCCCTGCTGGGCGACGACTCGGCCATCGGGCGACTCCAGGACAACAGAAAGCGCTTGATCGAGAGAGTCGACGACATGTGGCGATTGACCATCGCCGAGCTGCGTACGTCGAACCATCGAGCCTCCGCAAACTGTTAATGCTTGTTGAGCCGCGCCACTGCTAGGCGGGCCGGCGCGATCAAGGCCAGTGTCATCTGTCGGCCGGCCAAGCGCGATCGGCGGCCGATGAAGCAGGCGACGTAAGAGGCCAGCACGTAGGAGCAGAGTGTGGCGACGGCACTGCCGACCGGTCCCCACCTCGGAATGAGGACGATGTTGAGGACGATGTTCGCGACGGCGCCGAGGCTGTGACGCACCAACGACGACCACAGCGTGCCCTCGGCGATGATCCACTTCGAGTAGACCGCCGCCATGAAGACGAACGGGCACGCGGCGACATGAATCCACAGCACGTGCTTGGAGGTGTCGTACGCCGGGCCGAAGAACATCGAGATGGCGGCCGTCCCGGTCACCCCCACCGTCACGGCGATGACCACGCCGACCCAGAACGCCTGGTCATAGGAGCGCTGCAACATCCGTAGGTATCGCGGATGCTCAGCTCCGTACTCCTTCCGCACTTGCAGCAGCACGGGCAGCGTCGCGTTCATGAACACAGTGGGGAGGAAGTAGGCCAGCTCGCTCATCCGGGCCGCTGCCGAATAGACTCCTACGGCCGTCGACCCCGCGAGCGCCTGCAGGATGACGACATCCCCTCGGAGATTGACCTGGTTGGCGATCCCCGAGAGGAGCAGGGGGTAGGACTGCGGCAGCATGCCGACCGAGTGCTCACGCGCGGGCCGCGTCAGCCCGGGCGCAGACTCGTCCCGCAGGTACTTCACTGAGATCCAGACACTCGCGATCACGGCCTCCGCGACGAAGAGAGCCAGGAAGACCCAGATGTTCGGGACCAGCCAGAGAGCAGCGCAACGCACGATGAAGAGCGCTCCTGTCACGACGAGACGGATGCTGGCGGTGTCGCGGCTCCGCATCTGCGATCGGTACCAGAGCTCGGTTGCGTCTCCGGCCCGTGCGAAGAGGGCGACCCCCGC
>JASGGG010000184.1:0-3709 GCA_047605165.1 Nocardioidaceae bacterium
CGGCACGCCACTGGTCGAGAGTGGCTGGCTCTCCGGCCTGCTCGAGGCCGAGGTCTGGCTCAAGGTCGAGGGCGACAACCCGACCGGTTCGTTCAAGGACCGCGGCATGACTGTCGCGCTGTCGGTTGCGGTCGGCGAGGGCGCGGAGGCTGTCGTCTGCGCGTCGACCGGCAACACGTCGGCCTCGATGGCCGCCTATGCCGCGAAGGCTCGGGTGAAGCCGCTCGTACTGGTACCCCAGGGAAAGATCGCGGCCGGCAAACTGGCGCAGGCGATCGTTCACGGCGCCCAGGTGATCATGGTGCGCGGCAACTTCGACGACTGTCTGCGGATCTCCCGCGACTTGGCCGAGCATTATCCGGTCGCGCTGGTCAACTCGGTGAACCCGATGCGGCTGGAGGGCCAGAAGACGGCCTCGTTCGAGATCGTGGACTTCCTCGGTGACGCACCTGACGTGCACATCCTCCCGGTGGGCAACGCGGGCAACATCTCCGCGTACTGGAAGGGATACGTCGAGTACGCCAAGGCCGGCATCGCCACGCGTACGCCTCGGATGCTGGGCTGGCAGGCAGCCGGCGCCGCGCCCCTGGTCGACGGCGCCCCGGTGCTCAACCCCGAGACCGTTGCCTCCGCCATCCGTATCGGCAACCCGGCGTCGTGGGATCTGGCCGTCGCGGCCGCGCACGACTCCGGAGGGCGATTCCGCGCCGCGAGCGACGAGCAGATCCTGATGGCGCAACGCGATCTGGCCGCCAACGACGGCGTCTTCGTCGAGCCCGCCTCGGCAACTGGCGTTGCCGGGCTGCTCGCCGATCTGGCGGCGGGGGAGTCGTTCGAGGGGCAGACGATCGCGATCACCGTGACAGGACACGGCCTGAAGGACATCGACACCGCGCTGTCGACGTTCACCGATCTGGTCGACACGGTCGTGGACGCCGATGTCGACGCAGCGGCTGACGCCGCCGGACTGCGCTGAGGCCGGCCATGGATCTCGTCCAGGGCCCGGTGCGGGTGACGGTGCCCGCTACGAGCGCCAACCTCGGACCCGGGTACGACACGCTCGGGCTCGCGCTCGACCTGCACGATGTGGTCACGGCCGAGGTCGCCGGAAAGCTCACCATCACCGTCGACGGCGCCGACCAGGTGCCGCTGGACGAGCGTCATCTGGTCTACCGCTCGATGGTCGCCGCGTTCGAGCAGATGGGGATCCCGGTGCCCGGGATCCGGTTGCACTGCCGCAACCTGATCCCGCACGGGAGAGGTCTGGGGTCGTCGTCGGCGGCGATCGTGGCGGGTGTGTTCGCGGCACGTGCGCTGGTGGCCGACGGAGAGCAGCGGTTGCCGGTGGACGCCCTTTTCGATCTCGCGGCCCGGATCGAAGGGCATCCGGACAATGTCGCCCCTGCGGTGTACGGCGGATTGACCATCTCGTACGCCGAGAGTGGTGCCTTCCACACGGTGCGGCTCGACGTCGATCAACGGATCGAGACCGTGATCGCGATTCCCGGCAGCCCGGTCTCGACCGAACTGGCTCGTGGGCTGCTGCCCGCGCAGGTCTCGCACGCCGATGCTGCGGCGAACTCTGGTCGCGCGGCGTTGCTCGTCGCTGCGCTCACCGGTGACGTCGAGCTGCTGCTGCCGGCCACCGAGGACCGGCTGCACCAGCGGTACCGTGCCCCGGCGATGGAGCAGTCGTACACGCTCGTCGAGGCGTTGCGGGCAGAAGGAATCCCGGCGATCATCTCGGGCGCCGGTCCTACCGTGCTGGCCTTCGCCGTGCGAGGGCACGGCACCAGTAGCGTCGCCGCAGCGGTGGATCGGTTGGCGCCTGGAGACTGGCGTCGGCTGACCTTGGCCGTCTCCCCGCACGGAGCTGTTGTCGAGGCCTGAGTGGGTCGCATCCGGCGGAACGGAACATCTCGGTACGTGTCGGAGTTGTAACGATCGAGCCAGGTTGCCCCCAGGGATGCTATGGTTCTATTGCGCTTCGGCACCGCGGGACCCGCAGGTTCGCCGAAAGCGACTCTTCCTCGATTCTCGCCGACGCAGCTTCCTGCGTGCGCTGGCCGAGAGCGAGACCACTGGAACAAGGCAGCCGGCACGGCCGGAGATGACCTTGCAGATACGTGGGAAGGACCTCACGTGACGGAAACAACCGAAACCGCCCCGGTCAAGAAGGCGGGCGGGCTCAGCGCCAAGCTGTTGCCCGAACTCAAGCAGATCGCTGGTGGCCTGGGTATCAAGGGCACCAGCACGATGAAGAAGGCCCAGTTGGTCGACGCCATCAAGGCGGCCCGATCAGGTGGCCAATCGAGTAGTCCCTCGGCCAGCGCTTCGGGCCGGCAGCCTTCGGCGCGAGCAGAGAACCGGCGTACCGAGAGCTTGGGCGCGGAGAGCAGGGGCACCGAGACTGCCCGGTTGGAGACTTCCGGAGCGAAGGCGTCCTCGGAGCCCGGCGGGCAGCAGGTGGCCCAGCAGACGACGCAGCAGACGACGCAGCAGTCTGGTGGGGAGCAACGTGGGCAGGCCGAGGCTTCGCGGGAGCAACGGGAGTCACGCAACGACGCGAATGGCCACTCCAGCGGTCAGCCCAATGGCCAACAGAGTGGCCAGCCCAGTGGCCAGCAGGGCAACAACCAACAGGGCGACCGGGGCCAGGACCGGGGCCAGAAC
Organism: Nocardioidaceae bacterium; assembly: GCA_047605165.1. Classification (GTDB taxonomy): domain Bacteria; phylum Actinomycetota; class Actinomycetes; order Propionibacteriales; family Nocardioidaceae; genus SSC3. Next base: position 2,674 of record JASGGG010000184.1, read on the forward strand.
GACCGCAATCGCAACCAGGGCGACCGGAACCGGGGCAACCGCGACGGTGGAAACCGTGACGGCAACCGCGACGACGGCAGCAATCGCCGCAGCCGTCGCCGGCGCGGCCGCGATCGCGACAACCGCGACCGCCAGCGCCCCGCCGACGTCGAGCCGGTGATCAACGAGGACGACGTGCTCGTGCCGGTTGCCGGCATCGTCGACATCCTCGACAGCTATGCGTTCGTGCGCACTAGCGGCTACCTGCCCGGGTCGGACGACGTGTACGTCTCGCTGTCGATGGTGCGTAAGTTCGGCCTGCGCAAGGGTGACGCCGTGACCGGCGTCGTCAAGCAGCCGAAGGAGGGTGAGGCCAAACAGAAGTTCAACCCGCTGGTGCGGCTGGACTCGGTCAACGGCGCCGATCCCGACGAGGCCAAGAACCGGGTCGACTTCAACAAGCTGACCCCGCTGTACGCCGCCGAGCGGCTGCGTATGGAGACCGAAGCGACCAACCTGATCGGCCGAGTCATCGACATCTCCGCGCCGATCGGCAAAGGGCAGCGTGGCTTGATCGTGTCCCCGCCGAAGGCCGGCAAGACGATGATCATGCAGTCGATCGCGAACTCCATCACGACCAACAACCCCGAGTGCCACCTGATGGTCGTGCTCGTCGACGAGCGCCCGGAGGAGGTCACCGACTTCCAGCGCACGGTCAAGGGCGAGGTGATCGCCTCCACGTTCGACCGCCCGGCCAGCGATCACACCACGGTCGCCGAGCTCGCCATCGAGCGGGCTAAGCGGCTGGTCGAGCTCGGCCACGACGTGGTCGTGCTGCTGGACGGCATCACCCGGCTGGGGCGTGCGTACAACCTCGCTGCTCCTGCCAGCGGCCGGATCTTGTCCGGTGGTGTGGACTCCTCGGCGCTCTACCCGCCCAAGCGGTTCTTCGGCGCGGCCCGCAACATCGAGGACGGCGGCTCGCTGACGATCCTCGCGACCGCGCTGATCGAGACCGGCTCCAAGATGGACGAGGTGATCTTCGAGGAGTTCAAGG
>JASGGG010000185.1:0-3644 GCA_047605165.1 Nocardioidaceae bacterium
CCACTCGCACCGCGATCGACGCCGTGATGCAGGCGCGGGCCGAGGCGGTTCAGTCAGCCGAGTCAGACTCGCGCTAACCGATACCTTCGGGCAGCAGCGTGAACGCATCGACGTGACGTGGGTGGACCATGCGGAAGTCGGTGCGGTCCGTGCAGGCAATCTCGGTGACGCCGAGCCGCTCGGCAATCGCGATGACCGACGCGTCGGTGACGCCCATCGGTCGCTCGATGTAGGTCTCGGCGAGTTCAGTCATGCGTGCGTAGTCGGCAACGGTGAGGTCGACCGGCTCGAAGTCGCCGTTGGAGAGGCTGCGGATGAACTCGACCTCGGACCGAGGAGCGTGCTTGCGGATCATGTAGCCCGCCTCGGCGACGACCGTGGCGGGGACGTACAGACGGCGCTTGGCGAGACGCAACCCCGTCAGCAGTGAGACACAGGCGTGGTGATGCTGGTCGTTGGTGTTCGCGGCCGCGACGATTGCGCCGGTGTCGTACAGGATCACCGGTCAGTCGCGGCCGAAGCCCTCAAGGTGCTTGGGGTTGGTCGAGAGGTCGGACGGACCGCTGAACGAGCCGACCCAGGCAAACGCCTTATCCGACGGCACCACGTGCAGGTCCGCGCGCTTGCGGACGTCACTCAGCACCTGCTCGACCTCGTCCTCGGGGAGGGAGTCGATCAGGTGGTGCAACTCATCGCGAAGCTCGGACATGACTCCAGCGTAGGTGATGGCTACGACCAGCGGTCGGAGCCGGTTGTCGCGTGCCGCCGCCGGTCCGCAACGAACGTCTTGCGGACTTTTTGCGGACTAGCCATCCTGCCCCCTTGCGGGGCGCCCGTTCCGGGCTGAAAATCTGTATGTGGCCGCCCGGTCCACGACGCTCACCCTATGGTCCGTTACGAGGCCGTGGACTAGCCTGCGCGCGGGGGCCGGCCATGTGCCCTTCGATGTCGCCACGACCCTTCGGGGTCAGAGCACGAGGATTAGATTCGATCCACCTCATCGGTCCCCCCGGGCGGTCACCCGTCCCATCCCTGCTCACAGCGCACGGAGGCCCCCGTCCACAACTGAAGCTGGTCAACACACCGCCCGACCGGAGCGGTGAGGGCTGTTGTGTGTCTGGCTCCAGTTGATTTTCGGATTAGGGCGAAACAAACCGGCCTCTGAAACTGCGTTTCCGCAGGTCAGGGGCCGGTTCGCTAGGTCGCAGGGCCTAATTATCATAGTAGAGCTCGTTGTATCCCTGCGGTAGTGGCTGGCGTTGTGCGGTATTGAAAAGCGGCCCGATGATCCACGACCAGGACGGCTCGGTCTTCGTCGCCGTCCAGCACCCCGGCGAGGACGGGAGCTGGGAGGCGCCCCAGCCCTACTTCCCCGACTTCAAGCCCGACAGCGCCGGGCGCGGCGAGTTCTCCGGGCCCCGGCCCACTGTCGTCCAGGTGCGCCGTACCCGACCGCGAGTGGACTTATCGTTGATCGATGTTATCGTTTATCAAGGACATCGACCAACGATAAGGAGACGCGACCATGGTGCGTGGGCGTCCACTCTGGGACCGGACCGACTACCTCTCCCTGCAGGCCGCGATCGCGTTCGCGGCGCTGATCGTGACCGCGGTCAGCGTCGGGCTGCCGCTGTGGGACTGGGCGCGGGGCAACCCGGTCTACGGCATCATCGAGACCCCGGCGATCAGCCACGAGCTCCCCGCGTCGCTGGCTGCGGCGCGCCCTGGGGCGTCCCTGACCTGGGACGGCGTGATCCAGGCGGAGGTGGCCGACCCGTCGGCGGCGCTCCGCCTGGTCAACCTGATCCCCGGGCTGCTGCTCTCGATCGCCGTGATCGTGGTCGCGGCGATCCTCTACCGGCTGGTGGTCGCGGCCAGGGCCGGACGGCCGTTCGTGCCCGCCGCGGTCCGCGACCTGAGGATCGTCGCCGTCGTGATCTTCGCGGCCTCCGTCCTCATCCCGGTCGCCAGCGCGTACGCCGGCAGCCGGCTGCACACCGCCGCGATCGCGGACGACGCGCTGTTCAGCGTCTCGGCGTCGTTCGGCCTGAACCTGGCCTGGATCGGCCTCGCGATGCTCGTCTTCGTGCTCGCCGAGGTCTTCCGGATCGGCCAGCGGCTGGCCGACGACGTGGACGGGCTGGTCTGATGCCGGTCGAGGAGCCGCACCGGGTGGTGTGCCACCTGGATCGGCTGCTCGCGGCGCGTGGCATGACCGTCACCGCGCTCGCCGAAGCGATCGGCGTCACCAACGTCAACCTCTCGGTGCTGAAGAACCAGCGAGCCAAGGCGATCCGGTTCTCCACCCTGACCGCGATCTGCGACGTCCTCGAGTGCCAGCCCGGGGAGTTGCTGAGCGTCGTACCGTACGACGCAGCCGATGCCCGCTGAGCAGCGGCATGCTGGGCGGATCCGAGCGGCGGTGCGGACACGGTACGGCGGCCCGGAGGTCGTCGGCTTCGAGGAGATCCCCGATCCGGTGCCCGGTCGCGGCGAGATCCTGGTGCGGGTGCATGCGACCACCGTGAACGCACCGACTGCGCCTACCGCTCGGGGCACCCCTGGACCAACCGCGCGGTCTGCGGGATCCCGGGGCGAACATCGATCTGGTCCAACCCCTCCGACCACTCCACCGGGCACGCGGAAGACCCGTCCACACGGTGCCCGCCCACAATCGCATCCCGCGGGCTGATCATCGCGCCCGCCGAGAATCCCAGCTAGGGAGCGCCTGACCGGACCAGGCGTTCCAGCTTCGCGGCAGTTCCGGCGAGACGGTCGCTGTACAGCGGCGTTGGGCCACCACCCACGACGAGTGCGTCGTAGCAGCCGGGGAACTCCGCGGCAGATCCGATGCCAGCGGGACGGCTTCCAGATCGCTGTCGAGGCCCTCGAGCAACTGCGCATATTCAGGGAAGAAGTGCCCTGCCAGCCCCTCATCAGCGGCCACCCCCGCTCAGGCGATCTGGTAGCGGTCACCGTCGATCTCAACCTCGACGCGCAACGTGCCGCCAACAGCCTCGGCGTACTTGCGCAGGGTGTCGACCTGGGTCTTCTCGACATCCGGACGTCGATGCTGCCCCGTTGCAGGTGGCAGAGGTGGCCGCCGATCACGATCTCGCCGTCCGCTCGATCCGCCGCCACGCCGCCAGCGCCATCGACAAGATCAGGGATGCAGGCTGGTCGAGCTGATCCCTATCCTCATGTTCGCTACCGCGTTACACCACTTTGTTTCAATAAAGTGGTGTAACGTGAAGGTGTGAACCAAGAACGCGGCAGGCTGCATCCCGAGTTCGTGGTCGCCTGGGAAACCCATCCCTGGCACCGCGAACAGGATCATGGCGCTTCGCGCCGCCAACAACTCTCGGCACGCGGACCCTACGAAGCCGCAGTGCCCGTCCAGATCGCTGGTTCCACGCTACAGGTCGACGCAGGGCTCCAAGCCGAGGCCGAGGACGCGGTCCGCGAGATCACGCGGTTCGATGCCGAGGTCGCCGCAATCGCGGAGCGCCGTGCTGACCGCGAGGGCGACGACGGGGCGACCGAGTTGGCTCCACTGGCCTCGGTGCTGCTGCGCACCGAGTCGGCGTCATCGTCGGAGATTGAGGGCGTGACCGCCGGTGCACGCGCGTTGGCGATGGTTGCAG
>JASGGG010000186.1:0-3642 GCA_047605165.1 Nocardioidaceae bacterium
CGACCCCGACCTCCACTGTCGTTGTTTCACGTGAAACAACAGCGGTCGTCCCGCAGCAAGTGGTGCGTGACCCACTCGGCCAGGAGACGCGCGGCCAGGAAATGAGCGGAACCCAGCACTCCCGCCCGGTAGCGCCCTCGGACTTCGGCCCCGCTCCGGCACCCGGTGCGTCCTTCCACCCGGACCAGGACGCGCCGATGGCGCGTGAGGTCGAGGAGCACATCGCCACCCAGGCCCGGCTGCGCGCTGCCCAGCCACTTCCGCGGCCGGAGCGAACCCGTGTCATGGTGGTCGCGAACCAGAAGGGTGGCGTCGGCAAGACCACCACCACAGTCAATGTTGCGGCGGCGTTGGCTCAGCACGGGCAGCGGGTACTCGTCATCGACCTCGACCCGCAGGGCAACGCGTCGACGGCGCTCGGTGTCGATCACCATCGGGGAGTCCTCTCCACCTACGACGTCTTGGTCGACGCAGTGCCGATCGCCGAGGTGATGACCAGCAGCCCCGAGTCGGAGAACCTGTTCGTCGTACCCGCCACTATCGATCTGGCCGGTGCCGAGATCGAACTCGTCAGCGTGGTCGCCCGGGAGAACCGGCTTCGCAAGGCGATCCAGGCGCTGCTCGGCGAGAACGGGGACGGCACGGACCGGCTCGACTACGTGCTGGTCGACTGCCCGCCGTCGCTGGGCCTGCTGACCCTGAATGCGCTCGTTGCCGGCGACGAGATGCTGGTGCCGATCCAGGCCGAGTACTACGCCCTCGAGGGAGTCGGCCAATTGCTCGAGACGGTCAGCCTCGTGCGGGCGAACCTCAATCCGACGTTGAGAGTCAGCACGATCTTGCTCACGATGTACGACGGTCGGACCCGGCTTTCGTCAGGTGTCGCCGACGAGGTGCGCGAGCACTTCGGCGACCTCGTACTCAAGACCGCGATCCCGCGCTCGGTGCGCGTTTCGGAGGCCCCCAGCTACGGCCAGACGGTCATTACTTACGACCCGATCTCGCCCGGCGCATTGTCCTATCTGGAGGCAGCTCGCGAGATGGTGACGAAGGGGGCTCCGGAATGAGAATGGGCGAGCGGAGCGAGCAAAGAGGCCCCGAGGTCTTGGCTGCGCAGGTACCGCGCCACAGAGCCGTCGAGTCGCGCTCACTGGCACCGTCGGGAGCTCGGTCGGAGCCGGGCCGACGCACCGAGCTCGGAGGCGACGCATGACCGAGAAGCCGACGCAACGACGCGGACTGGGCCGCGGCCTCGGGTCGCTGATCCCGACCGCGCCCGAGCCGCCCACCCAGGCCGCCAAGCCGGTGGACGGCTCACCTCGTGACATGTCCACCGCGACCGAGACGAAGCGGCCGCGGGTCGACGCACTCGACGCACTGCATGCTTTGCCGTCGGTGAGCCGCGCCGAGCGTCAGGACGAGCTGGCTCCGGTCGATGGGGCGTACTTCGCCGAGATCGACATCGACGCGATCACGCCCAACCCACGACAGCCCCGCCAGATCTTCGAGGAGGAAGCCCTGGCCGAGCTGGTCTTCTCGATCAAGGAGGTCGGCCTGCTCCAGCCGGTCGTGGTGCGTCCGGCGCGTGAGGGCAAGTACGAGCTGATCATGGGGGAGCGCCGCTGGCGTGCCTCCCAGGAAGCCGGGCTCACCAAGATCCCGGCGATCGTACGAGAGACCGACGACAACGACCTGTTGCGCGACGCCCTGCTGGAGAACCTGCACCGCGCCCAGCTCAACCCGCTGGAGGAAGCGTCGGCCTACCAGCAGCTGCTCGACGACTTCGGTTGCACCCATGAGGAGCTGGCCGGCCGGATCGGCCGCAGCCGCCCGCAGATCAGCAACACCCTCCGGCTGCTCAAGCTGAGCCCGGCCGTGCAGCGCAGAGTCGCTGCCGGCGTACTCTCCGCCGGACACGCCCGCGCCCTGCTCAGCGTGGCCGACGCCGACCAGCAAGACCGACTGGCGGGCCGGGTGGTCGCCGAAGGGATCTCGGTGCGCGGACTGGAGGAGATCGTTGCGGTCGGCACCGACGACAAGCCCAAGGCCACCACGAAGCGGCCCCGGCCGACCGCACCGGCTCTGAACGACCTTGCCGACCGTCTCTCCGATCTCTACGACACCCGCGTCAAGGTCGACCTGGGCCGGTCGAAGGGCAAGATCACCGTCGAGTTCGCCTCGATCCCCGACCTCGAGCGGATTATCGGGATCATGGACCCCGGCTACCGCCGGGGAGCCAAGTAGACCGCTGGGATCAGCTGACGGCGCCGCTCCGCTCTCGGTGATCGAGTGCCCGGCGAGGAACGAGCCGGCCGTATCGAGATCGCGCCCCAAGTTGGTGGTCTCGATACGGGCTCGTGCCTCGCCCTACTCGACCAGCGAGTGCGGGCTCGTGCCTCGCCCTACGCGACCAGCCTTGGCTGATCGAGTGCTGCCGCGAGGAACGAGCGGCGGTGTATCGAGATCCGCCGCCTGGGAGCTCCGGTTAGCAGGCCATGCTTGCGGGGCATCCGCCGGAGGCGCCGCTCGCGAACAGCGCCTCCTGGCGGAGCCCTTTACTTGCCCTTCTGGGCCGCCTTGGCGCGCCGCGCGGCCAGCCGCTCGGCGAGCTCCTTGCGGTCGAGGCGGGCGGCTTCGTCGGGGCTGGGCGCGCTCCCGCCGTACGCCTCGGGTAGCCACCAGGAGCCCGGCGGCTGCTCCTCGGCCGGGTAAGCCCGGATCACCTCGTCGAGCATCTGCTCGAGGATCGTCCTGAGCTGGGCCGTCTCGGCGTCGGTGTTGTCGCCACCGGTCACCTCGAACGGGGTTCCGGTCTTGATCGCGATGGTCTTGTGCCGGGAGAAGTCGCGCGGGTGGTCCTTGGTGACGATCCGCTGCGTGCCCCACACGATCGTCGGGATGATCGGCACGCCGGCCTCCGCGGCGATCCGCACAGCACCGGACTTGATGTCCTTGATCTGCAGTGAGCGCGAGATGGTGGCCTCGGGGAAGATGCCGACCAGTTCGCCGGCCTTGAGGTACTCCACGGCCTGGTAGTACGCGTCCAGGCCGTCGGCGCGGTCGACCGGGATGTGGTGAAGCGAGCGCATGAATTGGCCGAGACCAGGGGTGTCAAACATCTCCTTTTTCGCCATGAACCGGACATACCGCTTCCGCTGATGGGCAGCGAACCCGCCGAAGATGAAATCGACGTACGAGATGTGGTTGAGCGCGATGAGGGCGCCGCCTTCCCGGGGGATGTTCTCGTACCCGTCCATCACGAACCTGAAGTCCATCGCCTTGAACCAGACCTTGGCCGAGGAGATCACGGCCGGGTACACGTAGTCGCGCATGACGTGAGCCTAGCGCCGTCAGGAGGCGGCGTCAGGCGACGAAAATCATGGCGAACCACCGGCGGGTCTCTGGGAGACTTGGCCCATGCGCCCCATCGTGCAAAGCCGCAAGCTGAGAAACGTCCGGTACGACGTCCGTGGACCGATCCTGACCGAGGCACAGCGGCTGGAGGCCGAGGGCCACAAGGTGCTCAAGCTCAACATCGGCAACCCGGCCCCGTTCGGGTTCGAGGCGCCCGAGGCGATCCTTGCCGACATGATCCACAACCTGCCCGACGCACAGGGCTACTCCGACTCCCGCGGGATCTAC
>JASGGG010000187.1:0-3640 GCA_047605165.1 Nocardioidaceae bacterium
CGTTGGCGTTCTGGTCGCGCACCTCGGAGCCGAGGAACACGATGCGCTCACGCAGCAGCCGCTGGTAGACGTTGTCGTCGAGCCCGTACGACGGGAGGCCGCCCCCGTTCAATTGGGGGTTCATCTGGGTCTGGTTCACGGGACCGACCCTAGCCGCGAACCCCGGCACATCCACGGGACTTTCACATCTGTTCGCCATCGGCGTACGGCTCAGGAGGCGTTGGCCTCCTTCCGCTCCGCCTCGGCGATCTTCCTCTTCAGCCTGCGTTCGACGTACCTGGCGACCCCAACGACCGTCAGGCTGAGAACAAGGCCCAGAAGGTGCGACACCGCGACCGCGGCTCCGAGGATCACTGCGATCAGGCCGTACACAAGTGCTCGCGCCCACGGCCGGTTCAGCGCGTACCAGTAGCGATCCGCGCGCGACAGCATGAACTCGCGCGCATGAGGAATGTCCGTGCGCGCTTCTCGATCGACCCAGAGCGAACGATCGATCCGGTCATCGAGCGAGGTGGCGATCTTGCCTGAATCGCGCCACGCCGCGGACTCGACGCCGATCGTGTTGCCGTACTTCGTCCAGACGACACGGGCGCCATCGGGATAGCGCTCGTACGCAACGATGTCGTCGTAAGAAGCGCGGTGCAACGTGCCAGGTCCACGAATCTCCAAGACCTGGGTGCCGACCTGCAGAATGCTCTGGTCCGCCGGGGCGCCAACCGGACGGAACTCGGTTCCACCCACGGCGGCCGGAGCGGGCACGATTCCGTTCGTGAACGGCAGGGTGGTCATTGCGCGGTCGGCGCAGGGAGAAGCGACGATCAGGGAGCGCGCCAACTCCCCGAAGCTCTCCCGCAGCGTGTCCGAGTCGGCGTCCGCGATCGCGTCGCGCGCCTCTTCGTGGGTCCACGGATCCGTTCCGCGCAACACCGCGGTGGCACCTGAGAATGCTTGCCAGACCCGCGTCAAGTCGTCGTCCAACTGCCTCAGCAAAGGGGTCCGAGCGTTCCGGAGCTCCTCCGGTGTAGGCCCCGATGCCGAGAGCCGCATCACTTCGCGATGAAGCGTGGACGTGGCGTTCCGGGCGACCGGCAACGCCGGGTCGGCGTTGAGATCCGCCGACACCATCAACACGAGATTGTCGGCATCCACGCGTTCCATGTGGTGGCTCGACCCATACGAGGCTCCCTGCTCCTTGCGTAGCCGCTCGGTCACGGCATTAGACGTGATGTCACCGACAAGGCTGCTTAGTTCGGCCCTGCGGAACAACCCGGAAGCGGACACCATCCCCTCTGGGCCGGCAAAGTAGTACGGCGGGTTCGGTGGAATCGCAACCATCCGCGGGACTTGTTGTCGCTCTCCGGTGGGTAGAGCCATGTCCAGCCCCATGGGTGGCGGGCCTGTCAGGGCCAGCACTGCGTTCGCGCCTACGAAACGCGTGCCGATCCACTCACGCAGGTCATCCTCCGAGATCCGGGCCAGGCCGAACTCGCCGTAGCCCACCAGGCCAAACCCCATCGCACCGAACCTGAATCTCGTGTGGAGATCGAAGATGCCGTTCGCGCGTTGGCGGGACTCTGCCTCCAGGATCGATCTCTCATGCTCGGACGAGCCGAGGTCAGGCTCGCGGAACCAGCGCACAAGCGCGTTGAGGAACCCGGACACATCTTCCGGCGCACCCTGCACGAAGAAGTCGGTGACCAGCGGCCCAACCTGCGCGTTACAAGAGACTGACGAGTCCACCAACTCGTGCATGGCGATGTGTTCAACGAGATGGGTGATACCCCGACTGACGAGCGTCTCATCGGCGACACCGACCCGGAAGCTCAACATCGCAGTCAGCGACTGAGGACTCTCGACATAGAGAGTCGGGATCCCATCGACCTCGGTCGTGCGCAGCGCACCAAACGACCCCGCTCGATGGCCGGCATCAGCAGGAGTAGCCCCCGGGATATGCATGTCCGGAGTATCCCGCAAGTCGCGTATGCGAGCGGGCTCTTTCCCGATGTTCCCGCGGATCAGGCCTCGGGCTGCTCCCCCGCGGCCGCTTCCTCAGGAATCTCGTCGACTTCCTCCGCAGCGGCCTCGGCCTCGGCCGGGTCACCGATGGTGCCGTCGGGGCGCAGGTTGGCCAGGTCGACTGGCTGTCCGCCGGCAGTGACCTTCGCGCTCTCCACGATCTTGGCCAGGGTCTTCCCGCGCACGACGTCGGCCACGATCTCGGGGATGTGGTTGTGGTCCATCATGTGCTTGATGAAGTCGTTGGGGTTCTCACCGGATTGCTGGGCACGGCGCAGCATCTCCTGGGTGAGCTCGTTCTGGTCGACGCTGATCTCCGCGCCCTTGGCGATCTCGTCGAGCACGAACTGCGCCGCGACCGCATCGCGCACGGTCTTCTCCAGGTCGGCCTCGAACTCATCGACGGTCTGCTCCTGGTCGTCGAGGTACTGCTCCATCGAGAGGCCGGCGTACGCCAGCTGACGCTCGACGTTCTCGCGGCGAGCCTTGAGCTCCTCGGTCACGAGCGTCTCGGGCAGCGGCACGTCGACTTGGTCCAGCAGCTTCTCCAGCACGGCGTCACGGGCGGCGGCGGCCTGCTCGAGGCGCTTGCCGTTGGCGAGCCGGGTACGCGTGTCGTCCGTCAATTCCTCGACGGTGTCGAACTCGGAGGCGAGCTGGGCGAAGTCGTCGTCGAGCTCGGGGAGCTCCTGCTCCTTGACGCCGGTGACCTTGACCCTGATCTCGACGTCCTCGCCGAGCAGGTCGCCACCGACGAGCTTGGACTCGAAGGTCTTCTCCTCGCCGGCGCTCATGCCGGCCAGCGCCTCGTCGAGCCCGTCGATCATGCCGCCGCGGCCGACCTGGTAGCTCATCCCGGTGACCTCGGCACCGTCCACGACCTCGTCGTCCTTGGTGGCCACCAAATCGATGACCACGAAGTCACCGTCGGCCGCAGCCCGGTCGACGTCGACGAGCTTGCCGAAACGGGTACGCAGCGCCTGCAGTTGCTCCTCGACGTCCTGGTCGGTGACCGGGAACTCGTCCACCTCGACCTCGATGCCCTCGTACGCCGGCACCGCGATCTCGGGACGGACGTCCACCTCGGCGGTGAACTCGAAGACCTCCCCGTCCTCGAGCTTGGTCACCTCGATCTCGGGCTGCGCGAGCGGCTGCAGCTCGTTGCTCTGCAGCGCCTCGATGTAGAAGCCGGGGAGCGCGTCGTTGATCGCCTCGTCCAGCGCGGCACCGCGACCGATTTGCCGGTCGATGATGGCAGCAGGCACCTTGCCCCTGCGGAAGCCGGGCACGTTGATCTGGCCGGCGATCTTCTTGTACGCCTTGTCGAGGCTCGGCTTGAGCTCCTCGAAGGGCACCTCGACGGTGAGCTTGGCCCGGGTCGGGGTCAGAGTCTCGACGGCGCTCTTCACAGGTCTTTCTCCTTGCTAGGACATCACGGGATGCGTCAATAGGGTGCGTCGGGGCGACAGGACTCGAACCTGCGGTCTCCTGCTCCCAAAGCAGGCGCGCTAGCCACTACGCTACGCCCCGGCAAACAGCCGCCGACTGTCCGCCGGAGCGGGGTCGGCACCTGCTTGGAGCGGATGACGGGAATCGAACCCGCGTAATCAGTTTGGAAGACTGA
>JASGGG010000188.1:0-3596 GCA_047605165.1 Nocardioidaceae bacterium
GAATGAGAAGCCCCGCAACGAGGGCGACAGCGACCACACCGGTCGCGACGACCTCATGGGGACCAGGCTCGTGAGCCAGGGTGTAGCCGAGCGCCACGACGACGACAACGACGGGGAGGAGCCGGATAGCCGCCTCCGCCGTCCGGGCGACCTGGAGAGCGGCAAGGGCCGCCGGGCGCCAGGTCGTCGTGTTCACAGTGATCACTGTGCCCCACTGCAGTGCTCAACCGAGCCTGCCACGGCCGTGACCGGACGCGGTTGGTACCTCGGTACCAGAACGACCCCGCCACACGGTGCCAGGCCGGACCGCAGTTCAGCCTCTGCTCTGTTCTGACTGGCGTTGAACGCGAGCAGCCTCGAACCATGACAACCACCGAACTTGCTCCCAGCGCGGCTCTGTCTTCGCACCTTGGCAACGTGGCCACTCAGTTGGCCAATCACGGGCACGCGGAACCGGTCGGGCCGGCGTATACCGCCGCGAACGCTGTGACCCTGGCCCGAACCCTCGGCACGGTCGTGATCGGCGGCGTGGCCATCGGTGCTGATCACCCCGCACTGCTGGTGGTCGCCTACGCCGTCTACTGGGCCGGCGACATGCTCGACGGGCTGGTTGCCCGGCGGCTCGATCAGGAGACCCGGCTCGGCGCGGTCCTCGACATCGTCAGCGACCGCGCGTGCACCTCGATCCTGTGCGTGGGACTGCTCGCGTACCAGCCCACAGTGGCGCTCGCCGCGATCCCCTTCTTCGCCTCGTTCATGGTCCTCGACACCATGCTCTCGCTCTCCTTCCTCTGCTTCCCGATCATCAGTCCCAACTACTTCGGGCAGGTCGACCGCACGGTCTACCGGCTCAACTGGTCGCCACCGGCCAAGGCCTTGAACACCGCCGGCGTCGTCGCCCTCGCCCTGGCCGGCGCCGTCGAGATCTCGGCGGCCCTGGCGGTGCTGTTGATCGCAGTCAAGGTCTGGTCAGCGGCACGGGTGCTCGCCGCCATCGAGGGGAAGGCCCGGTGAGCGCGCTACTCGGCGCAGTCCTCGCCACACTGGTCGGGATCGGATCCGGACTGGTACCCATCTTCAACGCCGAGACCTGCGCCGTGGTCTCCGTCGGCACTCACCCGTGGGCAGTCCTTCCTGCCGTGGTCGCGCTCGCTGCCGGTCAGACAGTCGCCAAGGTGGTCCTCTTCGAGGGTGCTCGGCGCGGCTCCCAACGGGCAAGAGCCGGATCGAGACTGCACAATCTCGCCAACAGCCGCTGGGCGACCCGAACTCTGACCGCGATGAGACGGAAGCGGACCGCCATACCCCTCATCCTCGCATCGGCCAGTGCCGGCCTGCCACCGCTCGCCCTGGTGAGCGTCGCAGCGGGTGCCTTGGGACAACGACGTCGCACGTTCGCGGTTCTGTGTTTCCTCGGCCGGACCGCGCGCTTCGCCACGATCGCCCTCCCGATCGCCTACATCGCGGGGCCGCACTAAAAGGGGCACACGGGCCGCCTGGACCCCACCGGGGGCGACAGCCCGCAGCTCGGACCCGCAGCCCAGATCCCCTCGGTCGATGGCCTTGCGTGACGAGCCGCTCCCCCATGAGTTCCCCAGTCGACCGACGACAACGACGGGACAGGGACCCGCAACTACGCTGCCGACCATCAGGACGACCTGGACAACGACACCCTCTACACCGAGAACGTCACCAACTTCTCCTCCCTGAGGTCGGCGACGGAGAAGTGGACCGCCTCGGCAGCGTTCGACACCCTCGGCACCGACAACCACTGCAACTCCTCGCTGATCTACTGAGGCCGCCACCATGAAGCTCCTTGGGTGCCGCCGTGGCGTCTCGGTCCTCGCCCTCCTGACCCTGAGCCTCCAGGGATGCTCGGGAGCGCCACGCACGACCACGCCAGACGTGTGGCACTTCGTCGCCGGCGACACCCAAGGAGCAGTCGTCACCAACGGGCACGTAACCCGTGGCTTCAGTCGCGGCTCCGAGAAAGCAGCGTGGCAGGTCACCGGTGAGGCCATCGGTGTTGCATGCGACCGCGAAGGGCGTCACCTTCGCGCCGTACGACGCCGAAATGCGCTTCGATCTGCGACGATGAGCGCGGCCGGCGCGTGGTGCCCCGATGGCCGACGCGGCTCAGATCGGCAGCTCGGTGACCCGGACTCCGGCGAAGACGCGGAAGTCCCGGTCGAAGGTCACCACGGTGCCGCCGTAGGCCGCCGCGAGGGCCGCGATCCAGGCATCAGAGATCCGCGAACCACGGGTATTGCTCTCGCTGGCGATCCGCCGAAAGATCGCGTTCGTCCGCGGGGAGGTCACCCAGCGGACGAAGGTCTGCGTCCCTTGGAGACTGGTGAGGAAGTCGTACGCGTCCGCCAACTGGAGCGGGCGATCGGCCCGCGGGTGGGTGGCGATCCGGACGAAGCCCGCCTCAACGAAGTCAGGGACTGTGAAGGGCTCTCCACGCTCCAGACTGGCGTCCCACCACGCCTTTGCCGCCGGGTAGTGGGGATGGCTCTGATGCGCAAGGGCGATGAGCACATTGACGTCGAGGACGTTCACACGTGGTAGAGCCCGTTCTCGTCAGGCTCGTCCTCTTCCCAGTGCCAGGGATTCTTGGTCGGGTCGGCGCCCGGCAGCAGACCGCTCCCCTGGAACACCGGGAGCGGCACGAAGGCTCGAGGCTCCTCCTCGTCGGTCAGCATGCGGAGTCGCAGCGACTCCTCCACGAGCTGCCCCAGCGTGAGGTGGCGCTCATGGGCCCACAGTTTCGCTTCTTCGAGGAGGTTGTCATCGATGGCCACGGTCGTGCGCATGAGTTGATGCTAGATGCATCACCCTGCCGCATCAACCGCATCACCGGGCTGCTGGCCCTATTGTGTCCCCCGTGCCCGACCGCCGCAGACCCCTCATCTGGGGGGCGGTCTGCCTCGGGCTGACGGTGGTCGTCGGGGTGCTGGCCGGCACCAGCGCGAGCGACGGGCTGGACGGCACCCTCGATGGGATCGTCGTGCACAGCGGCTTCTGGCACCACGTCTGGATGGGCGTCGAGGACGCCTTCGACTTCTGGCCGATGCTGGCGCTCAACGTGGTGCTGGTGGCCGCCCTGCTCGCCCGCGGCTACCGGCGCGCGGCGGTCTTCGCGGCCGGCGTCAACCTGGCCTCGTTCGTGCTGGGCCGGGTCGTCAAGCACCTGGTCGGCCGCGAGCGGCCGGCCTGGCAGGACCCCGCCGGGTCCTACCACCAGGCCACCTCCTTCCCCAGCGGGCACGTGCTGCACACGGCGACGTTCTTCGGGGTGCTGGTCGTGCTGGCCGTGATCTTCCTGCGTAAGTCCGGCCCCAGGCGTACGGCGGTCGCGGGCTGTGTCGCCCTCACCGCGTTGGTCGCCGCCGACCGGCTGCTGCTGGGCCGCCACCACCTCAGCGACGTGATCGGCGCGCTGCTGCTCGGTGCCGGCCTGGTGCTGGCCGGGCTCGCGGCGTACTCCCCCATCCCACGGCTCCACGCCGTCAAGGCGCTGCCGCTGCCCGAGGTCGTCATCGGCGAGCGGGAGCGGCGCTGCGCGGTCGTGCTCAACCCGAGCAAGGTGGACA
>JASGGG010000189.1:0-3567 GCA_047605165.1 Nocardioidaceae bacterium
GTCGAGCTCGAGAGTGGCGAGGTGGTCGAGGCCGACCTGGTGGTGGTCGCCTCCGGCTGGTGGTCCAAGAGGCTCCTCGCCGACCTCGGGGTCGACTTCCCGGTCGAGGCCTACCGCTCCGAACTCCTCATCGTCGACGCGGGGGAGCCGCTCCCGCCGCTGCCGGTGATCTCCGACCTGATCAGCCTGCAGTACTGCCGCCTGGAGGGGTCGGGGCAGTTCCTGGTCGGCAACTCCGACCACGCCGACTTCGAGAAGAAGGTGGTCGACCCCGACAGCTACTCCAACCTCGCCTCCGAGGCGAGCATCGAGAAGTACGGCGAGAAGGTGATGCACCGCTTCCCCGGCTTCCCCGACCCCTCGGTGACGCACACCTACGCCGGCGTGTACGACGTGCCGCCGGACTGGAACCCGGTGATCGCCCCCGTCGGCGGCATCGAGGGCCTGGTGCTGGCCGCGGGCTTCGCCGGCCACGGCTTCAAGATCAGCCCGGCGGTGGGCGACCTGGTCGCCGACCTCGTCTTCGACGGCGATTCGACGGACCCGGACATCCCCGCGGCGGACTTCCGGCTCGAGCGCTTCGCGGAGGGGGAGCCGCTCACCAGCCGGCACCCCTACGCGGGTGCCGGCGAGATGCGCTGACGCGGCGATGCTCGTCCCGCGCGCCCCGGTCGTTCACCGCCGCCGTACAGACACGAGAGCTGACCGATGAGTGACACCGTCGCCGGGCTGATGGCCCAGATCTCCGAGGTCGGACGCGACCCGGTACGGGGCGGCTACAGCCGGCCGGTCCACTCCGGGGCCGAGCGGGAGCTGCGCGCCTGGTTCGTCGAGGCGGCGACCCGGCGCGGGCTCGGCGTGGAGACCGACCGCAACGGGATCGTCTGGGCCTGGGACGGCGAGCCCGTCGACGGCGCCGTCGTCACCGGATCACACCTCGATTCCGTCCCCGGCGGCGGCGCCTTCGACGGGCCGCTGGGTGTCGCCTCGGCCCTCGTCGCCTTCGACCGGCTCCGGGCACGCGGAGTCCGGGGCTCGCGCGCGATCGCGGTCTTTCCCGAGGAGGAGGGCTCGCGCTTCGGCATCGCCTGTCTCGGCTCGCGGCTCCTCTCCGGTGCGATCGCGCCGGAGAAGGCGCTCGCGCTGAAGGACCCCGACGGCCTGACCTTCGCCGAGGTGGCTCGGAGCAACGGCCTCGACCCGTCCTACGTCGGGCACGACCCGGCCACGCTGGCCCGGATCGGCACCTTTCTCGAGCTTCACGTCGAGCAGGGACGGGGGTTGGTCGACCTCGGTCACCCGGTTGCGATCGGGTCCTCCATCCTGGGCCACGGCCGCTGGCGGATCTCGATCAGTGGTGAGGGCAACCATGCGGGCACCACCCTGATGGCCGACCGTCGCGACCCGATGGTCGCCGCCGCCCACGTGATCGCGATGGTCCAGTCGGTCGCCCGGGGAGTCCCGGACGCCCGGGCGACGATCGGCCGGCTCGTCCCTACTCCGGGTGGCACCAACGTCATCGCCTCCCGTGTCGACCTGTGGCTCGACCTTCGTCACCCCGAGGAAGCGCTCACCCGGTCCCTGGTCGACGACGTCTCCCAGCGCGCCGCGGAGTTCGCCCTGGCCGAGGGATGCTCGGCCGAGATCACCGAGGAGTCCTTCAGCCCCACCGTGGACTTCGACGCCCGACTGCGTGACCGGCTCGCCGTCGTACTGCCGGACGCGCCGATCCTCGGGACGGGTGCCGGCCACGACGCGGGGGTGCTCAAGGATCGCCTGCCTACCGCCATGCTCTTCGTCCGCAACCCCACCGGCGTCTCCCACGCACCGTCGGAGCACGTCGAGGACGAGGACGCCGAAACGGGCGCGGAGGCGCTCGCCGAGGCGCTCGCCGCTCTGCTTGCGGACACCGACAGGAAGCACCGAGCCGATACGGTTGACGGGTGAGCGAGAAGGCCCTACGCCGCAACGAGGGTGAGGCACGAGAGCGTGCCCAGGGGGACGACGGCGCGGTCCTCGAGCTGGAGACCGCGATCGCGGCCAATGTCCGACGGCTCCGGGCGCAGCAGGGGCTCTCCGTGGGCGAGATGGCCGCGCGGATCGGAATCTCCAAGGCGATGCTCTCCAAGGTCGAGAACGCCCAGACGTCCTGCAGCCTCTCCACTCTCGCCCTGCTGGCACGTGGGTTCGACGTCCCGGTCACGACGCTGATGCGCGGCGCGGAGAGTCACCGTCCCGCCTCCTTCGTCGCCGCCGGTCGGGGGGCGCCGATCGTGAGGCGGGGCACGCAGCGCGGCCACGACTACCGGCTTCTCGGGACGCTTCCCGGCGAGCACAAGCGACTGGAGTCGCTGCTCGTCACCCTCAGCGAGGCCAGCGAGGTCAATCCGCTCTTCCAGCATCCCGGCACCGAGTTCATCTACATGCTCCGCGGCGAGATGGTCTACGGACACGGCCGGGAGAGCTACCGGCTCACCCCGGGTGACTCGCTCCAGTTCGACGGTGAGGGCGCCCACGGCCCGCTCGAGCTGGTCTCGCTGCCGATCTCCTTCCTCTCGGTGATCGCCTTCCCCGACAGCCTGTGACCCGCCGAGGCGGGTCAGGGACGGTCGCTCCAGGGCCGGACGACGCCGAGCACCCTGTCGAGGCCGTCGTCGAGGGCGCCGAGGCAGGCCCGCGAGATCTCCTCCTGGGTGTGCCAGCGCGATGGCGGCGGCGCGGTCCAGCCGAGTTGCACCAGCACGTAGCCGGGCATCGGCTCGAGGTGGTACTCGTCGTCGCCCCGGGTCGCACCGCCGGCGGGCGCGGCGTTCGCGCTCGACAAGGAGAGGACCACGCGCCCGACGGTGACGTCGCGGATCGCCTGGAGGGCGTCGTTCGCGGCCCTCGGCGCGTAGACGAGCGCCGCTTCGAACGGCGCCTGCGCAGCCAGCGCGGCCCGCAGGGTGTCGACGTCGGTCCAGTCGGCGATCAGCGATCGGACGCCCTCGTCGACGGAGGCGTGCCGGGCGAGCGCGACGACGTCACACCCTGCCCCGGCCAACCTGCGCGCCGCGGGGCGTAGCGCGCCCGTGCCTCCGACGACGAGCACGGTCATCGGCGGAACGAGGGCAAGTGCTGTCGGTGGGCCTCGATCAGGTCGTCGGTGAGTGCGGCTGCCGCGGCGGGGTCGGTGACCGCGCCGTCGGCGACGACGGCCTCGATCGCCAGGTCGCGGCTCCCGGTCATCGCGGCCTCGATGGCCAGGTAGACCGAGGAGAGCCTCCGGGCCAGGAGCGCTGTCAGCGGTGTGCCGAGGTCGGGTACGGAGATCGGACGGATTCCGCGTGCGGTGGCCACGCCGGGGATCTCGAGGGCGGCGTCCTGGGGCAGCCCGGGTACGGAGCCGCCGTTGAGCACGTTGCAGGAGAACATCTCCCGCGCGTCGGTGAGGATCGACCGGATGATCGCGATGAGCTGCTCCTGCTCGCCGCTGGAGCGCTCGAAGATCGACTCGTCGAGCGGCACGGTGCCGTCCGCCTGCCCGACCATCGACTGGTAGCGGTTCTCGCCCCACTCCAGGATCTC
>JASGGG010000190.1:0-3486 GCA_047605165.1 Nocardioidaceae bacterium
GGCCCGCGCTGCCTCGGCGGCCAGGGCTCGGCGCAAGGCGCCGCGTGTGCGCCGTACGGCGACGGCGACGACCGCGACCGCCGCCGTGCAGGCGAGGGCGGCCAGGCCCGCGACGATCAGCTCGCTCATCGTGTCCTCTGTTCGGTCTCTGCGATTCGGTCCCGCCAGCCAGGGCGGACGGGGTCATAGCATTCACCCATGCCGGCCATGCCAAGTGCCTAGCTTTCGCACAGAAACTCCTGTGAGCATCGCTGGAGTGCTGGGATGGTCCGGCGCCGCAGCGAAGCGACGATCGACATGAAGGGTGGCACCATGTCACAGACCAAGAAGCCTTACGGGCCGACGTACATCAGCCCCGAGGTGCTGGAGAGCCGAGCCCGCATCGGGCGGCGACGCGCCCTCGCGGGCGTAGGCGGAGTCGTGGGACTCTCGGCCTTGCTCGCGGCGTGTGGCAGCGAGAGCTCCTCGGAGGCGTCCGACTCGTCGACGACGAGCGCGGCCTCCACCGAGACGGCCTCGACCCAGTCGAGCGCGGAATTGGTCGCCAAGCTGGACGCGGTCGAGGATTGCACCCTCGACGTGGAGGAGACCCAGGGACCCTACTGGTTCGACGTCGACACGATCCGCTCCGACATCCGCGAGGACCGGCCCGGCGTGCAGCTCAACCTGGCCCTGCGCGTCCAGGACGCCGACTGCGAGCCGATCACCGACTGCGTCGTCGAGATTTGGCACTGCGACGCCGGCGGCATCTACTCCGGCTTCCAGGAGAGCTCCAACGGTGGCAATGGCGGCGGTACGGCGCCCTCCGGCGACAGCAGCGGTGGCGGTGGCGGTACGGCGCCCTCGGGCGGTGGTGGCGGTGACGCGCCGTCCGGCGGCGCCGGTGGCGAGCCGCCCTCCGGTGACGGGGGCGGCGGCGGTGGCACGACCGACTCGAGCGGTTCGAGTGACGCGGCAGACGGCGACGCCAGCACCGGCGATGGCGATCTCTCCGACGGCTCCTACAGCGAGGGTGACGAGCAGTCCGAGACCGACGAGGGCGACGACACCACCTACCTGCGCGGCGCACAGGTCGCCGACAGCAACGGGATCGTGCAGTTCACCACGATCTGGCCGGGCTGGTACATCTCCAGGACCGTCCACATCCATCTCAAGGTCCACATCGACAAGGCGACCGTGCTGACCACGCAGCTGTGGTTCGACGACGACCTCAACACCTACATCTTCGACAACGTCTCGCCCTACAACGAGCACACCGGTCGCGACACCTTCAACGACGCCGACTCCGTCATCGACTACGACGGCGGCCAGGGGCAGCTCACCGTGGAGACTGTCACCGAGGGTGAGGAGTACCTCGCCTACACCAACCTCGGCGTGGACGTCTGAACGAGTCGCGAGCGACCAGCGCGAACCATAAGTGTCGACACTCTGAGGTCGCGGCAGTAACATGCTGCTGTCGGCGAGGCCGTTCTCGGCGACGAGTCGAGCCAACGGCCCGCCGGCAGTGGTGAATCTGTCGACGGAAGAGTGAGTCTGATGGCCGAGATCCAGCGCCCGAGCATCGACCTGGTGAGGCGCGGCGAGCCCGGCTACGAATCCTTGCGCCGCGCTGCGGTGTGGAACGAGCGGAAGCCGGATCGGTATCCCGACGTCATCGCGCTGGCGCGCGGCGAGGCCGATGTGGTCGCCGCGGTGCGCTACGCCGCCGAGCAGGGGATGGCGATCGGGATCAGGTCCGGTGGCCACTCCTGGGTCGGCAACGGCGTCCGCGACGGCGGCATGCTGCTCGACCTGTCGGAGCTGCAGGAGATCACGGTGGATCCGGTCGCGCGGATCGCCGCCGTGCAGCCTGCGGCCAAGGGGCCGGCGGTCTACGAGTCGGTCAGCGCGCACGGTCTCTTCTTCCCCACGGGTCATGCGCCGACCGTGGGCATCGGCGGCTTCATCATCGGGGGCGGCTACGGCTGGAACTCGCGCTTCCTGGGGCCCGCGTGTCTGAGCATCGAGGCGATCGACGTCGTGCTGGCCGACGGCACGCTGGTGCATGCCGACGACGGGTCCCACCCCGACCTGATGTGGGCGGTGCGGGGCTCGGGCCCGGGGTTCTTCGGCGTCGTGACCCGGTTCTACCTGCGACTGCACCCGCATCCGGTCCGCATCCTGCGCACCGTCCACTCCTATCCGATGGAGTGCCGCGACGAGGTGCTCGCCTTCGCCTGCGACGCGCTCGAACACCTGCCGCGCGAGGTCGAGATCTCGGCGAAGGTCGGCTTCGTGCCAGGCGGAGAGGAGCATCTGGTCTCCCTCACCGCCACCGCCTTCTGTACGCCGGACACGCCGGTCGACCCGCTCGCCCACCTGGAGACCGCCCCCTTCCGCGACCGCGCGGTCCGCGCGGTCGTCGCCGAGCCGGTCACGATGCCCGAGCTCTACGACCTCGCCGACGCGCTCAACCCGGCGGGGCTGCGGTGGTCGCTGGACGGCATGTGGCTGGACGGCACCTCGGCACAGCTCGTGGACCTGGCCCGCGAGGTCAACGACACTCTGCCGCCGGGGAGCTGCTTCGTGCTCTGGATGGTCTGGGGCGGCTTCCCCGAGCGGGACGATGCCTGCTGGTCCGCTCAGGGCGGGGTGTACCTGTCGCCGAACGCGGGGTGGACCGATCCGGCAGACGACCTGTCGCACGAGAGCTGGACCAACCTGCCGCTGGAGCGGATCCAGGCCCACTCCCGGGGCATCCAGTTCTCCGACAACAACCTCGCCGACCGGTTCGACGACGGCATCCGGCCGGCGCAGGCGGCGCGGCTGGAGCAGATCCGGGCGGTCTACGACCCGGACGGCCGCTTCAACAGCTACATGCGGCCCGAGGAGTCGAGCACGGCCTTCGCCCACGCGAGACGGGCGATTGTCGACAGTTCGTCCGACTCTGCTCGGTGATCGGGCGAGGTTATCGCGCGTTCTTCGGAGTCATTGACCGAGAGTGTCGACGGCCCTAGTGTGATGAGCGTCTCATCGGATCTTGGCTCGGCAGCTCCGGCTCTCTTGGAGACGTCTTCCGGGCTCGGTTCGTCATGCCCGGACTCGGTCGGCCTGGCCGACCGATCGATCACAGGAGAAGCCAGATGCGCACCAACTTCGCGAAAAGACTCTCGAATCGGCCGGCCACGGCCGGCGACGAACCCGAGACCGTCACCAAGATGCCCCCACGGCGTGCCGTTCTCGTCGCCAGCGCCGGCTTGGTCGCCGCGCCGCTGCTCGGCTGGTCGCCGGCCTCGGCCCACGGCGGTCACACCCAGAGCGCCGGCACCCGATCGGGTCGCGGCCGGATCCGCCAGGGCCATCAGGGCCTGCGCACCCTCTACGTCGCCTCGGACGAGTCCCTCACCCTCGACGCGACGGCCGAGTACGACCTGCTGGTGATCGAGGACGGCGGCACGATCGCCGTCGCCGACGGCTACGCGCTGACCCTCACGGTCAACGGCGTCG
>JASGGG010000191.1:0-3436 GCA_047605165.1 Nocardioidaceae bacterium
TGCAGGACGAGGTGTTCCCCGACCGCGAGCACTTCGGCCGGATCTTCTTCAACCAAGCCAACCTGTCGGCGCGCGGCATCCCGCAGATCGCATCGGTGATGGGCTCGTGTACCGCCGGTGGCGCGTACGTCCCGGCGATGTCGGACGAGACCGTGATCGTGAAGAACCAGGGCACGATCTTCCTTGGTGGCCCGCCTTTGGTGAAGGCTGCGACCGGCGAGGTCGTCACGGCGGAGGAGTTGGGAGGCGGCGAGGTGCATGCGCGGCTCTCGGGCGTGGTCGACCACCTGGCCAACGACGACGCGCATGCTCTGCAGATCGTCCGGTCGATCGTCGCGACCTGTCAGGTCTCGATACGCGCCTCCTCCGTCGGCGCTACTCGACCAGCCTTCGGGGTGGCGCCAGGTTCTCCTGGTGGCGCTGCTCGACCAGCTCTTGGCGCTGATCGAGTAGACGCCGCGAGGAACGAGCAGGCGGCGTATCGAGATCAAGCCGGTCACCTCGCCCGAGTCGCTCCCGAGGAGCCGGCCGAGGACCCCGCCGGGCTCTACGACGTCGTACCCGCCGACCCTCGTACGCCCTACGACGTGCGCGAGGTGATCCGCCGCGTCGTGGACGGATCGCGGTTCGCGGAGTTCAAGCAGCTCTACGGCGAGACCCTGGTCTGCGGGTTCGCGCACGTCTGGGGCTACCCGGTCGGGATCGTGGCCAACAACGGCATCCTGTTCAGCGAGTCGTCGCTCAAGGGCGCCCACTTCATCGAGCTGTGCAACCAGCGCGGCATCCCGCTGGTGTTCCTGCAGAACATCACCGGCTTCATGGTCGGACGGGAGTACGAGAACCGCGGCATCGCGAAGGACGGCGCCAAGCTGGTCACGGCGGTCGCCTGCTCGGTGGTGCCGAAGTTCACGGTGGTCATCGGGGGATCGTTCGGGGCGGGCAACTACGGGATGTGCGGGCGCGCGTACGACCCTCGGTTCTTGTGGATGTGGCCCAACGCGCGGATATCGGTGATGGGCGGCGAGCAGGCGGCCTCGGTGCTCGCGACCGTACGCTCCGACCTCACCACCGACGAGGAGGTGGAGGCGTTCAAGGCGCCGATCAGGGAGCAGTACGAGACCCAGGGCTCGGCCTACTACTCCACCGCCCGGCTCTGGGACGACGGCATCATCGACCCCGTCGACACCCGCCGCGTTCTCGGCCTCGGCCTCGCTGCCGCAGCCAACGCGCCGATCCCCGAGCCCTCGTACGGAATCTTCCGGATGTGAACGCGATGTTCCCCTTCTCACTCGCACGTTCCGAATCCGTGCCCCAGCGGACCCACGCCGGCTTGTGGCCGATGGTGGCAACGAATCTGCCGAAATCCTGTCGTCATCGGCCACAATCCCGGATTGCTGTCGGGATCGGCCACAATGCAGCCCGCCCCGGGTCGCCAGTGCGGGAGACCCGATGATCGAGTCGCTCCTGATCGCCAACCGCGGCGAGATCGCGCTGCGGATCATCCGCACCGCCCGAGCTTTGGGCATCCGGACGATCGCGGTCTACTCCGACGCCGACTGCGACGCGATGCACGTACGCGCGGCCGACCAAGCCGTGCGGATCGGGCCGACCCCGGCGAGCGAGTCGTATCTGAACATCGACGCGATCCTCGACGCCGCGCGGGAGACCGGCGCCGCGGCGATCCACCCCGGCTACGGCTTTCTGTCCGAGCGGGCACCCTTTGCGCGAGCGGTCGCCGACGCGGGGCTGGTGTTCGTCGGGCCGAGCGCCGAGGTGATGGACGCGATGGGCCGCAAGGACAAGGCCCGCGAGATCGCGGTCGCGGCTGGTGTTCCGGTCGTCCCACGCGGAGAGGACGCGGGGTTCCCTGTGCTGGTCAAGGCCGCGGCGGGAGGTGGCGGCAAGGGCATGCGCGTGGTGCGTACGCCCGAGGAACTCGAGGACGCCATCGCCGCGGCCAAGCGGGAGGCTGCGAGTGCGTTCGGCGACGACACGATCCTGATCGAGCGGTACGTCGAGCGCGGCCGGCACGTCGAGGTGCAGATCCTCGCCGACGCCCACGGCAACGTCGTGCACCTCTTCGAGCGCGACTGCTCCGCGCAGCGCCGGCACCAGAAGGTGATCGAGGAGGCCCCCGCCCCGACGATCTCCGGCGCCGCGCGCAAGGTGCTGCACGAGTCGGCAGTGGCACTCGCGCGGCAGGTCGGGTACGTCAACGCCGGCACGGTCGAGTACCTCGTCGCCGGGGAGCCCGGCCAGGAGGAGGTCTTCTTCCTGGAGATGAACACCCGGCTCCAGGTCGAGCACCCCGTCACCGAGCTCGTCGTCTCGACAGGCTCGACCGGCGTCACCGACCTGGTCGAGCTGCAGCTGCGGATCGCCTCCGGGGAGCCGCTGCCCTTCGGGCAGAGCGACGTCACCTGCACCGGGCACGCCTTCGAGGCGCGCGTGTACGCCGAGGACGCCTGGGCGGGCTTCCTCCCGCAGGCGGGCACAGCGACGCTGGTGCAGTGGTCCGCGTACGCCCGCAACGACGTAGCGCTCGAGTCCGGCTCGGTCGTGGGGACGGCGTACGACCCGATGCTCGGCAAGGTGATCGTGCACGGCCCCGACCGGGAGACCGCGCGGCGGCGACTGGTGGCCGCCCTCGACGACACCGCGATCCTCGGGCTGACGACGAACGCCGGCTTCCTGCGGGCGCTGGCCGCGAGCGACGAGTTCGCCGGCAACGGGATCGACACCGCCTGGCTCGACTCCCACCCCGACGCCTTCACGCCGCCGCCGACCGAGACCGCCAGACTGCTCGCCGCGCACGTCCTGGCCGGATCGGTCGCCACCGATGACGGACCGTTCGGAGTCGGGGACGGCTGGCGCTCGGCGGCGCCCGCCGCACCGGTGCTCGCCGTACTCGACGACGAGGTCATCCCGGTCGCGGCTGGCTCTCTTCCTCCGGCCCGGGCGGCCGCGGCGCTGGTCGATGTGCATACGGTGGAGGTCGCCTGGCAGGGGCAGCGGTTCGCGTTCGCACGCCCGGCGGTCGACGATGTCTCGGCCACAGCGACCTCCGACGGCAGCATCGCGGCGCCGATGCCCGGCACCGTGCTCAGCGTGAGCGTGTCCGAAGGAGACCGAGTCTCCGAGGGGACTGTGCTCGCCGTGATGGAGGCGATGAAGATGGAGTTGTCGTTGAAGGCACCGTTCGACGGGGTCGTGACGGCGGTCAATGCCGCGGCCGGCGACCAGGTCGCGCTCAAGCACGTGCTGATCGAGGTGGTTGCCGATGCGTGAGATCTCGATACGCCGCCGCTTTTTCCTCACGGCGGCTACTCGACCAACCTCCGCTGGTCGAGTAGCGCCGAGCTCGCGAGGTGCGTATATCGATCCTTCGGTCGTCGAGTGGTCCGAGGCGCTAGCCGAGGGCCGTATCGAGACGCCG
>JASGGG010000192.1:0-3415 GCA_047605165.1 Nocardioidaceae bacterium
ACCCTGCGGCCCGGCTGCACGATCCTGGAGCCGACCAGCGGCAATACTGGCATCTCGCTGGCGATGGCCGCCAAGCTCAAGGGCTATCGACTGGTGTGCGTGATGCCGGAGAACACTTCCGAGGAGCGGCGGCAACTGCTGCGGATGTGGGGCGCGGAGATCGTGTCCTCGCCTGCTGCCGGCGGGTCCAACGAGGCGGTGCGGGTCGCCAAGCGGCTCGCCGAGGAGCACCCCGACTGGGTGATGCTCTACCAGTACGGCAACCCCGCCAACGCCCTGGCGCACTACGAGGGCACCGCGCCCGAGATCCTCGCCGACCTGCCGACCGTCACCCATTTCGTCGCCGGACTCGGCACCACCGGCACGCTGATGGGCGTTGGGCGATTCTTCAAGGAGCACGCGCCGTACGTGCGGATCGTCGCCGCCGAGCCGCGCTACGGCGAGCTGGTCTACGGCTTGCGCAACCTCGACGAGGGCTTCGTTCCCGAGCTCTACGACGCCGCGCTGATCGACACCCGCTTCTCCGTCGGCCCCCGCGATGCCGTCCGGCGCGTACGCGAGCTGCTCGAGCTGGAGGGCATCTTCGCCGGAGTCTCCACGGGCGCGATCCTGCACGCCGCCCTGGGCCAGGCCGCCAAGGCGGTCAAAGCGGGAGAGCGAGCCGACATCGCCTTCGTCGTACCCGACGCCGGCTGGAAGTACCTCTCCACCGGAGCCTACGAAGGCACCGTCGACGAGGCCGAACAAGCCCTCGAAGGCCAACTCTGGGCTTGACGGGACAGCCCGCCCCGCCCTGATGCCGAGTTGGCACGAATCCTCGCCGAGTTGGCGCGAATCGTCACTAGTACGCCATCGGAGCCTCCCGCTTCCTGCTTGGTTGAGTTGGGCTGAGCCAAGGAGGGCGGCCGCGCCGGCTCTATGTCCGGTTTGTCTCCGCGGTCCGGGTTGGCGCTTGGCTGCTTGCTCTTTGCGGTTGCTGGGAGTCATCGGATGACTCCGAGGGACCGCGGAGGCGTTGTGGCGTGCTTCCTGATTCCAGATGGCTGCCGCAGGGCGTGATCCACAGCCGTTTGGAATCAGTAAGCCCCGCACCCGGCCGCATCGCGGAAGCTGACCTGGCCCGGGCCGTACTCGCCGCCCCTCCTTGCGCTGCTGACTCAGCCAGGCAGGAAGCCGCACCCGCTCAGCCTTGCAAAGCTGGATTGTGGCCGATGGCGACAGCGACACGCCGGGCGCCCTTGTCACCATCGGCCACAAACCGGCCACGGTTGCCACCATCGGCCACAATCCGGCTGCGCCGGCCCCGGGCGTCAGGGGAGGTGCAGGAGTCAGCGGAGGGGCAGGGGTCAGGGGAGGTGCAGGAGTCAGCGGACCGTGGTGCCGTGCGTCTCGTTGTAGCGGCCGGCCTCCTGCTGGCCGCTGAGTCGCTGGATGGCCGCCATCACCTCGTCGGTGGCGATCCGGCGGGCCTTGCCACTGGGCACTCCGTCGAAGCGGCCGGCGAAGTCGATCGGCTTGCCGAAGCGTACGGTGACGTTCGCCAGCCGGGGGATCGACGTGCCCACGGGCTGGATGTTCTGGGTGCCGACCAGGCCGACGGGCAGCACGGGTACGCCCGCGGTGAGCGCCAGGTGGGCCACGCCGGTGCGTCCCCGATAGAGCAGGCCGTCGCGGGATCGAGTCCCCTCCGGGTAGAGCCCGAAGGCCTGCCCCTGAGTCAGCACGTCCAGGGCGATATCGAGGCTGGCCATCGCCGACTTGGTGTCGTCGCGGTCGACCGGCACCATCCCGAGTGCCTCGAACCAGGCCTTGCTGAGCCGTCCCTTGATGCCCGTGCCGGTGAAGTACTCCGCCTTGGCCAGGAACACGACCTTGCGAGGTGCGACGATCGGGATCACCACGCTGTCGACGAACGACAGGTGGTTGCTGGCGATCAACAGCCCGCCGCTGAGCGGTACGTTGTCGATTCCCTCGATGGTCGGGCGCCACAGCGCCTTGGCGACCGGGGGGACCACGGCGTGTAGGGCTTCGTACAACACTCGTACACAGTGCCACTCTCCTGTTTCGGACAGGAAACGCGGCCCGCATCACGGACTGGTAACAAACCGCCGTTGTGTGTGTGACCTCCGTCAAGATCCCTCGGGCAGAGAGTCGGTGCGTCCTAGGCTTGGCCGTTATGGCGGACGCTCCGATCGGTATCTTCGACTCCGGCTTCGGTGGGCTCACCGTGGCCCGCGCGGTGATCGACCAGTTGCCGCACGAGTCTGTGCTGTATCTCGGCGATACGGCCCGGCAGCCGTACGGCCCCAAGCCGATCGGCGAGGTACGCGAATATGCGTTGGAGTGCCTCGACCACCTGGTCGACCAGGGTGTCAAGGCACTGGTGATCGCGTGCAACTCCGCGAGTGCCGCGGTGCTGCGCGACGCTCGAGAGCGGTATGACATTCCCGTCGTCGAGGTGATCTATCCGGCCACCCGCCGCGCGGTGGCCGCGAGCCGCACCGGGCGGATCGGGGTGATCTGCACGCGCGCGACAGCCGAGTCGATGGCCTACGACGACGCGTTCGCCGCGGCGCCCCAGGTGATGCTGCACACGCAGGTCTGTCCGCGATTCGTAGAGTTCGTCGAGCGGGGCATCACCGGCGGGCCGGAGCTCCAGCGGGCCGCCCACGAGTATCTCGACCCGCTCATCGACCAGGACATCGACACCCTGATCCTCGGCTGCACCCACTACCCGTTGCTGACCGGCATCATCAGCTACGTGCTCGGGGAGCGGGTCACGCTCGTGTCCAGCGCCGAGGAGACCGCCAAGGACGTCTACCGCACGCTGGTGCGCCGCGGCATCGAGCGCCCCGCCGACGCGCCGGCCCCGACGCACCGGTTCCTCACCACTGGCCAGCCCGACGAGTTCGAGACGATCGGGCGCCGGTTCCTCGGGCCCGAGCTCGACGACGTGCACCAGTTCGCCTGGGTGCGTGCCTGATGCGGCTGACGGTCGTGGGCTGTTCCGGCTCCTACCCCGGCCCCGACTCCGCCGCCAGCTGCTACCTGATCGAGGCCGAACAGGACGGCCGCACCTGGCGGCTCCTGGTCGATCTCGGCTCCGGCTCGCTGGGTGCCCTGCAGCGGTTCGCCGACCCGCTGACGGTCGACGCGGTGGTCATCAGTCACCTTCACCCCGATCATTTCTTCGACCTCTCCGGCTACTACGTGCTGCGCAAGTACCACCCGTCTGGGCCACAGCCACGCATTCCCGTGTGGGGGCCGGGCGGGACCGCTGAGCGTGTCGCCGTTGCCTACGGCCTGCCGGCCGATCCCGGGATGACTGAGGAGTTCGACTTCCGGCGCTTCGCCGATCCAGCCGACCTCGGGCCGTTTCGCGTGTCGGGCCGCCTGGTCGACCACCCTGTCGAGG
>JASGGG010000193.1:0-3365 GCA_047605165.1 Nocardioidaceae bacterium
GTTCTTCAACAACTACCGTCCGCAGTTCTACTTCCGCACCACGGACGTGACCGGTGTGGTGACCCTGCCCGACGGCACCGAGATGGTCATGCCCGGCGACAACACCGACATGTCGGTCGAGCTGATCCAGCCGATCGCCATGGAGGAGGGCTTGCGCTTCGCCATCCGTGAGGGTGGCCGCACCGTCGGCGCCGGCCGGGTCACCAAGATCACCAAGTGACCGCCCGATAATCGCCAGTTGATCGATCGGGCCTGATCCGTCACGCCCGATCCGCAGCGCAGCCGAGGAGCCTCGACCTGAAAGGGTCGAGGCTCCTCGCCGTTCGGGCACGAAGCTCCCGAGACGGGGGCGGGCCGCCTGCGTTCCGCGGGTAGAGTCCGGAGGTCCAACCAGACCCGCACCGAGGAAGACCAGCGTGACCGACGAGCGGCGAGTACGACCGGCCCGGCCCGACACCGGGCTCACCGAGGACGGCCGGCGACTGCGGGTGCTCACCACGTACACGCGGCGGGGCAGCCGGCTCACCCCGGGACAGCAGCACGCCTGGGATCGGTGGGCAGCCGAGTGGCTGATCCCGATCGAGGCGGTCGACCAGCCCGGCTTCGAGCTGGCGACCTGGTTCGGTCGCGAGGCACCGCTGGCCGTCGAGATCGGCTCCGGGATCGGTGAGGCCACCGCGGCGCTCGCCGCCACCCGGCCCGAGACCAACGTGTTGGCCTTCGAGGTCTGGCGCCCCGGCGTGGCAGAGACCTTCCGGCAGTTGGAGAAGACCGGGACACAGAACGTACGCGTGCTGAGCGTCGACGCCGTCTGGTCGTTCGAGCACTTGCTCGCTTCGGGCAGCATCAGTGAGCTGTGGACGTTCTTTCCCGATCCGTGGCCCAAGAAGCGTCACCACCGTCGGCGGCTGGTCTCGCCGGCGTTCGCCGACCTGGTCGCCTCCCGCCTCCGGCCGGGCGGGCCTTGGCGGCTGGCGACCGACTGGCCCGACTACGCGGAACAGATCGAGACTGTGCTCGGGCAACACCTGGCGTTCGACGGTGGTCGCTGTCCGCGGTGGGACGAGCGCCCGGTGACGAAGTTCGAGCGACGCGGCCTGGCCGCAGGCCGCGAGATCCAAGACTTCGCCTACTCCCGCCGCTGACCCCTCCGATTCGTCTGCGAGACCGATGCCTGGAACAGACGCAACAACACAGACGAATGGGGGGCTCGATTTGCCCTGTCCCGGGGCCCTCTGGCAAGATAGTCAAGTTGCTCCGGCGGGGTCGCCGGGGTCGTGCACAACTTGACTGCTGAATCGGTTCTCCGAGCTTGGTGGCGGTCGCTTGTGCGCTGACCGCACCGCGAGACCCCTCTCAGCCCGACTTCCGTCGGGTGCCATCCCAACAACGAACGCACTGCCTTCGGGTGGCGTCGCGCGCCGAGAACATGCGCGACACGCCCGACCGCGGGGGTGGGGAGCAACGGCGGAGTGCTCCTCCCGGAGCACGACGAGACACGAAGCGCACGAGCCTGCGGGCTCAGGACGAGGAGAAGGTACGAGGCGATGGCGGGACAGAAGATCCGCATCAGGCTCAAGGCCTATGACCACGAGGTGATCGACACCTCCGCTCGCAAGATCGTCGACACGGTGACCCGTACGGGCGCGAAGGTCGCCGGCCCGGTGCCGCTGCCGACCGAGAAGAACGTCTTCTGCGTGATCCGTTCGCCACACAAGTACAAGGACTCGCGCGAGCACTTCGAGATGCGTACCCACAAGCGTCTGATCGACATCATCGACCCGACCCCGAAGACCGTCGACTCGCTGATGCGTCTCGACCTGCCTGCTGGCGTCGACATCGAGATCAAGCTGTAGAAGGCACCAAACGACATGACTACCGAACGTAACGTCCGCGGGCTGCTGGGCACCAAGCTCGGCATGACCCAGCTGTGGGACGAGAACAACAAGGTCGTGCCGGTCACCGTGATCGCGGCCGGCACCAATGTGGTGACCCAGATCCGCGGTGCCGAGACCGACGGCTACAACGCCGTCCAGATCGGCTTCGGCGAGATCGACGGACGCAAGGTCAACAAGCCGTCCGCCGGCCACTTCGCCAAGGCCGGCGTCACGCCGCGCCGCCACCTGGCCGAGATTCGCACCGCGGATGCCACCAGCTACGAGGTCGGTCAGGAGCTCACCCCCGAGGTCTTCGCCGCGGGCGAGGTCGTGGACGTCACCGCGACCAGCAAGGGCAAGGGCTTCGCGGGTGTGATGAAGCGCCACGGCTTCGCCGGCGTCTCCGCCTCGCACGGTGCCCACCGCAACCACCGCAAGCCGGGCTCGATCGGTGGCTGTGCCACGCCGGGCCGCGTCTTCAAGGGCATGCGGATGGCGGGCCGGATGGGTAGCGACACCGTGACCACGCAGAACGTCTCGGTCCACTCGGTCGATGCCGAGAAGGGCCTGGTGCTGATCAAGGGCGCTGTCCCCGGCCCGAAGGGTGGCCTGGTGATCATCCGCACCGCTGCCAAGAACGGAGAAGCCAAGTGACTGACGCAGCTCAGGCTCTCGAGGTCGATCTCCCCGGCGAGATCTTCGACACGGCCGTCAACATCCCGTTGATCCACCAGGTCGTCGTCGCGCAGCAGGCCGCCGCGCGCCAGGGCACGCACGCCACCAAGACCCGCGGCGAGGTCCGCGGTGGTGGCCGTAAGCCCTACAAGCAGAAGGGCACCGGTCGCGCCCGGCAGGGCTCGACCCGGGCACCGCAGTTCGCCGGCGGCGGCACCGTCCACGGTCCGCAGCCCCGCAGCTACGACCAGCGCACCCCGAAGAAGATGAAGGTCGCCGCGCTGCGTGGCGCGCTCTCCGACCGGGCCCGCGCCGGCCGTGTCCACGTCGTGGAGTCGTTCGTCTCCGGTGACAAGCCCAGCACCAAGGCCGCCCTGGCCGCGGTCGGCGGGATCACCGAGGGCCGCAAGGCGCTGGTCGTGCTCGAGCGTGGCGACAACCTGACCTGGCTCTCGCTGCGCAACGCCGCCGAGGTGCACCTGATCGCCGTCGACCAGCTCAACACCTACGACGTGCTCGTGGCCGACGACGTCGTGTTCACCAAGGGCGCGTTCGACGCCTTCGTGGCCGGCCCCGCCAAGGGCAAGTCGGTCAAGGCCGTCGCGGCCGAGAACTCTGCGGCTGACAACTCTGCGGCTGACAACTCTGGGGAGGACGAGAAGTGAGCACCTTCCACAAGGACCACCGCGACGTGCTGATCGCGCCGGTCGTCTCCGAGAAGAGCTACGGCCTGCTCGACGCCAACAAGTACACCTTCCTGGTGCACCCCGACGCCAACAAGACCGAGATCAAGATCGCGGTCGAGAAGGTGTT
>JASGGG010000194.1:0-3310 GCA_047605165.1 Nocardioidaceae bacterium
CGCCGGCGAACCGCTCTCCTGGCGCCAGATCGCCGCCGAGGTGTTCACCCTGTCCGGTCGCGACCCAGCCGATGTCGCGCCGACCACGACCGACGCCTATTTCGCCGATGCCGTCGCGGCAGGGAAGCCCATCAGCCCCCGCCCGCTCAACTCAGTCCTGGACCTGTCGAAGATCGAGGCGACCGGCTTCCACCCCGGCGACCACCTCGACATTCTGCGGACCTACCTCGCCTGACGGGACGTCGGGTCAGGCGTCGGCCCGGCCGAAGTCGTCTTCGAGCCGAATGATGTCGTCCTCGCCGACGTACGAGCCGCGCATCACCTCGATGATCACCAGTTCTTCATCGTGGGCGTTGCCGATCCGGTGCGGCACCCCGACCGGGATGTCGATGCAGCCGCCGACGGTGGCGACCACGGTCTCCCCGTCGATGACGCAGGTGGCAGTCCCGGCGGCGACGACCCAGTGCTCGCCACGGTGCTTGTGGGTCTGGTACGAGAGCCGCGAGTGCCCGTCCACCCGGATTCGCTTCACCTTGTAGCCCTCGCCGATCGCCAGGACTTCCCAGCTTCCCCACGGCCGCTTGTCGCTGTCGCCGACCTCGTCCCCGATCACGGCGACCAGCCTAGCGTCGGCGGAGCGAGGCCATCGCCGGGCGTACGTCGGCGAGGTAGACGAACGCAGCAACGGTGAGCCCCAGGTTGACGATCATCGGGATGCCCGCGACCTCCTGCAACGCGACCGCGATGCCGAGGACGATCACCCAGCCGGGCTTCGTCCACTTCTCTGCCGCCCGGTAGTGCTCGGCCGACCAGAGTAGCGAGTTCACGAAGGCGAAGACCTTCACCGCCAGCAGAACGTAAAAGACGAGCGTGACGACAAATGACGGAACGCCCAGCAGGTCCATGAGTGGAGCCTACTGAGCGTTCCTCGACAGCGACGCCCGAGGGCGGTGCGGTCATGCCTTCTTGGCGGGAGCCTTCTTGGCCGTGGTCTTCTTCGCGGGAGCCTTCTTGGCCGGAGCCTTCTTGGCAGCGGTCTTCTTCGCGGTGGTCGCCTTCTTGGCCGGAGCCTTCTTGACGGGGGCGGCCACGACGACCGGCTCGGTCTTGCGGATCTTGGCGACAACGGCTTCGCCGCGCTTCACCAGCGCGGACTCGGTGAGGACGGTCAGCTTGAACTCGGGCAGCTTCACGTCGGGCTTCTTGAACTCGGGCAGCTTGACCTCGGGAAGCTTGAACTCCGGCTTCTTGAACTCCGGCAGCTTGACCGACGGCAGCTTCACGGACGGCAGCTTGACCTCGGGAAGCTTGATCTCGGGCAGGGCGAACTTCGGCATTGCAATCTCCTATTTCATGGTGGTGGCGACGGTCTCAGTGGCGCCTTGATTGAGCGCCAGGAACGAGGCGTACACATCGAGCAGCGACTGCTTCTGCCGCTCGCTGAGTCGGCTGTCTCCCAGCACGGCCAGCTCGACTGAGCCGCCCAGGCCGTCCTCGGGACTGAGGATGCCGGCACGGACATAGAGCGACTCCGCGGAGATCCGCAGAGCCTTGGCGATCTGTTGCAGCACCTCGGCCGACGGCTTCCGTAGTCCCCGCTCGATCTGGCTGAGGTAGGGGTTGGAGACGCCGGCCAGGTCGGCGAGTTGACGCAACGACAGATGCGCCGTCACCCGCTGCTCCCGAAGGTAGTCACCCAGGACGCGCGCCGTGGCGGCTACCGGGATGCCCTTGCTCTTGGCCATAGGCACCATCCTGCTTGCAATGTGCTAACAGTTGCAAGCACTCATGGCGTGGCCCTGGTCACATCGGCAAAGCGGCCCTGATCTCACCGACCGGCACGCCACCGCCGGTGAGGACGTGACTGCCCAGGGCGTCCACCTCTGCTGAGTCCACTCCCAGTGAACGGAGGAGCGCGGCCATCACCACCGGCCGAGCCCGGTCGCCGCCGTCGTCGACCTTGAGGGCCGCCGTACGCCCGTCGGGGAGCGCAACGACGTACACGGCCTCGGCGCCGAGTTTCCCGATCGCACCAGGGAGCGCAGCGAGCAGACGGCGCTCGTCGCGGTACGTGCCGGAGACGAGTTCGGGGTAGGTGCGGATCGCGGTGGCGATCTTCCACTCGTCGCCGTCGCCGGCGAGGGCGATCGAGCGGAAGGCACGGGCCAGGCCGATCAGCGAGACCGAGAGGAGCGGTGCGCCGCAGCCGTCGATCGTGACCGTGGCCGCCTCGCCGGTGATCCGTTCGAAACCACTCTTGATCCCGAGTTGGAGCGGATGGTCGGTCTCGAAGTAGCCGGAGAGTTGCCAGTCGCGGGTGACGCAGGTCGCCAGCATCGCGGCGTGCTTGCCGCTGCAGTTCTGCGCGATCCGGTTGGGCTCGCGGCCGGCCCGGATCCAGTCGTCGCGCACGCGTGAATCGAACGGGTCGTAGGGGTAGTCCTCGATGTTGCCCAGCGCCTGCTCGGAGAGGCCGGCGCCGTGGAGGATCTCGCGGACCACCCGCAGGTGCATCTCCTCCCCGGCGTGGGAGGAGCACGCGACCGCCACCTGGTGGGGCTCCAGGTCCAGGCCGAGGCCGAGCATGGCGAGGGCCTGGAGTGGCTTGTTGGCCGACCGAGGAAGGAAGGCGGCGCCAGGGTCACCGACACTGAGGACCACCTCGCCGTCGGCGTTCAACGTGACGGCACTGCCGTAGTGGTGGCCCTCGACGAACCCGGACCGGACGATCTCCGCAAGCACCTCCGCCATGCGGCCACCCTACGAGGTCCTACGATCACTGGCGTGACCCAGATTCACCCGCCCCAGTCGGTCGTGGACCGGCTCACCCTCGTCCACTGGGGCCTCCTCGACGGACCCGTCGACGGGATCGACCCGGCCGATCCTGACGTCGAGTTGGTCGACGCCGAAGGCGCTCCCCTCGTCCTGCCTCCTGCTCCGCAGCGCCCGCAGCGCGTGGCCTTCGTCGGTCACCTGCGCGACCGGCGGGCTGCGCTGGCCGGGCTTCCTGCCGGGACAGCCGCGATTCCGCTTGCTCCCGACGACAACGCAGTCCACGAGGTGCTGCGTCGGCTCGGCAACCCCGAGGTGGTCTCGGCTGCTCCGCAGCCGAGCGGCGGGGTAGTGGTCTTCTTCACCGGCCTCTCGGGCAGCGGCAAGTCGACCATCGCGCGGGCGTTGATGGAGGCGTACGACGCGAGTGGCCGGCTCTACACGTCGCTCGACGGCGACGTCGTACGGCGTCATCTGTCGGCGGGTCTGACCTTCTCTCGCGATGACCGGGAGACCAACATCCGGCGGATCGGCTGGG
>JASGGG010000195.1:0-3301 GCA_047605165.1 Nocardioidaceae bacterium
AGTTCGACTACTCCTGCGTGCACGCGTCGCTGGCGCTGTCCGGGAGCTACGAGACGATCATGGTCAACTGCAATCCGGAGACCGTCTCCACGGACTACGACACCAGCGACCGGCTCTACTTCGAGCCGCTGACACTGGAGGACGTGCTGGAGATCTACCACGCCGAACTCGCGGCCGGTCCGGTCGCCGGCGTGATCTGCCAGCTCGGCGGCCAGACGCCGCTCGGGCTCGCACAGGGCTTGGAGGACGCGGGCGTGCCGATCGTGGGCACCTCACCCGAGGCGATCAACCTGGCCGAGGAGCGCGGTGCGTTCGGGCGGGTGCTGGCCGAGGCAGGGCTGACCGCACCCAAGCACGGCATGGCCACCTCGTTCGCCGAGGCGCGTGCGATCGCCGCGGAGATCGGCTACCCGGTGCTGGTGCGCCCGTCGTACGTGCTGGGTGGCCGGGGCATGCAGATCGTGTACGGCGACGACGCGCTCAAGGCCTATATCGAGGCGGCGACCGAGATCTCTCCTGACCGGCCGGTGCTGGTCGACCGGTTCATCGACGACGCGGTCGAGATCGACGTCGACGCGCTCTACGACGGCACCGACCTGTTCCTCGGCGGGGTGATGGAGCACATCGAGGAGGCCGGTATCCACTCCGGCGACTCCTCGTGTGCGCTGCCGCCGATCACGCTCGGCGACAGTGAGATCAACCAGGTCCGCGAAGCGACGCGGGCGATCGCCGAGGGCATCGGGGTGCGTGGCCTGATCAACATCCAGTTCGCGATCGGCTCCGACGTGCTCTACGTACTGGAAGCCAATCCGCGGGCCAGCCGTACCGTGCCGTTCGTCTCCAAGGCGACCTCGACGCCCCTGGCGAAGGCCGCTGCCCGGGTGATGATGGGGGAGTCGATCGCCTCGCTCCGGCAGGCCGGAGTGCTGCCCGAGACCGACGGCGGGATGCTGCCGCCCGACGCGCCGATCGCGGTCAAGGAAGCCGTGATGCCGTTCAACCGGTTCAAGACCGTCGACGGGACGAACGTGGACACCGTGCTGGGTCCTGAGATGAAGTCCACTGGCGAGGTGATGGGCTTCGACTCCGACTTCGGGACCGCGTTCGCGAAGTCCCAGGCCGCCGCGTACGGGCCATTGCCCACCAGCGGCAAGGTGTTCGTCAGCATGGCCAACCGCGACAAGCGCACGATGATCTTCCCGGTCAAGGTGCTGGCCGACAACGGCTTCGAGGTGCTCGCCACCCAGGGCACCGCCGAGGTGCTGCGCCGCAACGGCATCAAGGCCACGGTCGTCCGCAAGCACCACGAAGGTCCCGGCCCCAACGGCGAGCCCACCACGGTGCAGCTGATCAACGACGGCGACATCGACCTGATCGTGAACACCCCGCACGGCTCGGGCGGCGGCTTCGCCCGGGTCGACGGGTACGAGATCCGCACCGCGGCCGTGCGCAACAACGTCCCGTGCATCACCACCGTGCAGGGCCTCGCGGCCGCGGTGCAGGGCGTCGAAGCGTTGCGGGGCGGCTCGATCGGCGTGCGCTCGCTGCAGGACTGGGCTGCCCAGGGACAACTGCGGTGACGTTCTACGGCACGCTGTTCGACCAGGTCCTGACCCGCGTCGACCCCGAGTCGATCCACGGGTGGGCCACCCGAGGCATCCGCGTCGCACGCCCGGCGACCGCGCTGGCGAGGAGACGACACCACTACCGGCCGGTCGAGGCGATGGGGCTGCGGTTCCCTGGGCCGCTCGGGCTTGCGGCCGGGTTCGACAAGAACGCCCGCTCGATCGACGCGCTGGCCGCGCTGGGCTTCTCGTTCGTCGAGATCGGCACGGTCACCGGCGAGCCGCAGCCCGGCAACGACCGGCCGCGGCTGTTCCGCCTCAAGGACGACCACGCGATCGTCAACCGGATGGGCTTCAACAACGACGGCGCCGAGGTGATCGCTCGGCGGCTCGCGGCCCGCCGCGCCCGGCGCAGAGGGGACGTGATCGTCGGTGTGAACATCGGCAAGACCAAGGTGGTGCCCGAGGAGCAGGCCGCGGTCGACTACCGCAAGAGCACCCGGCTGCTCGCCCCGTACGCCGACTATCTCGTGGTCAACGTCAGCTCACCCAATACTCCCGGCCTGCGCGACCTCCAGGCCGTCGACAAGCTGGAGCCACTGCTGACGGCCGTA
Source organism: Nocardioidaceae bacterium (assembly GCA_047605165.1). Lineage (GTDB taxonomy): Bacteria > Actinomycetota > Actinomycetes > Propionibacteriales > Nocardioidaceae > SSC3. The sequence continues at coordinate 2,180 of JASGGG010000195.1, forward strand.
CGCAACGAGGCCGAGTCGGTGCTCGAGTCCAGCCTCGACCGGCCGCTGCCGCTGTTGGTCAAGATCGCCCCTGACCTGGCCGACGAGGACGTGGACGCGGTCGCCGACCTGGCCGTCGGACTCGGACTGGACGGTATCGTCGCGACCAACACCACGATCTCCCGCGATGGCCTGACCTCCAGCCCCGAGGCCGTCGCCGCGGCAGGCGCGGGGGGCCTCTCGGGGCAGCCGCTCACCGCTCGTGCGCTGGAGGTGACGGCGAGGCTGCGCAAGCGGGTCGGCCCCGGACTGACCATCATCGGGGTCGGGGGGATCGCCACCGCCGCCCAGGCCGAGGCCCGGCTCGCCGCCGGTGCGACGCTGCTGCAGGCCTATACCGGCTTCGTCTACGGCGGCCCGGCCTGGCCGCACCGCCTCCAGACCGCGCTCGCCGGTGCTGCGGAAGGAGTCCCGCTATGAGTTCTGGCCTGACCTTCGGCACCCGTCTTCGCGGGGCACTGGACGCGTTCGGCCCGCTGTGCGCCGGCCTCGACCCGCACGCGCCGCTGCTGCTGAAGTGGGGGCTGAGCGACGACGTCGACGGGCTGCGACGGTTCACCGACATCACGGTGGAGGCGTACGCCGGCCAGGTCGCGATGGTCAAACCGCAGTCGGCGTTCTTCGAGCGGTTCGGTGCGGCCGGGGTGCAGGTGCTCGAGGACGCGATCCGGGCCTTGCGCGGTGCGGGCACCCTGGTGCTGCTCGACGTGAAGCGCGGCGACATCGGCTCGACCGCGCAGGCGTACGCCGACGCCTACCTCCGTGCGGACGCGCCGATGGTCGTCGACGCGATCACCGCGAGCCCGTATCTCGGCTTCGGGTCCGTGACGCCGATGATCGACACCGCGCGGGACAACGACGCCGGGGTGTTCGTGCTCGCCCTCACCTCCAACCCCGAAGGGCCCCAGGTGCAGCATGCCCGCACCGAGGCCGGCGCGACGGTCGCGGAGGAGATGCTCGACTGCCTCGCAGCCCTCAACCAGGGCGCCGATCCGCTCGGCTCCTTCGGTGCCGTCGTCGGCGCCACCATCGCGCCGACCAGCGAGAACCTGGCCGACGGGAGCTTGGCGATCAACGGCCCGC
>JASGGG010000196.1:0-3295 GCA_047605165.1 Nocardioidaceae bacterium
CGGCACTCCAGCCACAGCTGCGCGGCGAACCGCGCGTCCATGCGGGGCGCATACCCGGCCATGCGGGCCGCCACCATGGCGACCCCCGGAAGGAGCGCCCAGGCCAGCGCAGCGCCCGCCACAGGATCGTTGCCTGCGTCCTTGGCGGCCATGCACGCCAGTGCGTACAGAGCGTCATCGCGCTCCTCTACTCCGGCCGAGCGCAGCCACTCACGGAGCTGGCTGAACTCCTCGATGGGAGCCAGCCGCTCGTCGTGGGCAGACCACGTCGACCAGCGCTCCCTGATCTGCTGCACGAGCAGGCCGTCATCTTCTAGGCCCAGCTGCTGCTGCACGCTCATCGCGATCCTTTCGTCGTGGTTGGTCACGACGGAAAGGTCGCCTTCGGGCGTTACCGGTTTCGTTCCCCCAACCCCCGATTTCGGTGGAGGAACGTGCCACCCGAACGACCGCTTCTGGCGCGTTTGCGCAGGTCAACGCAACGTTCCCCGAAAAGTCGAAGAACTTTTCCCCGACCCTTGCAGAACTTCGACTCTCGGCTTCTTGACGGTCCCCGCCGCTACTCTGAGGGCCAAGATGGGAGCCACACGGCAGTCGCTTCAGGCAAGGAGGTGAACGGGATTGACCCACCAACCACACTCCTGGCTCGTCGCCGGCCGACGCATCACCGACCCTGGCGACCGCGCTGCCCAGCAGCTCCTCGCCCTAGCCCACGACAAGCAAACACGACCACTTTGCGAGTGCGTCAGAGCAGGTGTGGAGACCTACGTCGCACGCACCCCCACGGGCCGGTTCATCATCAAACGGCTCCCGAACAGCGGCCCCAGACATCACCACGACTGCGAGTCCTACGAGCCACCCCAGGCTCTCTCCGGACGCGGCGAGATAGCCACCGATGTCAACGCCGACGGCGCGACCGTCCTGCGGCTCGGGTTTCGCCTTCACCGCAATCCCGACCGGCCACGGGCCGACTCGTCAGGTCAACTCGGTGGAACCTCTCGACACTCGTCGCCACCGTCGAGGGCCGTGAGCCTGGAGGCCCTTCTCCACTACCTGTGGGACGAGGCCGGCTTCACCCGCTGGTCCCCCAAGATGGCCGGCAAGCGGAACTGGTCGCTGATCCGCTATCACCTGACCCGGGTGGCAGAGCAGACCATGATCGGTGGCCGCAGTCTGGCCGAGCTGCTCTGGATCCCCGAGCCCTTCGACCGGCGCGACCTCGCCCAGATCGAGGCCAGGCGCCAGGCTGCTTGGGAGCCGCTGGCCACCACCTCCAGCACCTACCGCGACCAGCGCCCGTTCGGCCTGGCGGTCCTCGAGTGGGCCGGGATCAAGCCCGCCCGGTACGGCCAGGCGATCGCGGTCAAGCAAATGGCCAGGCCACCGTTCATGGTCGGCGACGAGTTGCTCGCGAACCTTGGCGAACGGTTCCCGCAGATCGAGCTCCACGCCCGTACCCCGGGGCACCTGGTCATGGCTGCCACGTTCTCGTTAAGTCGCGGCGGCTATCCGGTCGTCGAGGACGCAGCCTTCCTGTGCACCGACGTCAACTGGCTCCCCCACAGCACCACTGCCGAGGTCGACCTGCTCATCGCCGCGGTCGACCAGCAGCGCCGGTTCACCACTCCCCTGCGCTATGGCATGACGAGCGGCATCCCGACTCCCTCCCTGGTGCTGACAGACACCCCCGAGCCGGTCGCGGCCTATATCGCCGGCGACCGTCACAGCGCCGACCTGGCCGAGCACGCCGCCGCAGCCGCCGGCACGCCCGCCTGGGTGTGGTGCACTACCCATCCGCGACCGGATCTACCGACGCCGCGGTTGAGCCCGGGCAGCTGACCAGTCGGCTCTCAGGCGCTACAGATCGCCATGTCGTCTATCGTTGACATTCCGATAGATGTCAATTGGAGGTGACATTCCCGTGATCGTTCGTGATGCGGCCGACCTCGGAGCGCTTCTCCGAGAGGCGCGACGTGAGCGCGGCCTTTCCCAGAGCCAGGTCGCCGAGATGATCGGGGCGACCCGCCAGTGGGTCATCAGCACCGAGCAGGGCGCACCCACCGCGCAGGTCCACTTCGTTCTCGACGCCCTCCACGCAGTCGGTCTCGTGCTCGACGTGTCTCCAGAACTCGTGCCCAGTGTCGACGCCACGGCCCTCTCCCACCTCATCGCCACGAGCCGACGCCATGGCTGAGGTTCTCGACGTCTGGATCGGCGGTCACTACGCCGGCGAGCTCACCCAGTACGACGCCGGCGCAGTCGGGTTCGCCTACGACGACGCCTACCGGGCCAGCCCGCACACCCCCGCGCTCTCGGTCTCGATGCCGAAGACCCTCACTGCGCACCCGCCCGAGGTGGTCGAGCCGTGGATCGACAACCTCCTGCCCGACAACGACACCTTGCGTGAGCGGTGGGCAGCCAGATTCGACGAGCGACGTGCCTCGGCGTTCAACCTCTTGCGCCACATGGGCCTGGACTGTGCCGGCGCCGTCCAGGTCGTCCCCCACGGTGTCTTCCCCGACGATGCTGCCGGAGAAGTCCCTCTGACCGAGGAAGACATCCACGACGCTCTGGCGGCCCTGCGCCACGACGAGTCGGCGTGGACGTTCGGTGAGCACGGGGGGCGCTACTCCCTGGGGGGTGCTCAGGGGAAGTTCGCCGCAGCCCGGGCCGGTGACGGGTGGGCACTGCCGACTGGCCGCGCTCCCTCCACCCACGTGTTCAAGGTCGGGATCCCTCACCGCGAGCACTCCGTGCTCGCCGAGTACGTGACCATGCGTGCGGCCTCCCGGCTCGGCATTGGCGTCGTAGACACGGATCTGCTCCGGTTCGGCGACGAGGTCGCGTTGGTCTCACAGCGCTTCGACCGAGTGACCGGCCCCGATGGCCGAACCCTGCGCATCCACCAGGAGGATCTGTGCCAGGCCCTCGGCGTCTCCCGACATCGCAAGTACGAGTCGGACGGCGGGCCGGGCCTTGCGCAGATCGGCGGCCTGGTCAACACCGCCATCGACCCCCGCGATCGCGCTGGCGCCCGACAGCTGCTCACCCAGGCGATCGCGTTCAACTGGGTCGCTGCCGGGACCGACGCCCACGCCAAGAACTTCGCCTTGGCACACGTCGGACCCAGGGTGCTCCTGGCCCCGCTCTACGACCTCACCTCAGCTGCCCTCCTCGAGCGCGCGCCCGAGCTGCGGCACAAGGCCAAGCTCGCCATGAAGGTCGGCGGCGAGTACCGCCTCGGCCAGATCGAGGCACGCCACCTCGAGCGGGCAGCGGTGGCGATCGGAGCCGC
>JASGGG010000197.1:0-3253 GCA_047605165.1 Nocardioidaceae bacterium
CTGACCGCCGCCTGACCACCGCTGGGCCGCTGGCTCAGTTGGCGACGCCAGCAGCACCACGAGCTCGACAGGGGCGGATCGCCACCACCTCGCTGGTAGCGACGACCTCGGCCCACCCCACCACCTCCCCGTGCGCCGCTGCCTCAGCCAGCACTGTGAGCGGCAGCGTGATGGGACGGCCTGACGACTCCACCCCGCCACTGCGCCCCGCTCCCGTCCGGCGAGCGTCCGACGCTTTCCCATATTCAGGTGGGATCGCAGTTATCGACCAGACAGTCCCTGCTCTGGTGGCTTCGGGTGGAGGCTCGGCGGTGGACTGGCTACCTCCAGTCGCGCTGTGGTCCGGTTGCTTGCTTTCGAGGAGCGGCCACCCAGCTCTGGGTCCGATTTGTTCCCGCAGTCCGGGTTGGTCGGTGGGTCGTTGGCTTGCGCGGTTGCTGGCTGGCGCATGCTGCCAGTGAACAACCGCGTAGGAGTGTTGCCGGAGCCAGTGATTCCAGTTGGCTGCTCGTAGGGCGATCTCACGGCCGTCTCGAATCATGAGGACCCGGTCCAGTGCGGTCACGGGGAAAAGCTACTTGCCGTCAATGTGTCGGCGGGGCGGATTACCGTCCATCGTGCGGTCGCATAGGCTGACCTTCTTCCCCTGACGCGACCGCACCGACCCTTCGGGTTCGTGCCCTGTCGGGTCTCAGCATTGTTCGTCGTATGCCGTGGAAGGAGCACTGGTCGATGTCGGGCGGATCGCGAGACGGCTTCGCGCACCTCCACGTCCACACCGAGTACTCCATGCTCGACGGTGCCTCGCTGCTCGACGAGCTCTTCGCGAGAGTCACCGAGCTGGGCATGTCGTCGATCGCGATGACCGACCACGGCAACCTGCACGGCGCCTACGACTTCTGGTCGAAGGCCCGGAAATACGGGGTCAAGCCGATCATCGGGCTGGAGGCCTACCTCACGCCCGGCACCAGCCGGTTCGAGAAGCGGCGCACCCGCTGGGGCAAGGGCGACCGGGGCGACGGTACCGAGGAAGGCGGCAACGACGTCGCCGGCGGTGGCGCCTACACCCACATGACGATGCTCTCGGAGACCACCGAGGGCATGCACAACCTGTTCCGGCTCTCGTCGCTGTCCAGCCTGGAGGGCTTCTACTTCAAGCCGCGCGCCGACCGCGAGCTGCTGGAGCGCTACGCCAAGGGCCTGATCGCCACGACCGGCTGCCCCTCGGGCGCGATCCAGACCCGGCTGCGGCTCGGGCAGTACGAGGAGGCCAAGCGGGAAGCAGGCGAGCTCCAGGACATCTTCGGCAAACAGAGCTTCTTCCTGGAGCTGATGGACCACGACATCGGCATCGAGAAGGTCGTCCGCGACGACCTGCTGCGACTGGGCCGGGAGCTGGGCATCCCGCCGATCGCGACCAACGACTCGCACTACACGCGCCCCGGTGACGCCGACGCCCACGACGCGCTGATCTGTGTGGCGTCCGGCAAGCGACTCTCCGACACCAAGCGGTTGAAGTTCGACGGCGGTGGCTACTACATCAAGTCCGCCGACGAGATGCGCGATCTGTGGGAGCACCGGTTCGGCCTGAAGGCGGCCTGCGACAACACGTTGCTGATCGCGGAGCGCTGCGAGGTCGAGTTCGTCGAGTCGACCGGCGGCTACATGGCTCGCGCCGACGTGCCCGAAGGGTACGACGAGGAGTCCTGGTTCGTCGAGGAGGTCTGGCGCGGCATCCATGCCCGCTACGGCGACGAGCTCTCCGACGAGGTCAAGCAGCGCACCGAGATGGAGATCGACGTCATCCGGACCAAGGGGTATTGCGGCTACTACCTCGTGGTCGCGGACTTCATCAACTGGGCCAAGGAGAACGGCATCCGGGTCGGGCCCGGCCGCGGCTCGGGTGCTGGCTCGATCGCGGCGTACGCATTGCGCATCACCGATCTGGAGCCGATCAGGCACGGGCTGGTCTTCGAGCGGTTCCTCAACCCCGAGCGGCCGTCGATGCCCGACTTCGACATCGACTTCGACGACCGTCGTCGCGCCGAGGTCATTACCTACGTCTCCAACAAGTACGGCTCGGACCGGGTCGCGCAGATCGCGACGTTCGGCCGGCTCAAGGCCAAGGCCGCGATCAAGGACGCCGCCCGGGTGCTCGACTACACGTTCGCCGACGGGGAACGCATCACCAAGGCACTGCCCGAGGACGTGATGGGCAAGGGCGTGCCGCTCAAGGCGCTGTTCGACTCCGACCACGACCGCTACAACGACGGCAACGACTTCCGCTCGTTGCACGAGGCCGACCCCGACGTACGCCGCATCTACGACACCGCGCTCGGCCTGGAGGGCCAGATCCGCAACTGGGGTGTGCATGCCGCCGGCGTGATCATGTCCAGCGAGCCGCTGATCGACGTCGTGCCGATCATGCGCCGCGACTCCGACGGCGCGATCATCACCCAGTTCGACTACCCGATGTGCGAGTCGCTCGGGCTGGTCAAGATGGACTTCCTCGGCCTGCGCAACCTGACCGTGCTCGACGACGCGGTCGCGAACATCAAAGCCAATCGCGATGTCGACCTGGTGCTGGAAGAGCTCGAGTTCGACGACAAGGCCGCCTACGAGCTGCTCGGCCGTGGTGACACGCTCGGCGTCTTCCAGCTCGACGGTGGAGCGATGCGTTCGCTGCTCCGGCTGATGCAGCCGGACAACTTCGAGGACATCTCCGCTGTGCTCGCGCTCTACCGGCCCGGCCCGATGGGCGCCAACTCCCACACCAACTACGCGCTGCGCAAGACCGGCAAGCAGCCGATCGACTTCATCCACCCCGAGCTCACCGAGGCACTCACGCCGATTCTGGGTGGCACCTACGGCCTGATCGTGTATCAGGAGCAGGTCATGTCGATCGCCCAGCAGCTCGCGGGCTACACGCTCGGACGAGCCGACAACCTGCGCCGGGCCATGGGCAAGAAGGACCACAAGAAGCTCGCTGAGGAGTTCGAGGGCTTCGAGGCCGGCATGCTCGAGCGAGGCTTTTCAGCCAAGGCGATCAAGACGCTGTGGGACATCCTGGTCCCGTTTGCCGACTACGCCTTCAACAAGGCCCACTCCGCTTCCTACGGGGTGATCTCCTACTGGACCGCCTACCTCAAGGCGCGCTACCCGCAGGAGTACATGGCTGCCCTGTTGACGTCGGTCAAAGACGACAAGGACAAGATGGCGGTCTACCTCAACGAGTGCCGCCGGATGAAGATCG
>JASGGG010000198.1:0-3249 GCA_047605165.1 Nocardioidaceae bacterium
CGCATACGACACGATTCCCTGCGGTGAGCTTGTCGTCTGCGACCACTCCTGCTCCCGGGGTGACTGCTCCGGCGTGACGCCTGCGAACCGTACCCGGGGGCTGGCCCGGGCTGGGTTGTGGCCGATGGTGACATGTCCGCCCGGCGTGTCGGTGTCGTCATCGGCCACAATCCAGCGATCGTCGTCGGGATCGGCCACAATCCAGCATCAGTCGGGTGAGGATGCCCCAACCCGACGACCAGGATGCGCCCACTCGGCTAACCGGAAATAGATTCACAGAGCCGCGGTAGCGTCAGCCGACCGCACCGCGGAACAGGCATCCACCTGCCCGACGCTACGACACGCCCCGGCGTTGTGGGCGCTGCGCCGTTTCCGGGCCATTCCCGGCCCCTAACCCGGCGGGCCGACAGGCCCACTTTGGCTAGAAGAGGAGAGCGGTGGCGATCGCGGCCAGGCCCTCGCCGCGGCCGGTGAGGCCGAGCCCGTCGGTGGTGGTCGCGCTGATGGTGACGGGGGCCCCGGCGCACTCTGACAGCAACTGCTCGGCTTCGGCGCGGCGGGGGCCGAGCCGGGGCCGGTTGCCGATGACCTGGATCGCGATGTTGCCGATCTCGAAGCCAGCGGAGCGTACGCGCGCACAAGTCTCGGCGAGCAGTGCGGTCCCGGCGGCGCCCGCCCACTGGGGGGCCGAGGTGCCGAAGTTGCTACCGAGATCGCCCAAACCGGCTGCGGACAGCAACGCATCACACGCCGCGTGCGCGGCGACGTCCGCGTCTGAGTGACCCTCGAGGCCCGCGGACTCGTCGGGGAAGTGCAGTCCGGCCAGGTGCATCGGCCGGCCGGCGGAGAACCGGTGCACATCGGTGCCGATGCCGACCCGGGGACGAGATGAGGCTGCCACGGCTCCGATCATTCCTCATCGAGTCGCAAGGTCCTGTTCCGGCGCCACCGTGGGCGGTAGGAGTTTGCGCCAGGAGGCGCTGTCGTCGCGCGGCAGGCATGAGTTACCCGGGGGAGTTCTCGGCTACCGGTGCCGCTGTTGCCGCGATGCCGCGTCCTGCTTCGCCGCGTGCGGCAGGATGAGTCTGTGAGAGCACACTGGCGTGGCGCAGTGGCCGGGCTGGCCACAGGTCTGGCTGGTGTCGTCGCTGCCGCCGCGGTGGCCTCGCTGCTCAACCAGCGCACCGGGCCGGTCGCCTCAGTCGCGGAGCTGGTCCGGGATCTGACACCCGGGCCTCTGGCGGAGAAGCTCATCCACCTGGTGGGTCAGGCCGACAAACCCGCACTCCGCATCGGGGTCCTCGTGGCGGCGTTCCTGCTGTCTGCCTGGGCCGGCATGCTCGCCCAGCGCCGCTATACCCGCGGTGCGCTGGTGTTCGGGGTGCTGGCCGCCCTGGGCGCGATCGGCGCCGCGCGATCGACCGGCGACACGGCCAGCGCGCTGTTGCCCGTCCTCGTCGGCGCGACTGTCTGGCTGATCCTGCTCAAGCTGCTGACCGACCCGCTTCGTGAGGGCGCGACGACGCCCAATGCTGTCGTGGATCTCGATACGCCAGCTGCTCGTACCTCGCAGCCGGCACTCGATCGCCGGCCGGATCTCGATCACCGCCGGACGTTCCTGATCCGCACCGGCGCAGCCGTCCTCGGCGCCGCTTTCGTCGGTGTCGCCGGCCGTTACTGGGGCAAGCGCCGTCGCGAGGTCGAGCAGGCCCGCGACCTGCTCGAGCTGCCCGTGTCCGCTGGCCGGGAGCCGACCGGAGCGGACCTCCGGATCGACGGACTCAGCCGATGGCGTACGCCTAACAGCGAGTTCTACCGGATCGATACCACCTTCGCGGTCCCGACGATCGACCCGGACGACTGGAAGCTCCGGATCCACGGCATGGTCGACCAGGAGCTCACGCTGAGCTACCAGGACCTGCTGAACAGCGCGATCACCGAAGACTGGATCACCCTGTGCTGCGTGTCGAACGAGGTCGGAGGTGACCTGATCGGCAACGCCTGGTGGAGCGGCGTCCGCGTCGCCGAGGTGCTCGCGCGGGCCGGCGTACACCCCCATGCCGACGCGGTGCTGCAGACCTCGGTCGACGGCTGGACCTGCGGCACGCCGGTGGCCGCGTTGACCGACGACCGCAACGCGCTGCTGGCGATCGCGATGAACGGGAAGCCGCTGCCCCTCGAGCACGGCTTCCCGGTGCGGATGGTCGTGCCGGGGTTGTACGGGTACGTGTCGGCGACCAAGTGGCTGGTCGACCTCGAGGTCACCCGCTTCGACAGGTTCAACGCCTACTGGACCGACCGCGGCTGGGCCGCGCGGGGGCCGGTCAAGACCCAGTCGCGCATCGAGGTGCCCAACAGCGGCCGGGCGATGGCCGGCTCGGTCACGGTCGCCGGCAGCGCCTGGGCCCAGCACACCGGCATCGAGCGAGTCGAGGTCCGGTTGGACGGTCATGCCTGGACCGACGCCGACCTCGCCCCGGTGCCCGGCGTCGACACCTGGGTGCAGTGGCGCACGGTCATCGAGGTGTCGCCGGGCAACCACACGCTGACGGTGCGGGCCACCGACAAGAGTGGCTACACGCAGACGCCGGTCAAGCAGGACGTCGTACCCGACGGCGCCACCGGCTGGCATACGGTCTCCTTCACCGCGGAAGGTTAGAGGCCGCCTTCGCTCCTCCGCCTTGCCAGCGCACGCGTCTGACGCCGACGGCGCCTACGTTGCAGGGGCTCGTATCACGTACGCCAGCCCGCCGGACTTCCGCAGCCACGCCGCCTCGAACTGGGCGCGGGAGTAGGTGCGTCGCACGGTCTTGTTCGTCGGTGCCGCCGGATCGTTGACGACGACGGCGCCGGTTTTGGTGAACCCGACGATCACGAGCAGGTGGCCGGCGGTCGCCGAGATCGGCGCGCCGGTGAGCTGCCCGCGTGCGAACGAGATCGACGCCACGATCGGGATCCCGTCGGCGATCAGCTGCTCAGCCGCCCGCAGGTCAGGCAGCCTGGTGACGTACGCGCGTCCGGTGCGGGTGCCGGCGTACGCCGTGTTGAACGCCCAGTTGCCGGTGCCCTTCAAGCGCTTGTCGTAGGTCCAGCGCGCCGCCGCGTCGACGAAGCCCTGCTTGTGCTTGGCGGGCACCCAGGAGTACGCCGAGCGCGCCGGCAGCGCGTCGTAGTAGCCCAGCACCATGGATACCGAGGTAGGGGAGCACCACGCCTCGCCCCCGCCGTCGTACTGCGGGTAGTCGCCGG
>JASGGG010000199.1:0-3199 GCA_047605165.1 Nocardioidaceae bacterium
TCACGGACGGCCTGGAGTCGGTCGTAGTACTCGTCGCGATGCGTCTCGAAGTAGTTGGACAGGTAGAGCAGCGGGAGCGGGAGTCGTCCCCGCTCCATGAGCAGCAGGTTGATGAGGAGCCGCCCGATGCGCCCGTTGCCGTGGAGGAACGGGTGGATCGTCTCGAACTGGTAGTGCATCAGCGCCGCCTGGATCAGAGCCGGTAGGGCCTTGCCGTCGTCGTTGACGAACCTCGCCCAGTCGGCGAGCAAGTCGCCGAGATGCTGCGGCAGCGGAGGCACGAAGATCGCGGTCCCGGGGGTCGCGCCTGCCTGGCCGACCCACACTGGTGTCGTGCGGAACTGCCCAGGCAACTTCTCCTCGCCGCGGACTCCGGTGAGCAGCGTCTCGTGCACACGGAGGATCAGGCGCTCGGTGATCGGCAGGCTCTTCGCGAGTTCGTAGGCCTGGTGTGTCGCCTCGAGGTAGCGAGGTAGCGAGATACCTCCGCGGTGTCGTCGTTGCGAGCATCGGCGTCGATCTCGGACTGGAACACATCGGACAGCGATGCTTGCGTGCCTTCGATCCGAGAGCTCGCCAGTGCCTCACGCCGGAGGTAGGGGCCGATGAGCAGGCTGGGATCGGTGATGAGCATGCCGAGGCCTTGAAGGTGTCCGAGCGCTGCGTCAGCATCTGAGAGTGCGGTGACGACCCTCGCTGACAAGTCGAGGTGGCGGGGCATCGGCTTCGGCAGGTAGTAGGTGAACCCGTGACGGTTTCCCGGCTCGCGCGTGGCGCTGCCGAACATCGAGTCCACGAACTTCGACCCATCCACATGGACAACTTACAACTAGATCCGGTTTCAGTTGGAGCGTCCACGCCCGCCTCCTAACAGGCTTGGAGCGTCGCCGCCACGCTCCAACGATTCAGTTATCCAGTTGGAACGTCGGCCTCACACTCCAGCGTCCGTCGGTATCGGGGTGGCGCGGCGGTCGAGCGCACGACTAGCCAGGTCCTCCATCTCACCGAGGTCGTCACAGAGCTCCATCAACTCTGCGAGGGCTTGCCGTCGGGCAGTCAGTCGCTCGTGCCGCTTCACCCTGACGGCGGCCTTTCGCAGGTGTGTGTTTGTCCCCACCTTGTGCGCTGGGATCTCGCCGTTGCGGATCATCTTCATCAGAGTCGGTCGTGAGATCCCGAGCTCCTGCGCTGCCTGCGTGGTGGTCAGCTCCTCAGGGCTGGTCCGGATCATCACGGATCTTCCGGCCCGCCACCGCTCTCACCACCTCCCGGATCAAGCCTGCGAGCTCTGCCGGGATCTCCTGGGTCGACTGCCCCGCCATCATCTGGACGTGCTCGAGCTCGACGCCAGAGAGAGCAGCCGAGAGAGCGGGCCTGCTCGACCTGAGTGTCGTCCAGTCTTCACGCTGATCGCGTCTGGAAGAGCTGGACCTGGCCGTTCCCGGATCCGGGAACGGCGACACTGACGAACACGCCGTCGGGATACCCCACCTTCCCGGCCAATGGTCACGCCCGCAACGAGAGCGATGATGTTCAGAGCAACGCCAAGTATCGGTCTCCCCGTGAGCTGCCCGTACCGCTGTCTATCCATCCATCAGGTGTGGTCTTCATGGGTGCTCACTTCAAGATCGCCCAGTTCGGCATGGTGTCCCCGCGCCCGCACTACTCCGATGCAACCGACCTCGACGGCAACGTCTACGTCGGGTACATCGGTCGCCACCTCCCGACAGGGCAGACGAACTGACCCTGGGATGCGTTGACCCGAGCATCGCACCACGACGCCTCGGAGCTGCCCCCCACTCACGCGGAAATCGCAGCGCTCGCCGGGCCTGTCGGCATGCTCGACTCCTGCGCCAGGAGTCGAGTCGTTCCGAGTCAACAGACCCCGTTGCCCTAGACTCCCCACCACCAGCGGTACCGACGGACTTCGCACGCGACATGTCCCCCACCGCACGATTGATCGTGCTGCCCGGGGGAAACACTTGGCGTCGACGTACCGCCTGTTGGCGAGCGATCTGGCGCGCGCATTCGAGCCGCCGTCCCCCGGAGAGGAGGCGCTCGCGAGAGCCCTTGCCTACTCCGGCGTCGCTCCCTCGGTCGCCGAGCGGAGGGCGTGGCGCGCGTCGCTGCCCGTGCTCGGGCGCGACCTCGTCCACGCCGGTCTCGGCCACGTCGAGGTGCTCCTGGAGCACCGGCTGCCGCTGACCTCCAAGCGCACCGACGTCGTTCTTGCCGGGGTACATCCCCGCACCGGGAGCCCTTCCTACCTGGTCGTCGAGCTCAAGCAGTGGTCACACGCTCACCGCTGGGAGGACGACGACACGCTCGTCGAGGTGCCCGGCGCCCCCTACCGCCCGGTGCTGCACCCCTCGCTGCAGGTCTCCGGCTATGTCGGCTACCTCCGCGACTTCACGACCGCCATCGACGCCAGCCACTCCAGCATCCAGGGCGTCGCCTACCTCCACAACGCGTCCGACGACGGCGTCGGCGAGCTGTGGTCCGTCCCCGCCGCCCGCAGCGCACCGGTCTTCACCGGTCAGCGGCGCGGCGAGTTCGTCGACTTCCTTCGCGGCCACTTCTCCGACGACCCCGGCCGAGACGCCGCCGACCTGCTCCTCGGGTCAGCGATCCGCCCCTCCAAGCGGTTGCTCACCGTCGCGGCGGCGGAGATCCGCGAGCGCGAGAACTTCGTGCTCCTGGACGAGCAACGGGTCGCCTACCAGCTCGTGCTCCACGAGGTCGAGGCAGCCCGGCGGGAGGACCACAAGACCGCCGTCGTCATCTCCGGCGGACCTGGCTCTGGCAAGAGCGTCATCGCGCTGGCGCTGCTGGGCGAGCTCGCCCGTTCCGGACGAGCAGCACTTCATGCGACCGGGTCGCAGAGCTTCACCCAGACCCTGCGCAAGGTCGCCGGCCACCGCTCGCCGCAGACGCAGTCGCTGTTCAAGTACTTCAACTCGTTCATGGACGCCGATCGCAACGGCCTCGACGTCCTCATCCTCGACGAGGCGCACCGTATCCGTGACAAGTCCGTCAACCGGTACACGCCCAAGGTCGTCCGCGAGCATGCCGGCCCGCAGATCGACGAGCTCCTGAACGCCGCCCGCGTACCCGTCTTCCTGCTCGACGAGCACCAGGTGGTCCGCCCCGGCGAGGTCGGCTCGATCGACCTCATCGAGAGCCGCGCCCAGGAGCGCGG
>JASGGG010000200.1:0-3174 GCA_047605165.1 Nocardioidaceae bacterium
TGCCCGAGCCCCCTGCCGCCGCGCCCGCTGCCCCCGCTGCCGTGGCCTCCGGCACGTCGGTGACCCTGCCCGCCCTGGGCGAGTCGGTCACCGAGGGCACCGTGACCCGGTGGCTCAAGCAGGTCGGCGACACCGTGGCCGTCGACGAGCCGCTCCTGGAGGTCTCCACCGACAAGGTCGACACCGAGATCCCCTCCCCGGTCGCCGGCACCCTGCTGGCCATCAAGGTCGCCGAGGACGAGACCGTCGAGGTCGGTGCGGAGCTGGCCGTCGTCGGCGACGCCTCCGCCGCACCCGCTCCCCCCGCGCCGGCTGCTCCCCCGGCCGAACCCGAGCCTGCCCCCGTGGCCGAGCCCCCCACTCCCGTCGTGGAGACGCCAGCCGCCGCACCCGTCATCGAGACCCCGGCCCCGGTGACACCGCCCGCACCGGCCCCGGTGGTCGAGGCGCCGGCCCCCGTGGTCGAGACCCCGGCCCCGGTCACTCCGGTCGCTCCCGCCGCGGAGTCCAACGGCGAGGGCCACGGCTACGTCACCCCCCTGGTCCGCAAACTCGCCGCCCAACACGGCATCGACCTGGCCACCCTCACCGGCAGCGGCGTCGGCGGCCGCATCCGCAAAGAAGACGTGCTCGCCGCCGCCCAAGCGGCCGAGGAGGCTGCCAAGGCACCCGCCGCCGCAGCACCCGCCGAGACAGCCCCCGCCGGCGTACCCGCTGCTCTCTCCGCCGCCCCCTCGCCGCTGCGCGGCACCACCGAGAAGGTCTCCCGGCTCCGCAAGGTCATCGCCGCCCGGATGACTGAATCGCTCCACATCTCCGCACAACTGACCCAGGTCATCGAAGTCGACGTCACCAACATCGCCCGGCTGCGCGAGGCCAACAAGGCCACCTTCCAAGCCCGCGAGGGCGTCAAGCTGACCTATCTGCCCTTCTTCGCCAAAGCCACCATCGAAACCCTCAAGACCCACCCCAAACTCAACGCCAACCTCACCCTCGACGACTCCGGCGCAGCCGGCGAGGTCACCTACTACGACCGCGAGAACATCGCCTTCGCCGTCGACACCGAACGCGGCCTGCTCACCCCGGTGGTCAAAGACGCCGGCGACCTGTCCATTTCCGGCTTGGCCAAGAAGATCGCCGACGTCGCCGAGCGGACCCGCAACAACAAGATCACCCCCGACGAGCTCTCCGGCGGCACCTTCACCATCACCAACCTCGGCAGCTTCGGTGCCCTCTTCGACACCCCCATCATCAACCAGCCCCAGGTCGCCATCCTCGGCCCCGGCGCCGTCGTCAAGCGCCCCGTGGTCATCGACGACCCCGACCTCGGCGAGACCATCGCCATCCGCCACATGGTCTACCTCGCCCTGACCTACGACCACCGCCTCGTCGACGGCGCCGACGCCGGCCGCTTCCTCCACGACCTCAAGAAGCGCCTCGAAACCGCCACCTTCGACGTCTGACCCACCACCCCCGTACCGGTGGCCGCCGCCAGCAGCGCATCCCGCTCCGGATCCCGGTGCCACCGGGCTCGGCCTCCCAGGAGGCCAGGAACTCGTCTTGAGCTTGGCCGTGCTCGGCCAGCACATCGAGTTGCCTCCTGGTGTCATCGAGGAGTACGAGGCCGCGATCGCTCGGCGGAACTGCATGGCGCCGCTCATCAGCGCCCGCAGGTCTTTCAGGTGATGGTCGAGCGCCCACTCGCCGACCGGAACGTCGAGCGTGTGCGACTGCGTTGCTCCTCCCGTCGGCCGCCGATGGCAATCACCACATGGCACCCTCCACGCTCTACGAGGTCTACTACCCGGCCCGCTCTGCTGCCGGTCGGCCAGACCTGCGCTGGCACGACCTTGGCCACACCGGAGCCCTGCTCGCCGCGTAGACCGGAGCGACGCTCGCCGAGCTGATGAACCGGCTCGGCCACTCCACGCCTGGCGCGGCCATGCGCTACCAACACGCCGCCGAGGACCGCGACGCCGTGATCGCTCGGAGGCTCTCGACACTCGCGGAGATGTCGGAGGGTGATGGGAGGCTGGCCCCGTGACCGCGACTCCCAAGTGGACAACGGAGTTCTACGAGGACGACGCCGGACGTCGTCCCGTTGAGGCGTGGATGGGCTCGCTTACTGACGCGGAGTTCATGGCGCTCCGTGCCGGCATCTTGCGGTTTCTTGAGGTCCACGGCATTGCCTTGGCCTCGACGCCGTGGCTGAAGGCGTTGGGAGACGGACTACATGAGTTTCGCGTCCGACACGACGCCGCCACCATCGAAGGGCTCGCGGGCCACGAGCCGGTGGAGGGT
The DNA here is from genome assembly GCA_047605165.1 of Nocardioidaceae bacterium. Lineage (GTDB taxonomy): Bacteria > Actinomycetota > Actinomycetes > Propionibacteriales > Nocardioidaceae > SSC3. The sequence continues at coordinate 2,302 of JASGGG010000200.1, forward strand.
CTACCGACTCAGAAGAAGATCCTGCTCCGGGTCTTTGTTCACTTCCACGGCAACAAGGTCGTGCTCCTGATCCACGGCTACGACAAGGGCAGTGATGACAGTCCGCGGCAGCGGAACCGGGAGATTCAACAGGCTCGCAAGCGGTTGACTCACTGGAGGTTGGCGGAAGCGAAGCGCGCCAGGAAGAAGTAGCTTGCCTGCATGTGGTTTCGCACATAAACTTGGACTTGTCTGAAAGGAGCGACTGATGGCAAAGACCTTTGCCGAATACGCGCGTGAGCGCGAGGCGACGATGAGTCCTGCCCAGCGTGACCTGATGCGCGCGTTCGATCAGGCCGCAGCATTCGGCTCAGTCATTTTCGGTGCACGCAAGGCTCGGGGTTTGCGCCAGTCAGACCTCGCAGAGCTTTCCGGAGTGACGCAGGCCGACATCAGCCGAATCGAACGTGGCCAAGTTGCCCCCACCACGCAGACCCTTCTCAAGCTCACGTCTGCGCTCGGCGTCGAGATCCAGTTCGTGCTCACCGACGCCGGCACCGCTCCCGCAGATTCGATCAGCCTCCGCGTCCCGGTGGCAGGCTGACGGGCAGGCAGCCGAAGTCCGGGCGGAAGATTCCGACCGCTCGGATCGTGAAGAAGGCCGACCGTACCAAGGCGATCGTGCCGAATGCCGAGCGCAAAAGCGCACTCGCGACCGGCTCAAGGGCTCGCCCTTCGCCGGCGACGACCTCAGCTGAGGTGCGTGAGCGGCCACAGTTCCCGCTGAGGCAGGGCGTGTGGGCCGCTCCCCGCTTGTTCCCCGATCTCGGCGTTGGCTCCGGAGAACCCGCTCTGACCTGCATCAACGTGGTGGGCGATACTGGGTTTGAACCA
>JASGGG010000201.1:0-3144 GCA_047605165.1 Nocardioidaceae bacterium
GCAGATATTGGGGAACCAGTTCGTCGGCTGGCCGGCCGAGGGCGGGTGGAGCGTTCCGCAGGCGGCTGTTATCGCCGACATTCGCTTCCCTCGGGTCATCATGGGCATGCTCGCCGGCGCAGCACTGTCGGCCACCGGCGCGGTGCTGCAGTCGCTGGTGCGCAACCCGCTGGCCGACCCCTATTTGCTGGGAGTCAGCGGCGGCGCCTCCTCGGGCGCGGCTGCGGTGATCCTGTTCGGCTCGGCGATGCTGGTTTCGTCGGTCGGCATCGCCGCCAGCGCCTTCGCCGGCGCGGCGATCGCGACCCTCCTGGTGCTCGCACTGTCGCACACCGGGGGACGCCCCACTCCCACCCGGCTGGTCCTCGCCGGCGTCACGGTGGGATACCTGCTGCACGCCCTGACCAGCTTCCTGGTGTTCGCATCGGACACACCCGAAGGTGCCCGCACCGTGATGTTCTGGCTGCTCGGGTCGCTCGCGATGGCTACCACCGGCGCGCTCCCCGTGCTCGCGCTGGTCGTCGTGCTCGGGATAGCGGTGCTGATCTTCACCAGCCGCAGTCTCGACGCGCTGGACCTCGGCGACGAGACGGCGGCGACGCTCGGTATCGACCCCGATCGCCTGCGCCGGCGGCTGTTGCTGATCTGCGCGCTGCTGATCGGCACGAGCGTGGCGAACGTCGGATGCATCGGGTTCGTGGGCCTGGTCGTGCCGCACATCGCCCGCCGCTGTGTCGGCGCCGGTCACCGCTACCTGATCCCCGTCTCCGCCTTCATGGGCGCGACCTTCCTGGTGATCGCCGACGTTGCTGCCCGCACCCTGATGCAACCCCACGAGCTGCCGATCGGCATCATCACCGCTTTCGTCGGCACCCCGCTGCTGATCCGCCATGTCGCCCGCATGGGCGATGGCACCTCCTGATCCCAACGAAAAGGAAACCTCATGCACCGATACGTCCTTGCCCTGTCCACACGATGAACGAGCAGATCCGCACCACCGGTGCCATGTTCGGCAATCCCGATGCCGCCGCGGCGTCGATCGTCGACCTGAAGAAGCGGCTCGACGCGATCGAGGCGCTCAGCTTCGAGAACGTGTTTGCCGACCGGCCCGAGATGTACTTCGACGTGAACCTCGAGGCGATTGTCGCCAAAGACCCGGACATCCTGCTGGTCAAGTACAGCGAGAACAGCACAGCGGAGAAGGCATTGGCCGACCTCAAGAAGGTGGCGGGCATCAACAGCCTGACCGCGGTACGCGAGAACCGGCTGCTGTGCACGCAGGTCGTGCTGGGCGACCCGCCGAGCCCACTCTCGGTGACCGGTCTGGAGATCCTGGTCGAACAGTTGACGGCCTTGGATCTCGGTGACACAGATTCACAGAGCCGCGGCAGCGTCAGCCGACCGCACCACGGAACAAGCGACCACCTGCCCGTCGCTACGACACGCGCCGACGTTGTGAGCACTGCGCCATTCCCGGCCCCGAACGGGCGGGCCGACAGGCCCACTTTGGCTAGGTCATGATCCGGCTTGAGGACGTGGTCGTCCGCTTCGGCTCCCACCGCGCGCTCGACGAGGTGGGAGTGGAGGTGGCGACCGGCCGGGTCACGGGGATCGTCGGGCCCAACGGCAGCGGCAAGACCACGCTGCTGCGGGTCATGGCAGGTCTGCAGAAGCTGGACGAAGGTGCCGTCCACATCGACGACGTCTCGTGGGGCGCTCGGTCACGCGCGCCCGACAACCTGAGCAGGAGTATCGCTCTGGTCGCACAGCATCAGGACGCCACCGGCCAGCTGCGGGTCATCGAGTCGGTGATGCTGGGCCGCATCGCGCTGAGAGGACCGTGGGCCCGATTCACCGGCGAAGACTGGGACGTCGCAGCGGAGTCGCTGCGCCAGGTCGGCGCCCTGCACCTGGTGAAGCGGCAGATCGCGACGCTGTCTGGAGGCGAACGTCAACGAGTTTCGCTCGCGCGGGCACTGACCCAGGGCGCGCCTCACCTGCTGCTGGACGAGCCTACGAACCATCTCGACGTGCGCTACCAGCATGAACTGCTCGACCTCGTCAGGGACATCGACATCACGACGGCCGTGGTGCTGCACGAGCTGAACCTGGCGAGCCGCTATTGCGACTCGCTGGTGATGCTCGACCAGGGCCGCGTCGTTGCCGCCGGTGATCGCCACGATGTTCTCGATCCCGACCTTGTTGAGAAGGTCTACGAGATCGGGGCCGCCCGACATGACTGGCGGGACCAGCCCCAGCTCTACGTCGCGCCCGACCGAGATTCCCGGCGCTAGCCGAAGGCTAGCGCCCCTTCTCAAGCATCGAGAAGCGCTCGGATGTCAGCGCTCGAACCGAGAAGAATGAAGGCTCGGGCTTCAAGCTCCTGCCCCACTTTCATCGACGCCCCACTCGACCGTGCTCTTCCCGGCCCGAGGGCCTGGAGTACCAGGTGTGCCTCCGGCGCTGAGAGCTTGCTCAGCAGCCGTAAACGCGTGGCAGGAGAAGCAGTCCGCCTCGCGATGGTCACCCGAGCAGATCGGAACATGGCGAAAGCCGTTCCGCAATCGGCGTTGCGAGAGCGCGATGTCACCCCACCTCGCGAACCACATCAAGTCTTCGAGTACGTCACGGTCAATGGCAACCTTCTCGGACACCCCGTGAGTCTAGAGTCTGGGCTCGAAGTTGGCGACCTACGCTCTCGTCGGCAACCGGAGTTCCTCCATCTGCGCATCGGTCGGGAAGAACGGCACCGAAGCAGACACCGACGCCACCGTGTCCTCCAACCGGACCGGCTCAGGCAGCCTCGTGTAGTCCGGCACGTCCTGATCTGGCTTACGCTGCCGTCTCGCCATGCAGCCCAGTCTCACACGGTATTGCGGCACCAGCGGACAACCCGCACCCTCCACTTCTCCGACCCCGACCCAACAAATCGGCGGATCGCTCGCACCGCCACGGCACATGGTTGAGGCCAGCAGGGCCGCGGCGGCGAGCGCCGTCGCGGCCGCCGCCCAGCCATGTGCTCACTCTCCGAAGCAGATCAAGACCTTTCGGCCAGCACGGCCCAGGTTCTGCTCCAGCGGTTTCGGCCCGTCTCTTGCAGGGTCAGCCGGATCAGGACTTCGCAGAGCTTGTGCAGGTCGGGCA
>JASGGG010000202.1:0-3094 GCA_047605165.1 Nocardioidaceae bacterium
GTCGTCGGGCATGGGTACGGCCCCGTCAGGTTCGGACGCTGTCTTCGCGGGGGCGGCGTCGTACCGGGCGGACATCTCGGGCCAGCGGCGGGCACGGAGTACGGCGACCACGAGCGTGAGTGCCGCGACGACGGCAGCGATGACGGTGACCGGGTACCAGGCGGTGGAATCGAGGGTCGCCTTGACCCCCTTTCCCGCCAGGCCGGCGAGTGGGTGGTTTTGCGCGGGGTGGGGGCGGGCGAGCGCGGCGATCGCACCCCCGCCCGCGGCCACGGCGCCGATCGCCGCCACGACCCGGCGCCACCAGCCGCGGGAGACGAGCACCGCGCCCCACGAGGCCAGCGCGACGAGAGCGAGTGCGAGTGCCAGCGGCGCGGCCTCGGTGCCCTTGGCCTCCGCATGACTGGTGACTCCTCCGACGACCGCGGTCGCGCGTACCCAGACCCGGCCCGCCCCGACCGCCGCGAGCCCGGCCGCCGCCAGCCCCAGCGCAACCGTCGGCCAAAAGGTACGCCGGTCTCGCGCCCCTCCTTGCGTGGAGCCTTGGCCGGGTTCAGTCACCGAGGAGCCCGTCGTCGAAGCAGGTGCGGGTGCCGGTGTGGCAGGCCGGCCCGGTCTGGTCGACCTTGAGCAGCACGGTGTCACCGTCGCAGTCCAGCCGCACCTCCATGACGTGCTGGGTGTGTCCGGAGGTCTCGCCCTTGGCCCAGTACTCTCCGCGCGAACGGCTCCAGTAGGTCGCCCGGCCGGTTGTCAGCGTGCGATGCAGCGCCTCGGCATCCATCCAGGCAAGCATCAGCACCTCACCGGTGTCGTGCTGCTGGGCGACCGCGGGCACCAGGCCGTCGGAGTTGAGCTTGAGCCGCGCGGCAATGGCTGGGTCGAGAGAGGTCACCTCTGGATTATCTCGCACGGGGTGGTCTCGATACGCGCCTCGTACCTCGGCGCTACTCGACCAGCCCTGTCGCTACTCGACCAGCCCTGTCGCTGATCGAGTGCCTCCGCGAGTAACGAGCGGAGATGTATCGAGCCACTGCCGGTCGTCGAGTGGCCCGAGGCGCCGAGGGCCGTATCGAGACGCCGAAGGGCGCGAGGCGCCGAAGTCGCCGACTTCGCTTACAGATCCGCGCGACAGGTCAGAGGGCTTGCTGGGCCAGCCAGGAGTCGTAGAGACGTCCGTAGACGCCGCCTTCGGCGACCAGCCGGTCGTGCGGGCCGCGCTGCACGACACGGCCCCGGTCGACCACGATCACCTCGTCGGCCTGCTCGGCAGTGCTCATCCGGTGCGCGATGGTGACCGACGTTCGCCCCTGGGTGAGCAGCCGCAGCGCGTCCGCAATGCGCATCTCCAGGGCCGGGTCGACCGCGCTGGTGGCCTCGTCGAGCACGAGCAGGTCGGGTGCGGCGAGATGGGCCCGGAGTAGCGCAACCAGCTGGCGCTCGCCGGCCGAGAGCGACTCGCCCCGTTGCCCGACCCTGGTGTCGAGGCGGCGGGGCAGGGTGTCGAGCCAGTCGGCCAGCGCGAGCTGGGCGGCCGCCTCCTCGATGTCGGCGTCGGTGGCGCCCGGCCGGCCGTAGCGCACGTTGGCGCGCAAGGTGTCGTCGAAGAGGAAGCCCTCCTGGGGCACCAGCACCACCCGCTCGCGTAGCGAGGAGAACGGCACCTCGCGCAGGTCGACGCCGTCGAGCCGGACGACACCGCTGGTCGGGTCCATCAGCCGAGTCAGCAGCTTGGCCATCGTGGTCTTGCCCGAGCCGGTCTCACCGACGACCGCGATGCGCTGGTTGGGCTCGATCCGCAGTGTCACGTCGTCGAGCACGGTGGCGCCGATGCGACCGTCGGCATCGGGGTAGGCGAAGCTGACGTCGTCGAAGTCGATGCGCACCGGTCCCTGCGGCAACACCGTGCCGGTCTGGCCGGGGTCGTCGACGTCGGCTGGGGTGTCGAGGATCCCGATCACCCGGCGCCAGCCGGCGAAGGCGTTCTGGGCGTCGGTGAGCACCTGGGTGCCCATCTGCACTGGACCGACGAACAGGTTGACCAGGAACGCGAACGCCAGCACCTTGCCGGCGGTGAGGTCGCCGTCGACGCCGAGGAGGACACCGACGATCACCACCCCGGCGTTGGCGAAGCCGGCCGAGATCCCGCCGAGCGAGAAGGAGAACGCGGTGTACCCCTGCGCCCGGATCGAGGCCTGCACGTTGGCCTCGATCGCGTCGTCGATGCGCTGTTGCGTACGCCCTTCGACGGCGTACGAGCGCACCGTTGCTGCCCCGACGACGGGCTCCGCGACCGCGCTGAGCATGATGCCGACCTGCTTGCGGGAGTGGGCGTACGCGTCGGAGAGCCGCTGCTGGAAGAAGCGCAGACTCAGCAACAGGGGCAGGAAGCACACCCACACCACGATGGTGAGCTGCCACGAGTAGAGCGCCATCACGACGGTGGCGACCACGATCTGGCCGATGCTGACGATCGCGATCACACCGCCGAAGACCAGGAACTGGGAGACCTGGTCGACGTCGCTGGTGACCCGGGAGACCAGGGCGCCGCGGCGCTCGGTGTTCTGGGTGAGCACGGCCAGATCGTGGACGTGCCGGAACGCCTTGGTCCGCAGCGTCGCCAGGCCCCGCTCGGTGGCGCGGAACAGCCGGGCGGTCATCAGGTACGACGCGAAACCGGTCAGCAGGATCGCCGCGAACGCGAGCGCCGCCATCCGCATCGTGAACGACGTGTCCGGCCCGCCTTCCGCGCCAAGGCCGTGGTCGAGGGTCTGCTGCACCGCGATAGGGACGACGACCCGGCCCAACGTGGCGACCACGGCCAGCACCAGGGTGCCCCAGAAGCCCTGCCTGAGCTCCGGCGACAACTCGACGCCGCGCCGAAGAACCGTCCAGGCCGGCGCCTCCTCGCCCCGTACCAGCGAACTGGTGGTCGTCATGCCTCGACCACCCCGCTCCTCGAGCGTAAGGGAAGTCCACGGCTTCGGCGGCTCGCGTCCGGCCGGCGTCTGTAAGAGAAGTCCGCGACTTCGACGCCTCGCGTCCGGTCGGCGTCTCGATACGCCCGGCTCGTTCCTCGCCGGGCACTCGACGA
>JASGGG010000203.1:0-3091 GCA_047605165.1 Nocardioidaceae bacterium
GCAGCCTCGACGGTGCCGTCGACCTGGCCGCCGTGCTCCAGCACCGCGTCGAGGCAGCCGCGAAGCAACCACCTGGTGGACGACGCCGCAAGACACCCAAGCTGATCGCCGGACTGATTCCCGAAGCCCAAGGAGACCTGGCCGCGGAGATGTGCGCAGCGCTCGACGAGCGGCGCGACCTCATTGAGACCCGTGCGCTCGAGCTTGCTGAGAAGGCTGTCGCGGATCGAGCGCCGTGGCTCGTGAAGGTTGGGCAGCCGCCGACCGACACGCGCGAACGCCGCCGGTGGCTCCAGCAGGTTGCGACTATCGCCGCCTACCGCGATCGCTACGGCATCACCGCGGGCTCGATGTTTGGCCCGCGCGCCGAGAACGAGGCCCAGCGCAACGACGCCAACCGCGCCCGATCCGCCGCAGCTCGGGCAGCGGACCTCGGACGCCGCAGTGATAGCGCCACGAGAGGCATGGCGCCCGGCATCGAAACGCCCTCGGTCTGACCCTGCGAGGGACCTCTGACTTGACGGATGCTCGAACACATGTTCGACTTTCCAAGTGAGCGAGAGCGCCGGTGGGCGAGAGTGGATGCGGGGCTATGAAGCGGCCAGATCGCTCTGTCTCGCCAAGGGTGCCGACCTCGCTCAGAACCAGAAGCCGACCGCCACGAGCGCTGCCTACGAAGCAGGCTATGACTGGGGGCTGTGGGACTACGAAGATGCCAACGGGCTGCCTCATCGCCGTGAGCGTGGAGCATAGGCGATGCCAAGCCGGCCACTGACCTTCGACCAACAAGCCCTGATCGGCCTCCAAGCATCACCACACAGACTCCTCACGATCGAGAAGGCCGATGAGGAAGCAATCATCGCCGAGCTGCTGAGCGAGGCCACCGAGTGGCCTAAACGAACCAAGCGCGAGGTGCAGCGGTACGGGCGTGGCACCCCGAAGATCCGCACGGATCTGATCTCGGTCGCGCTGGGGTGGACCCTTCGACAACTGCGCGAGGAGACCGCGAAGTGGGGAGCGGACTACTACCTCTATGGCGAGAGAGCACGCCTGCTCAGGCTCGTGGGCGAACGCGCGGGCGGCATCGACGAGTCACTGGTTCGGGCCCATGAGTGGCCCGACCGGTAGGGCTAGTTCACCGCGCGCTGCTTGCCTATCGCAGTTTGTCGGCGCGTTGGCGTATCGTCATGGACGAGGCAGCCTTCACGCGGCGCCGACACTCGCAGAGTGACGGCATAGACCCTCCGAAGTCGGGACGGTCCTTCAAGGTTCTTGCTGCCGGACCCTACGAGAGGACTGTCCGATGACCGCCGCTATCTACACCCGCACTGCCCACGACAACAACGCCGCTCACCGAGGTCAGCGCGACACCTGCGCCGACCTAGCCATGAGAATCGGCGCCACCGTTACTCACTTCTACGCCGCCACTGGTAGCTCACGCCTCGCCTTCGACAAGCTGCGGACGGACGCCGCCGCTGGCGAGTTCGACTCACTCATCGTCGCCAGCCACGACCGGCTCAGCCGCAGCGCGAAGGATTTCACCGACCTGCTGAACGACCTCCACTCCGCTGGGGTCGCGCTCTATGTCGCCGAGTCAGGCGACGAACCGATCACGACCGACTCCCGGAATCTCAGCCTCCTCACGTTGGCGGCTGCCGAGTTCGGGCCGAGCGACCGGCACATCGGGAAGGACTGATCACTATGTTCCGGCTCATCGCTGTCACCCTCATTCGGGTCCGTTGGTTCCTGCGCTGCTACGCACCCAGCAACATCGCACTCGATGGCATCCGTACCCGACGCGGTCACAAGTGGGGCATCCCCGCCGCCCTGGTGCTTGTGCCCTCCTGCCTCTACGCCGCCAGCTTCACCACCACGCTCATCGAACGCGGAGCGCCCGGCTGGCTCAACGTCGTCGTCCTCGTTCTGATCTGGGACGCTCTCAAGTTCGCAGTCATGGCCCCCGTCAGCGCAGGCCTGCTCCTCCGGGCACTGATCGCCGAGCGCTCGCCCCGTCGTCGTCAGCAGTTCGTGCCGATGGGCTATGCGCCGGGCAGGGGCGTGGGTCCCTGGACCGCCAACTCCTGATCCTTTCACGCAGTAGAGCGGGGCACCGAGTGAATCGGTGCCCCGCTCTACTGCGTGCTGATGATGGCTCAGGACGCGGCTGCTGCCTGCCGACGACGACCAGGAGCGCGCCGCTCGATTCCAGCAGCCACCAAGGTCCTGCCGACGCTTCGTTGGCTGAGCCCGACCTCCAAGCCGATCTCATCCATCGTCATGCTCTCCTCGGTGTAGAGACGGATGATCTGCTCGACCTGTTCCTGCGAGAGTCCCCGCCGTCCGCCCCCGTGTCGGAGCAGGTGCTTGTTGACCGTGGCCGGGTGGATGCCGAAGCGTTCGGCCAGCTCGAACTTCGTCTGACCGGCCTCGAACCCGGCAAGAAGGTCAGCAACTTGAGAAGGCGTCAGCCGGGTTTGAGTTGTCCCGATTTCGCGGACGAGTCGGCCAGCAGGAGGGTTCGCAGGGCCCTCAGCCGATGACCGCTGCCTCTGGGAACCGTGGGATTTCCCGCGTGACCTGCGAGAATGCACCGCATGGAGTACCCGCGGAGGGTTTGAGAGCTGTCGCGTAAGGGGTACCAAACGCACGGGTCGAGGAGCAGCTCGAAGGGCTCGGCCGTGGACCATGACTGCCCGGTCTCCGAGCCCCGCCTTCACACCTCTTCGCAGACGGTGGTCACATACCGTGAGATCGTGCGGTGATGAGCACGTCGTGACTCGGACCACGGGTCATGAAGGCGTCACGCCGTCTTGATGCCGACCTCGAGTGTAGGGAGATCTGATGGCGACGACGTTGTTCTGGAACGGCCCGGTCTTCGACGGCCGTCGCTACCTTCGCCGCGTGGGTGGCGTCCTCGTCCGCGACGGCGTGATCGAGGCCGTGCTGCCGGTGGACGGCCCGCTGCCGGAGCCGGGGGAGGTCGACGAGATCGTCGACCAGGCGGGCGGCCTGCTCACCCCGGGCTTCACTGACGCCCACGTCCACGCCGTCCAGGGCGGGCTCGAGCGGATCCGCTGCGACCTCTCCGGCC
>JASGGG010000204.1:0-3077 GCA_047605165.1 Nocardioidaceae bacterium
TCAAGCGCCTGGGCACCGTGGCCGACACCACCACCGTGGTCTTCGGCGCCGGCCCGATCGGCCTGTCCGCGGTGATGTTCGCGAAGTCGATGGGGGCCGACGTGATCGCCGTCGACATCGACGCGAACCGCCTCGAGCAGGCGAAGCGCTTTGGCGCGGATGTCGTGGTGAACTCCCGGGAGGAGTCGCTGGTCGACATCGTCAAGGATCACACGAACGGCAGGCTCGCCGAGGTGGCGATGGAGACCTCGGGTCACGCGAGCAAGGACGCCTTCTCGATCCTCGCGCCGTTCGGCCGCATGGTCATCACCGGCCTGCCGGGACGCACCGAGTTCGTCACGCAGGAGGTCTACAAGAACCAGTGGACGATCATGACCTCGTGGACCATGTCGTTCACGGAGCAGGCCCGCTGCGCCGACTACGTGGTGAAGCACGACCTGCCGGTGGACGATCTCTTCTCGCACACCTGGACGCTCGATCAGGCCCAGGAGGCCTACGAGTGGTTCTCCAAGCAGGACGCGGGCAAGGGCGTGTTCGAGTTCTCGGGCTGAGCACTCGTCGGCCCGGGATCCGCGGAGCGGAGGGTGGGAGGAAACCCTCCCACCCTCCGCTCCTGTTTTTCCCCCACGCTCCGGCGCGGGCTGGTTAATATGACAACTACATTCGCTCGATCAGGATCCCGGACGGGTTCCGCGCGGGCGGCGAACACTCAATTCACATACAAAGGGGTATCGGGAACATGCTGAGTTTTGAAGGAAAAGTCGCGCTCGTCACCGGCGCGGGCCGCGGTCTCGGCCGTTCGCACGCGCTGCTGCTCGCCTCGCGCGGCGCGTCGGTGCTGGTCAACGACCTGGGCGGCGACACCACGGGCTCGGGATCGAGCACCAGCCCGGCGGAAGAGGTCGTCGCCGAGATCAAGGCCGCGGGCGGCAACGCGGTCGCCAACTTCGACAACGTGGCGACCGACGCCGAGGCCGTCGTGCAGGCCGCCATCGACGCGTTCGGCAAGCTCGACATCGTGGTGAACAACGCCGGCATCAACGCCCCCGCTCCGATCGACTCCGACGGCATCGTCGACCAGATCAAGCGCCACATGGAGGTCAACTTCTTCGGCACCGCGGCGATCTGCGCGGCGGCGTGGCCGCACCTGGTGCAGAGCGGCGCGGGCCGCATCGTCAACACGGCGTCGCCCACGATCGTCGGCTGGGAGGGGCAGACCCCCTACGTCACGTCGAAGGCCGCGGTGTTCGGATTCACCCGCTGCCTGTCGCTCGAGGGCAAGGCCGTCGGCATCAAGGTGAACGCGATCGCCCCCACCGCCTTCACCCGCATGGCGGAGGAGGCGGACATCCCCGACTCGCTGAAGGAGACGCTGAAGGAGAGCATGACGCCCTCGATGGCCTCGCAGATGGTGGCCTACTTCGCGCACGAGGACTGCGGGGTGACGGGGGAGACGCTCCTCACCCAGGGCGGTCTCATGCAGCGCATCGCGCTCTCGATGAACGACGGCTACCCGAACCCGGAGACCACGCCCGAGGACATCGCCGAGAACCTCGAGAAGATCGTCGACGACTCCTCGAGCAAGCCGCTCGGCATCATCGGCAGCGAGAACGAGGTCTCCCTCCTCGACATCGTCTGACACGGACCCCGGAAAGACCTTCCGCCGGTGTCTGCGCCATGTCGCAGACACCGGCGGAAACTGTTTCCGGGACGAACCCCTTGGGGTGCGTAACGGTTGTGTAACCATTGAACTAAAGATGATATATTCTGTTTAATAGTGCGCAAGTATGTAGGCACCCGTCAACGACGACACCATGTAAAGGGGTTTCAATGAAGAAAATGCAGTGGACGAGGGTTGCGATCGTCACCAGCGCGGCAGCGGCTCTGGCGCTGACCGGCTGCTCCGGCAGCAGCGGTGGCGACACCGGCGGCGGTGACGGTGCGAAGAAGATCGTCGTCGGTTCGTCGGTCCCCCTCACCGGCCCGGTCGCTTCGGCAGGCAAGGGCCAGGGCTGCGGCTTCGAGGTGTTCTTCGACGCGGCCAACAAGAACGGCGGCATCGCGGGCTACGAGGTCGAGGTCTCCACCAAGGACAACCAGTACGAGGGCTCGGCTTCGGCCACGGTCGCGCAGGAACTCGTCGCAGAGGGCGCGGTCGCCATTTTCGCCGGCGGCACAGTGCCGGTCGACGCCGCACGCGGTGCGACGCAGAGCTCCGGCCTGATGCTCACCGGTTCCGCAGACGGCGCGGCCTTCGCTCCGCCGCAGGCCCCGGGGGAGTACGGTGTCTACCCCGCGTACGCCGACGACATGGCCGCCGCGATCGACTACGCCGCCGAGGGGCTCGGCGCCAAGTCGGTGTCGGTCGTCCTCGCGCTCGGCGCCGGCGACAACTCGATCGAGCGACTGCCGGAGATCGAGAAGGCCGGGAAGGCCGAGGTCGCCACCTCGATCGAGATGAATCTCGCCGACCCGCAGTTCGCCTCGTGGGCCAAGCAGCTGAAGGACGCGAATGCCGATGTGGTCTACGTGCAGCACGTCGACACCACCCTCGCGCAGCTGCAGAAGGAGGCCGACAACATCGGCTACAACCCCAAGTGGATCCTGACGCCGTTCGGTTACGGTCCCGGCTACCTGGAGCTCGCCGGCGACCTCGCCGAGGGCACCACCGTGGCGCAGTGGGCGTGGCCGTCGGCCGCCACCGATCAGCAGAGCGTGAAGGACTTCGTCGCGGCTGTCGAGGACTACACCCCCGAGTGCGCCGAGGAGGTCGACAACCCCAACACGAACGTCGGATACAACCACGCGGCGATCATCGGCAAGGCGATCGAGCTGGCCGCGGAGAGCGGCGAGGTGAACGCCGAGACGATGACCGCGGCGATCGCCGACTACGAGGGCGCTCTCGGCACCATCGACAACGTGAAGTTCTCCGATGATTCCCACGCGGGTGGGCAGGGGGTCTCCTACTGGGAGATCAAGGACGGCAAGCTCGAGCTGGCCGGCGACTGGCGCCCGGTCGGGTCCGCCGAGTAACACCCCATGAGATCCGGGTTGCGGCCTCGCGTACGGCGGGCCGC
>JASGGG010000205.1:0-3021 GCA_047605165.1 Nocardioidaceae bacterium
CGGTGAACGCCGCCCGCTCGGTGTCGTGCAACAGCGTGAAGGAGTGGGCGCTGGTGCCGGCGGAGGGTACGCCGAACTCGAGCCGGGCTTGCAGGTTCGAGGTGGTCTCGAAGCCTGCGATGTAGGCGGCCCGGGCGGCGGCGACGGCCGCCCGCTCGTGGGTGCGTCGCGAGCCCATCTCGATGCACGGCCGCCCGTCGGCGGCCCGCACCATCCGCGAGGCCGCGGTCGCGATCGCCGAGTCGTGGTTGAGGATCGACAGCAACACCGTCTCCAGCAGTACGCCCTCGGCGAAGCCGCCCTGACCACGAGCAGAGGTGAGTAGGGGAAGTAGACCTCGCCCTCGGCGTACCCGTCGATGTTGCCGGTGAAGCGGAAGCCGGCCAGGTAGTCGAGCGTCGCCTCGTCGACGACATGACCATCGTGGAGCGCGCCGAGCTGCTCGTCGGTGAACCGGAACGCCTCGACCGCATCGAGCACCCGGCCGGTGCCCGCGACCACGCCGTAGCGGCGGCCGCCCGAGAGCCGGCGGCCGAACAGCTCGAAGACCGACCGGCGGTGCGCGGTGCCGCTGTGCAGGGCCGCCTGGAGCATCGTCAGCTCGTAGTGATCGGTCAACAGCGCGGTCGAGTCGGCCATGTGCTGAGCCTAGCCGCGGCGACGGAGGAGCCGTGGCGTGGCGAAGCAGGTTGAGCGAGTGTGCGACCGAGCTTGCGAGGTCGGATGTCGCGAGTCGAAACCAACGACTCTGGGGCTGATCTAGTCTGGTCGCGTGTCCGCCCCTATGCCCGTCGAGCTGGACCAGCCCCAGGAGCACGACCTCACCTTCGTCGACCGCCCCTGGCAGACGGTGGTGTGGAACGACCCGGTGAACCTGATGTCGTACGTCACGTTCGTGTTCCGCCAGTACTTCGGCTACTCCAAGAAGAAGGCCGAGAAGCTGATGCTCCAGGTGCACCACGACGGCCGCTCGATCGTGTCCACCGGATCTCGCGAGGAGATGGAACGCGATGTGCAGGCGATGCACGAGTACGGCCTGTGGGCGACCTTGGAGAAGGCGGACTCCTGACCGTCAGGCTGATCGAGTGCCACCCGTGAGGAACGAGCGGGCGGCGTATCGAGCCGCTTCCGGTCGTCGAGTGCGCCGAGCTTGCGAGGCGTGTATCGAGACGCCGAAGTCGAGGACTTTTCTGACAGATCGCGCGCCGCTCGGGTCTCGATACGCAACTCGTCCCTCGGCGCTACTCGGCCGGCTTAGCCTGGATCCACCGATTTCCGCCTGCTGCGCGACGCCATGCGGGCGCGCTGGCTGCGTTGCCGACGCTCAGAAGACGTCCAGTCTGCTTTCGCGCCGGGCGCCTTGCCATCACACCCGCCTGGTGCCGCTCGCGACGGCGCCCTTCGGTGGATCCAGGCATAGGCTGGCCCGATGATCGACTGGTTCCAGCCAGCCCGCGGCGGCAAGGTCGTGGCGACCTTCTCGGGCTTCGAGGCTGACCTGCTGCGCATGCTCGCCCAGCAACTGGTGGAGCTGCTGCGCAACGAGATGGCCGAGCCGCGGAGCAATGATCCGCTGGAGCAGCTGCTCGACTTCAGCGGCCCGACCAGCGCACCGGAGGATCCGGTGCTGGCCCGGTTCTTCCCGACGGCGTACCCGGACGACGACGAGGCCGCGGGAGAGTTCCGTCGCTTCACCGAGGGCACCCTGCGCGACGGCAAGGCACGCAACGCCGCGCTGGTCATCGACACCCTGGAGGAGTCCGGCCTGCCACCGGAGCTCGGCAACGAGAGCATCGTGATCGATGTCGAGCTCGACCGGGACGCCACGATGGGCTGGATGAAGTCGCTGACCGACATGCGGCTGGCGCTGGCCACCCGCCTGGGCGTCGAGGAGGGCGACGATGACGACTGGGCCGGGCTGGACGAAGAGGACCCGCGGTTCCAGGCGTACCAGATGTATGGCTGGCTGGGCGTCTTACAGGAGACCCTTGTGGACGCGGCGGCTCGCAGCGGCAAGTAGGCTTGACGGGTGCTGACCATCGACCAGGAGATCGTGGACGCGATCATTGCGCACGCCAAGCGGGACCATCCCGACGAGGCATGCGGTGTGGTGGCGGGGCCGACCGGCAGTGACCAGCCGGAGCGGTTCGTCCCGATGGTCAACGCCGCCGGCAGCCCGACCTTCTACGAGTTCGACTCCACCGATCTGCTGCGGCTCTACCGCGAGATGGACGACCGCGACGAGGAGCCCGTCGTGATCTACCATTCGCACACGGCTACCGAGGCCTACCCGTCGCGTACGGACATCGGGCTCGCCAGTGAGCCGGGCGCCCACTACGTGCTGGTCAGCACCCGCGAGCACGGCAACGACGCCGGGCCGGCCGACTTCCGGTCCTACCGCATCGTCGACGGCGAGGTGACCGAGGAAGAGATCACCGTCGTCTCCCGTGCCACAACCACGACAGGAGCATGAGCATGGCCATCGAGGTCCGGATCCCCACGATCCTGCGCAACTACACCGGCGGCGAGAAGGCCGTGTCCGCCACGGGTGCGACGCTGAGCGAGCTCATCGACGACCTGGAGACCAACTATGCCGGCATCAAGGAACGGCTGATCGAGGCCGGCGACCTGCGGCGGTTCGTCAACGTGTACGTCAACGACGAGGACGTCCGGTTCACCGGCGGTCTGGAGACCGCGCTCTCCGACGGCGACCAGGTCGTCGTACTCCCCGCCGTCGCGGGCGGCTGACCTCGCTGATGGCGCGCTTCGACAACCTGCTCGACTCGGTCGGCGGCACTCCGCTGGTCGGGCTGCCGCGGCTGTCGCCGAGCCCGGACGTGCGGCTGTGGGCCAAGCTGGAGGACCAGAACCCCACCGGCTCGATCAAGGACCGCGCCGCGCTCAAGATGGTCGAGATCGCGGAGAAGGACGGCACCCTGCGGCCCGGCTGCACGATCCTGGAGCCGACCAGCGGCAATACCGGCATCTCGCTGGCGATGGCCGCCAAGCTCAAGGGCTATC
>JASGGG010000206.1:0-3011 GCA_047605165.1 Nocardioidaceae bacterium
GGGCGCGGACGTGGTGATCGCCGCGCGGCGCAAAGACGGGCTCGAGGCAACCGCGGCATCGGTCCGGACGCTGGGGCGCCGGGTTCACGCCGTGCAGGCGGATCTCTCCGTCGAGGCCGACTGCGAGCGGGTCATCGCCTCGAGCATGGACGCCTTCGGCCGCGTCGACGTCCTCGTCAACAACGCGGGCACCGGCGACGAGGGGCCGGCCTCCCGTTTGGCGCTCGCCGAGTTCGAACGCACCCTGCAGCTGAACCTCACCGCATGCTTCGTCACCGCGCGGGCCGCGTCGGCCGTCATGCGGCCGGGCTCGTCCATCGTGAACGTCGCCAGCATCATGGCGCATACGACGCTCGAGCGGATGCCGACCGCGGCGTACGGTGCCTCCAAGGCCGGACTCCTCGGGTTGACCCGCTCACTCGCCCGTCAGTGGACGCGGCGCAAGGGAATCCGGGTCAATGCGCTCTCGCCGGGCTTCTTCCCGTCCGAGATGACCACCGAGATCGAGGGCGACGATGCCGGCACGCTGCTCGAGGACCGGCTGGTGATGGGCAGGTTCGGGCGGCCGGAGGAGCTCGCTCATGCGGTGGTCTTCCTCGCCTCCGACGCCAGCAGCTATATGACGGGCGCCGAGCTTGTCGTCGACGGCGGGTTCCTTCTCTCATGAGCGCCCAGACGTCGATCGTCCAGCGCCGGATGACCATCGGCGGCAGGGCAACCCGCGTGCTCGAGGTCGACGGTTCCGGTCCGCCGATCCTGCTGCTCCACGGGTTCACCGACTCCGCCGACACCTGGCGTCGGGTGCTGGAGGATCTCGCCGGGCGAGGTCGGCGGGCGGTGGCGGTGGACATGCCCGGTCACGGCCACGCACCGCCGTTGGGGCGCCCCGCGCTCGACGACCTGGACGCCTTCGCGGCCGCGTTCGTGCGCGCCTTCGCCGGTGGCGAGCGGGTCGTGCTGGCAGGCAACTCGCTGGGCGGAGCCGTGACCCTCCGCGCGGCGGCCGACGCCTCCCTGCCGTTGTTGGCCGTCGCCGGGATCTGTCCCGCGGGCCTTGCTCACAAGGCGCCCCTCGACGTGCTCGACAGGGTGGCCCGCGCCATGCGGCCGTTCCATCCCGTGATGGCACGCACGCTGGTGCCCCGCCGCCTGCTCCAGAGGTCGGCCGCCGACTTCTACCACCGCAAGCTGATGCACGGCGTGAAGGAGCGCGAGTTGGCCGACCTCTACGCCTCCCACATCCGCGGGATGGCGGACATCGTCCGCTTCCAGAGGGACGTCATCGAGCTGCGCCGGAACATGAGGGCCGAGCGCGGGGGAGGGGTGCTGCCGCAGGCCGAGGGCGTGCCGGTGGAGCGCATCCAGGCGCCGGTGCTCCTCGTCTGGGGCAAGTACGACCATCTCGTCGACATCGCGGGGGCGCGCTTCGTCCTGGACTCCGTCGTGGCATCGCGCCTCGTGACGCTCGACGATTGCGGGCACTGCCCGCAGCTCCAGCGCCCGGATCTCGTCGCGGACCTGCTGGCCGCCCTGCCGGCCATGTCCGGGCCCTCGACAACAGACAAAAAATACTGATTCGCTCTTAACTTCGACGGCGTATAAAGCCGTGCATGTCTTAGGGAAGATCAATCTTCTACTTACTCAGCGTTGACTTAGGTCGTCCGAGTTCTCTACTCTTCCGGTGTGAGGCACGTCATACGCCTCACGACTTCGCGAACGGCTCGGGGAGCGAAGGCGCCATGTCAGGCCGGCTGCGGACAGCAGGCCGGAGACCATCCGCGTGCGGTGCCGCACAGGTGATCAGGAGAGACAATGAAGCGAGTGAAGACAGCGGCCGTCGGCGCCGTGGTGGTTCTGGGCGTCACCGCCCTGGCTGCCTGCAGTCCTGCGAAGGACGACAAGGCTGCCGTCAAGGGGTCCAACGTGGCGACGGGCGACACGATCACCATCGGCGCAATGACGCCGAGTGAGGGAGCCGGAGCCTTCATCGAGAACGAGTACGGTCTGCTCGCCGGTGTCTGGTACGTCAACAACGAGCTCGGCGGCATCAACGGGCGCAAGCTCGAGGTGGACCTCTGCAAGGGCAACGGCAGCCCGGAGACCGCCGTCGCGTGCGCCAACGGCTTCGTCGGCAAGAAGTACCCCGTCGTGATCGACGGCTACGACTTCTCCTTCGGTGGGGCCCGACCCATCCTCGTCGAGGCCGGCATCCCGTTCGTGGGGGCGATCGCGGGCGACCCGACCAACGAGAAGGCCGAGTACGGCCAGGGCTTCTACTGGACCGGCCCGCTCGCCACGACGGCCGCCGGCATGGCGAACGTCTGGGAGCAGAACGAGGTCGAGAGCGTGCACCTCGCCCTGTCCGACACCCCGCAGACGCACGCCTACATCGACAGCACGTTCAAGCCGATGGCGGAGGCTCTAGGGGTCGAGGCTGATGTGCAGTACGTCGACCCGGCCAAGGCCAACTGGGACGCGGTGGCAGCCGCGGAGCTGAAGACCAAGCCCGACCAGGCGGGGTCCATCTCGCTCCCCGAGGACGGCTGCACGGGCCTCTTCGACGCGCTGCGCAAGCAGGGCTGGACGGACCAGATCTTCGTCGGCTCCTGCACGAAGTACGTCGAGGAGCTCGACCCGACGGCCTCGGCCAACACCGTCACGATCCCCCGTACCTGGCTCTACCAGGCCAAGGATCATGCTCCGTCGGAGGTCGTCGAGCAGTTGGAGGACTTCAAGACCGCGATGGATGCCGTGGGCCACGGGGACTCCCTGGAGGCCAGGGCGATCTACGCCTTCAACTCGGTGGTCACCCTGGCGCAGATCCTCAACGACCAGAAGGTCGAGGATCTGACCCCTGAGAGCATCGTGACCGCCATCGAGTCGGCGAAGGACTTCCCGTCGTTCCTCGGCCCGAAGATCACCTGCGACGGTCAGCAGTGGCCCGCCACCCCGACCTCCTGCAGCAACGAGTCGATCTACTTCGAGGTCCAGGAGGACGGCAGCTACAAGCC
>JASGGG010000207.1:0-2993 GCA_047605165.1 Nocardioidaceae bacterium
TCGGCGCAGGACGGGCGGACCACGAGTGCAAGCAGGCGACCCGGCTGGCGCGTCGCGAGCAGCACCACGACCGCGTCCTGCCCCCGTATGCGCACAGGACCGGCACCCAGCGCGGTCCGCATATCCGCGGGTATATGCAGCGAGTCGAGGCAGCGCCGCAGACCATCGGGCCCCTGCAACTCCGCGTCGACCGGTCGCCCCAGCGAGGCCAGGAGTACCCGATTCGGCGGTGTACCGGCGGTCTCGCGACCTGAGTGCCACACCAGGGCGCCGACGGTGACGGCGCACGCACAGGCGGCCGCCGCCGCGGGCAGCACGAATCGGCGTACAGCGGTGCTTCGGCGCGTGCTATCGAGGGGAGCCGGTCCCGATCCATCCAGGCCGCGGGCGGACTCGGCGACTGCCGCCAGGACGCGCTCGCGGAGGGAGTCCGGCGGTGGGACGGCGGCCTCCGACCGGGTCAGCGCAGCGACATGGCCCGCCGCATAGGTGCGCAGCGCTTCGTCCAGCGTGAACTCGTGCAACGCGCGTCCGCGCCGTCCAGGGTCGACTCGTATCGGGCCGCCCTGCGCCGGCTCACGGAGGGTCGGGCCGCGGCTCGGCGCCTCGGACGCGTCGCCGTGCATACCGAGAGCCGCTGCACGATTCGTCGGGGTGCCATAGGCCGGCGAACGGTGGATCGGTTCGACGGCTGCTGCGTCCCCGGTGATGGCCTCCGGCGGCGTGGTCCCGGGTTTCGGATCGCGTGCGGCCAGGCCGGTGGTCCCGGTGTGCCACGCGTCATGCGACTCGCGCGGCGTTGGTCTGCGTGCCATCTCTCCCCCGGTTGACGATTTCTGCCCCTCTACTAATTGGACGCGCCAGACGACCGAATGGTTCCATGTAGGCACAACATGTTATGGAATACATTGTCTCGCGTTTCCATAGCCTAGCCAGGTCCACCGTCGGCCCGGGGCGGTCAACCGAGCAGGCGGCTGAGGCGGGTACGCGCGCGTGCGCGTCGGCTTTTGACGGTGCCGGGCTGAACGCCCAGTGCAGCGGCGGCCTCCCCCACACTCAGCCCGTACACGTCCACGGCGATGATGGCCTCCGCCTGCTCCGGGGAGATCTGGCGCAGGGCGTTGTGCACGGCGATCCGGGTCTCCAGCTGGTCCACACTCAGACCGTCGTCGGATGCGAGCGCGGAAGGATCCTCCGGCATGGGCAGCGCCAGCCGTACCCGGTTGCGGCGCGAAAGATCGACGCAGACGTTGATCACGATGCGATGTAACCAACTCGCGACCGCGCAATCGCCGCGGAACTCGGCGCACAGCTGGTACGCGCGGGCGAACGCCTCCTGGACGCAGTCCTCCGCATCGTCGAGGGTCCGTGCGGTCCGCACCGCTGTCGCCCACAGATGCCGGTGGTGTCGGTCGTACAGTACGGCGAAGGCGCGCTGGTCGCCTCTCGCCGATGCGGCGATCAACTCCTCGTCGGACAGCGCCTCGCTGCCGCTGGTCGATCGCTCCCCCGCGACGACCATCCCCCGTTGTTCCATGCTGTGAGATTACCCACATGTCGGATTTTGGTAAAGAAAATCCTTTGATCCATTTTTACTTATCGATGTCAGATCAGCCAGACGCCCGAACTGCCGCGGCGATGACTCCCCACCAGGTGGTCGTCGACGATGCCGACCGCCTCTAACAGGGCGTACATGGTGACCGGACCTACGAATGCGAAACCTTTGGCTCGCAATGTCTTCGACAGTGCTGTCGACTCCGGTGAGCTCGACGCGACATCGGCCGCGGTATGCGGCCGGGGTGTCTGCTCCGGTTGGAACGACCAGATCAACCGGGCCAACCCACCCTCGGCCCGCAGCGATACCGTCGCACGCGCATTGTTTATCGCGGCCTCGATTTTCCTCCGGTTGCGAATTATCGACTCATCCGCCATCAGTCGTTCGATATCGCGATCATCGTAGGCGGCTACTCGATCGGGGTCGAAATCGTCGAACGCCCTGCGGAAAGCGGGCCGTTTCCGTAGGACCGTGGCCCAGGACAACCCCGCCTGGAAGGCTTCGAGGGTGAGTCGCTCGTACAGGCCGGTCTCGTCCCGGACTGGCATGCCCCATTCGGTGTCGTAATAATCGCGCAGGAGTGGATCGCCGGCCGCCCAACGTGGCCGCGCGAGGCCGTCCGCCCCGATCACCAGATCGCCCGTCTCGATCCCCGCATCACTCATCTCGAAGTCCCCTCCTCGTGCCGGTGTCCGGCACCCGTGTGGACACGGTAGCGCGGGGTGCCGACAGGTGAGTCTGGAGCGGAGTACGTACGGTGATGCGACCCAAGCGCCCGGTAAGTGAGGGTTCGGTGCCTGCTCGGGTGGAGGACGAAGTGAGGTGCAGGAGAGGCTCTGCAGATCTTTCAGCCGGCAGCAGGCCAGATGCCGCGGCTGCGGGTGCTGTAGGCGCGCTGGTGCGTGCTGGCTGCCCTCGGTATGACGATGAACGGCGCACCGCGGTGCCGACTGTGGCCAGGGGTACGACACGGGCACCGGGACCGGGTAGCGGGCCGTGGTCGGGTGTGACAACGGTACCCATCCCCGACCCGGCGTAATACCGCGGGTCGGATGGCGGCGGAAACGGTGGGCGTGGCCCGTGCGCGGGGACGACGGCTCCGCGTCACGAACCTGTGAACGTCACGCCGCTGATGGTGCTCCACCATGAACCGCTGCTGTCCTGCGTGAGGCCGGTGATCCAGACCAGTACGTGGTGCGAGCGCACCGGTACCGACGTGACGGAGAACGGGTTCGGACC
Organism: Nocardioidaceae bacterium; assembly: GCA_047605165.1. Taxonomy (GTDB): domain Bacteria; phylum Actinomycetota; class Actinomycetes; order Propionibacteriales; family Nocardioidaceae; genus SSC3. Next base: position 2,795 of record JASGGG010000207.1, read on the forward strand.
CGAGCGTAGGGTGCCGCCCCAGACCTTGGACGTCGCATCTAGGGAGCTGACCGCGGCACTCGGGGAGGTGCGGACCTCGACAGTGGTGCCCGGCGTGGTGGTCGAGATGCTCCCGCCGGTCAACGTCACCGGTCGGTCCAGTGTGATCATCAGGCCGAGGCCCCGCTTGAGGTTGCCGAACATGGGCCCGCTGCGGTAG
>JASGGG010000208.1:0-2921 GCA_047605165.1 Nocardioidaceae bacterium
TCACCCTTGTTTCCGAGCTTTCTTGTGTTGTGTGCGCCATGCGCCGGCGGGAGCTTCCACTCCTAACGTTGAGCCGCGCGAGTGAGTGCTACTTGCCTTGCCAAACCGGCTTGCGCCCTTCCCGGAATGCCCTGGGCCCCTCCTGGGCGTCATGACTGTTGTAGATCGGCTCGAAGAGCCGATCGGCGGCGGCCTCCGCGGCGGCCTCGTCCAGCGCATAGGCGAGCTTGACCACCTCGAGATGACCGGCGACGGTGAGCGGCGCGTTCTGACAGATGACCTCGGCCATCTCTCGTGCGGCGTCCATGAGATGCTCCGGCTCGGCGAGGCGATTGACCATGCCAAGGTCGTAGGCCCGCTGCGCGCTGATGGGTTGGGCCATGATCATCAGCTCGACATAGATCCGGCGAGGAAGCATCCCGGCGAGCCGGGTCGACCAGGGCGCACCCCTACTCCACTTGGCCTCGGCGATGCAGAAGGTCGCCTCCGTCGAGGCCACGCACAGGTCAGCCATCTGCGCCAGCAGGAACCCACCCGCATACGCCGCACCGTTGACCGCCGCGATGACCGGCTTGTCGAGCCGGACGTTGCGCCCGAGCCGAGGCGTGAAGTCCGGGCCGGGCACGGTGATCCCTAGCTCAGACATCTCCTTGAGATCAGCACCCGCCGAGAATGCCCTCGTCCCCGCTCCGGTGAGGATCACGACCCGGCACTCGGCGTCGGCCTGCGCTGCGCGGAATGCGGCGAAGAGCCCCTCGCGGACCTCGGCGTTGAGAGCGTTGCGCTGGTCGGGCCTGTTGATGGTGATCTCATGCACCGGACCTCGACGCTCGACCAGGAGAGCCCCGCTCATGAGGCCGAGCCTTCGGCGCCGACGCCAGCACGAGGCTGACGACCTGCGGCCAGCGTGTCGGCGACATACGCGCGCCGGGCCAGGTGCAAGGGCACCGGCGCGACCCGGGCGCGCAAGTACTCACCCAGGCCCTTCGCTTGCGCGTCGAACCGCAGCGTTGCGGACACGCCTCGCTCAAGGAACCCGTAGACGACGAAGTTGAGCGCTCGCAGGTTCGGGTAGGCGTACCTGACGATGGCGCACTCGCGCACCTCGGGCATCAGGGACCGGAGCCGGTCCTCTGTCAGCCAGTCGACGATCCAGCTGTACGTCTCATCGTCTTGGGCCCATACGCCGAGATTAGCGATGCCCGCCTTGTCCCCACTGCGGGCACCCAGCAGGCTGCCCAGCGGCAGCAGGCGCCACGAGCCGGACGCTTCGTCTCGGTCATCGACCGGGCGCGGCGCGGCAGAGACGCTCTGGCTCGCGGGCTTGGCCGTGTCGGCAGCACAGGGACCCCACTTCACCCGCAGCTCCTCCTCGCCCGTGTCTACGAGGATCTCGACCTCGTCCTTCGGGATGAGGCACGGCCACTGGATGCCGATCTGGCGTGGGTTGGTGGGTGGTCCGGTGAAGTAGAGCCCGGGCACGCTCGAGATGCCGAGCTCGACGATGCGATCGCTGAACTGCTCCCGGCCGACTCGTGCGTAGTCCGAGTCGCAGGCCGACACCACCAGCCACGAGGTCGCCGCCCCGTAGGAGTCAGGGTCCGGACGCTCGCCGCCGATCAGCGAGATATCAAAGGCGTCGAAGTCCGAGGGAGGACCGACGTGCTCGCTGAGTTGCTCGCGGATCCACTCGATCTTCGCCGATATGTTGGGACCCGTGAGACCGAGCGTCATGCTGTTGCGGTAGCCACCGTGGTAGGACAGCGAGAGCTTGGTGAACGGGGTGGGCGCATGACCGCGGACTCCGAACATCCGAACGCGGTCAGGGCCGACCAGCTCGAGCATGATCGACGACCAGTCCACAACCACATCGGGGTTGTGGTACTCGGCCGAGGTCACCTCGTAGACCATCTGCGCGGTCACGGTATCGACGTTGACGACGCCTCCGGTGCCGCCCACCTTGGTCACGATGGAGGAGCCATCGGCGAATATCTCGGCGATCGGCATGCCGGGGATCCCCAGGTCGGCCTCGCGATCGAAGAAGCAGTAGTTTCCGCCGGTCATCTGCGCACCGCATTCGATGGCGTGGCCGACCGCGATGGCGCCGGCGAAGGCGTCATAATTGTCGGGCGCCCAGTCGAAGTGCGCGATCGCGGGGCCAAGTGCCAGCGCAGCGTCGGTGACCCGGCCGGTCACCACGATCTGAGCCCCATGCTTGAGCGCGGCCACGATGCCTCCGGCACCGAGGTATGCGTTGGCCGTGATCACCTGGTCGACGTCGACCGGGAACGGTTCGTCGGTATCGAGGTTGAGGAGCCGATAAGCGTGGTCCTGCGTGAGGGAGTCCTTGACGTTGTCACCGAAGACCGCGGCGACCTTGAGCTCGACCCCCTGCTCACGACACAGCTCGCGAATCGCCCGCGCACATGCCTTCGGGTCGAGGCCGCCGGCGTTGGTGACCACGCGAACGCCGGAGGCGGCGATCCATGCCAAACCCCCCCGCAATTCCTCGACGAAGCCCTCGGCGTACCCTGGCTTGCCGCGATCCTGGTTCTTGCCGAGCACGAGCATGGTGAGCTCCGCCAGGTAGTCAGCGATCAGGTAGTCGACGCTCTCGGCGGCGAAGCCCCCCAGAGCGTCCCGCCGATCGCCGTAATACCCGCCGAAGGCGCCGATCCGTACCGGACCCTGGGTCACTGCGTCCTACTCTCTTGAACGAACGTTCGTACTTATCTGGGCGCAAGAGCCCCTCTCGGGCCCACGCTGGCTGGGTTGGCTGTGGTGGACTAGCTGGTATGGAGTCGAAGGGAGATGGCACGCGTCGGGCAGAGCTCCTCCGCAGCGACCGCCGCCTTGGCGTTGTCCTCCCCGGACACGGAGGCTGGCGCGACCGCGACCCCGAGGCCGTCATCGACGTGGAA
>JASGGG010000209.1:0-2882 GCA_047605165.1 Nocardioidaceae bacterium
GGCAGTCCTCCAGGCGGGCTTTGGCCTGGTCGTACTCGATCTGGCCGGCGTCGATCTGCGCGTCGAGGAACGCGGGTCTGCGGGCGATGCGATCTTGTTCCTCTTTGAGCAGGTCGAGGGGCACGGCTCCGGCGTGGTGGGCGTGCAGCAGAGAACGTCGTTCGTCGCGGAGCTTGTCGGGTTCGACGGCGAGGGTGCCGCGTTCCTTCTTCGCGGCGGTGTAGCCCGGGTCGCCGCCGCTGACCCCGGTTTGGAGGGTCCGGTCGCCCGTGGTCGCCACGAAGTCGATGGTGAACCACCATCTCGCGCCGCGCCTGCGTGGGCCCTTCACCGGGCCGCGGCCGGCGGCCGATCCGCTCGCGCAGCAGCGGGACCTGGGCGGCGGCGGGAGCCGCGACCAGGCCGACCCGCGCCGCGGCCGAGCGGAGCATCCTGGTGACCGCGAAGTGGGAGTAGGCGAACGAGGGCCCGTACGCCGATAGTGCCGCCCCGCTACGCGCCACCACGGCCGGGTCGATGGTCGGCAGCGGCGCCAGCGCTGACGCCGGCGTGGGCATCGGCGTCGGCGTGGGAGCGCTCGAGTCGGCGGCGCCGGGCATGGGTCGCCTCGGCGAGCTTCGGGGCCCGGGCGAGCTGGCCGACCGCGGAGTGGAGCGTGCCGCCGGACAGGCCGCCGCCGACCCGCACCACCCCGCGCCCGGCCAGCGGCGCGGTGACCGGGGCGAGTCGCCGCACGGTGAAGTAGGCGCGGAGGTCGTGCGGGATCGAGTCGAAGCCGCAGGCGTGCACCAGTCGGGCGCCGGTGCGCGCCGCGGTGGCGTGGTGGGCGAGGTACATCCAGTCGACGAACTCCGGCTTGCCGGTCAGGTCGAGGTAGTCGGTGCCGACGTCGGTGCAGGCACGCACCACCGGCTCGCCGTACACCGGGTAGGGCCCGACGGTGGAGGCGAGCACCCGGGTCCGTGCGGCGAGCTCCGAGAGGGGGCCGGGTCCACCGCCGACACCTCCAGCCCAAGCGTCGCGAGCTTCTGCTGCCAGACCGTGCCAACCTACCCGAGCGCTGGGCACGGAAGCGGGCCAGGCAGTGGTTCGGGCACAGCTTTGAACACGGTCGTGAGCCGGGACAGTGGCCGAGCAGTGTGCGCGTTACATTCGGGACATGATTTTGATACCAGAATGTGACGTATATCGCAATGGAATCGCCTCGGGTGCCCATTTGGTGTTGGACCGGCGTGGTGCGCGCGTGTGCAGAATCGACGTCACCCGAAGGCGCTAGCCGCAGGGATACCGCCCGAGATCACCCCGAGGTCCGAGTGCCTACGACGGCCACTGGATCCAGGGGTCTCTGAAGTGAATTCTGGAGATGCAATGGCTAGTTGGAACGGCGACTCGAAGATCGGCCGCCTGGTTGGAGTTTCCTCGGTTCTGCTCGCGTTCAGCATGCTGTCGGCGTGCGGGAGCGACTCGGGCGAGGCGTCGGCGGAGCAGACGGAGCCGACGGAGCAGACCACTGCTTGGTCAGATGACGTCGAGGCGGCTCGGGCACTGCTTCCTGCGGACATCGCTGAGTCCGGCGAGTTGACGATGGCCTCGAACCTGGCGTACGCGCCGTACGAGTTCATCGACGAGAGCGGCGAGCCGACCGGTCTCGACATCGACATCATGACCCGGGTCGCGGAGATCCTCGACCTCGACCTCGATGTCGAGCAGGTCGAGTTCGCGTCGATCATCCCGGCGCTGCAGAACGGTCGCTACGACATCGGCGTGAACGAGATGGCTGTGACCGAAGAGCGTCTTGAGGGCGCGTCCTTCGTGACCTACTGGAAGGTCGAGCTCGGCGTCATGGCTGGGCCCGCGGCACCCGTGGACTGGACTGATGCCGACGACATCTGCGGTCGTTCGGTCGCCGCCACGAGCGGTTCCCTCAACGCGACGGTGATCGAGGAGGCTGGCAAGGCATGTGAGGCGGAGGGCAAGGAGGCACCGGAACTCAAGCTGTTCAAGGATGCTGCTACCAACCTCCTGGCGCTTCAGAACGGCCGAGTCGAGGGATACCCGAGCGACAAGGGTTCGGTGGTTTACCAGGTCTCGGAGCTGGGCGACGACCAGATCCGGGTCCTCGACGGCGTGCTTCCGGGCTCGACTCAGATGGTGGGAATGGCCTTCAACAAGGAGAACGACGCCCTCGGCGAAGCCCTCGCGGCGGCGGTGCGCATCGCCATCGAGGACGGCAGCTACCAAGAGGCGGTGGAGAAGTGGGGTCTGACGAGTGAGAACGGCATCACGGCCGACCAGGTGACGGTAGAGACCGGTGACTAAGAATGCAGCCCAGGCGGCGTCTGCGCCGCCCACGGAGAGGGAGACGCCGCCTCAGGCCGATGCGCCCAGGACGCAGGTCATCCACGGACGTCCGCGCTATGGCCAGTGGATCGCCGCGCTGGTGGTGGCTTTCTGCGTCTCGTGGGTCGTCTATCAGCTGGTGACCAACGATGCCTTCCAGTGGGACATCGTCGCCGAGTACTTCTTCTCCGAGCCGATTCTCGACGGCATCAAGATGACGCTCTTCTTGACGGTCCTCGCGATGTCGCTGTCGATCGTGATGGGCCTGACGGTCGCGATCATGAAGCTCTCCGACAACCCCCTGCTTGCCGGAGTGGCGACCGTCTATCTCTGGTTCTTCCGGGGAGTTCCTGCGCTCGTCCAGCTTGTGTTCTGGTTCAACATGGCCTCCCTCTTCCCGGCGCTCGAGCTGGGGATTCCCTTCGGCGGCGACAAGTTCTGGAGTGTGGAGACGAACGATCTCGTCACGCCGCTGATCGCCGCGGTCGTGGGACTCGGACTCGCCGAGGGGGCGTACATGGCCGAGATCATCCGGGGTGGAC
>JASGGG010000210.1:0-2845 GCA_047605165.1 Nocardioidaceae bacterium
TTCTGGTTCCTGGTGGTACGAACGCTGCGACAACGCGGTGAGGTCGTCTAGAGGCAGTTCAGATCTTGCTCAGCACCTCAGCGACGATGAGTTCGGCAGCATCGTCGAGGTCGTAGCCTTCGGGCCACTCGGTGACGAGCGCGGCGAGATCGTTGCGGAAGCCGCTGTCATTCAGCTTCTCTCGGAGGTTCGTTTCTGAGAGTGCCGCAGTGATGTCTGCTGGCCGGTAGGGCGCGAATGCGGCCACGATGTTGTCGCCAGTAAGACCGAGTTCGGTCACTGCAAGCCACATGTCGAAGAGGTCGCGGCCCTTCTTGCGTTGGTGAAGTGCTCGGATCTTGGTGGCGATCAGCTCCTCTGGAACGAAGGTCTTTACTTCTGCCCGTCCGCTGAACCACTCGGTCTCCACCTCGAACGGAAGTCGTAACGGCGGAAGCGCAGGCGACGTCTCGTGGGTGTTGATCTCGATCTTGATCTTCAGCGAGACGGAAGGGTCAGTCTCGCTTGCCGTCCTCAGAAGAACCTTCGGATGCTCACCGACGCGTGTGCTGACGACTTCGAGTCCGACACTCGCCGCGACCTCGCGAACGGCGTCGAATATCGGGCCCGATTCCCGAGTGCATTGCGCGCACGTAGTCGAGGTCTTCGCTGTAGCGGCGGGGCCTGTCCATGATGTCGGCCACGGCTTTGCGGCGGCCCAAGATTGGATGACAGATCGCGGGATCACAGGTCCGGTTCCACATCGACGTTCTCGACGACGCCCCACTTGGCGTCGGCCTTGCCCCTTCTAGGACCGCCTGCCTGAAGTAGATCGACCGCACGCCGGCCCTGGGCAGAGCGCGAGGCGACAAACTCGTGCAGTGCATCGGAGAGCGTTGAGGTGTCGACGAACTCGGCGTTGCGGTCGAGCAGCCACCCGACGCGTCGCGCAACAGCCAACCGATAGGACGGTGCCACAGCGACGAGCTTGGCAGCGTCGAGCTTCTGCTCCTGGGCGAGTTCACCGATGATCGTCGCCACATTGAACAGGGAACCGGAGTCGTCCGGGCGCTCCACCAGGTCAAACACGGTGGCCTCCGGCGACGAGATGCGCACTGACGCTGTTCGGGAGTTCTTTGACACGACCGGGATCTTGTCAACGCGTGCACGCTCGTAGAAGCGCAGCCGGACCCGTTCGATGTCTCGATCGACGAGCGGACGGTCGACCATCACCTGGAACACCTGCGGTCGCTGATGAGCGGCGCCATGTAGTTCCGCCGCCGACAGCAGCCCGACGTAGTAGGACCGACCGAGGAACCCCATGAGTTGGTCGATGAAGTCCATGGCCGGCACCACACCCCACGACGAGAACTCCGAGGGGATCGGGACATAGAGGCCTGGCGCAGGGGCGAAGAAATGACCGGATTCATGGGCACGTCTCATGGCCTCACGGGCCGCACCACGAGAGAGTCCCGTGAGGTCGACAACCTGGTCAAGCGTCAACGCGCTGATGCCATGTCCCACGACCTCATCACGTAGACGTCTGATCGGCACCGCTGAGAGCGTGCGCATGATCCTCCACAAGTGTAAGAGTCTGACCCAGAATCATATCAAATATGACTTAGGGCATCTCTCTTACACACTATCTGCCGGATTGCTGCGGTGTTCAAGGTGGGACACGCGGGTCGGTGGGGCCGAACTTATGACCTAATCCCCGCTTGACTATCTAGAACAAAAGTTCGAATATGGAGGGGTGATCGCAGCTCCCACCATCGCCGACCTGCGACAGCGGGTCAATCGGATGCAGGGGGCTGCGGTCTCTCGTCAGCTGCCGTTGCTGCCGGGTCTCAATGAGATCGTCAGCTTGCACACGGGGATGGTTGCCAGCCTGGACAGCCCGGCGCTGGCGATGTCGTTGATGGCGGGTCCGTCGCAAGCTGGGGAGTGGACCTCGGTGGTCGGGATGCCGGAGTTCGGCTTCGATGCCGCCCTGGCGTTCGGGGTCGACCTGGGCCGCTGCATCGTGGTGCCGGAGCCGGGGGAGCACTGGCTGAGTGTGACCGCGGGATTGGTCGAGATCACCACCGTAGTGCTGGTCCGGCCGCCCGTCCCGGTCACTGATCAGCAGGCAACACGGATGCTGGCCAGGCTGCGACAGAAGGACGCCGTGCTGCTGGTCGACTCGGGCCTGCTGGGGGAGTGGGCCTGGCCTCGGCCGCAGCGGCGGCTGGCGGTGACCGACAACCGCTGGGCCGGGCTCGGCCGGGGGCACGGTCACCTGCGGGGGCGGCAGGTGACGGTCCGGTCATGGGGCGGCGGGGTGCCCGACCGGACCGTCGACCTGTGGCTGCCGGACGAGCGACTCGATGTGCGCGTGGAGCCGAGCCGCGTTGTCGGGCACGGGGCCGCTGGGTACGAGAGCGAGGTGGCAGCCGGATGAGCGTCGACACCCTTCCCGAGTTGTCAGATTCCACGGTCGTCGGAGCGACCACCGAGTCTGACAAGTCGGTGTGCGCGACGCCGCGGGTGATGGTGGTCTGGTGCCCGGACTGGCCGGTGGTCGCCGCTATCGCTGCCGAGGAACTGTCGAGCGAGGATCCGGTCGCGGTGCTGACCGGCAATCAGGTGCTCTCCTGCTCGGCCCGTGCCCGTCTCGACGGGGTGCGCCGCGGCATGCGACGACGAGATGCGGTGGCCCGCTGTCCCGAACTGATCTGCGTCGAGGCCAACGAGGCGCGGGATCAGCGGGCGTACGAGCAGGTGCTGTCCGGGCTGGAGCAGCTGGTCGCCACCGTCACCCCGATGCGACCCGGGCTGTGCGCACTGCCGGTGCCGCGCCGGTTCTACGGCGGCGAACCGCAGGCGG
>JASGGG010000211.1:0-2785 GCA_047605165.1 Nocardioidaceae bacterium
GTGACCGTCGTGTCGTCCCCGGGCTCGTCGACGAACGTCACCTCCACCTCGTCCGCCGCGACCCGTTCGACGAGCGGTGCACCCGTCTCCTGGAGATGCCGTCTGAACCTCTCAGGACTCCACGCACCGGTCGACACTCTCTCGACGCTGCGCGCACTCATGCCGTGCTGTCCTTGCTCCGGAGTCGCTCGCGACCGAGCGGCACGACCTGGGGACTGCCGGCCACGGGATCGGGCACCACCAGACAGGGCAGCCCGAACACCTCCTCGACCAGCTCGGCCGTGACGACCTCGGCCGGCGTGCCCTCGGCGACGACCTGGCCGTCCCCCATGGCGATCAGGTGGGTGCCGTAGCGGGCGGCCTGGTTCAGGTCGTGCAGTACGGCGACCAGGGTGTGACCGACCTCGTGCAGGTCGGTGAGCAGCTCCATCAGCTCGATCTGGTGGGCGATGTCGAGGAAGGTGGTCGGCTCGTCCAGCAACAGGATGTCGGTGTGCTGCGCGAGCGCCATCGCCACCCACACCCGCTGACGCTGCCCGCCCGACAGCTCGTCCACCGGGCGCCCGGACAGCTCGGTGACCGCGGTCTGGCGCATCGCCCTGAGCACGGCCCGCTCGTCGGCCTCGGTCCACTGCCGCATGAAGCCCTGATGCGGGTAGCGGCCCCGGGCCACCAGATCGGCCACGGTGATCCCGTCGGGCGCGATCGAGGCCTGCGGCAGCAGACCGACCCGACGGGCCACCTCCTTTGTCTTGAAGGAGTTGATGTCGGCGCCGTCGAGGACGACCTGCCCGGCCGACGGCTTCAGCAGTCGGGACAGGCCGCGCAGCAGGGTGGACTTGCCGCAGGCGTTCGGGCCGACGATGACCGTGAACGACTCGTCGGGGATCGCCACGGAGAGATCCTCGGAGATGACCCGCTTGTCGTAGCCGATCGTCGCTGACTCCACGCGCAGACGCGAGACGGTGGTGGTGGGTGCGCTCACAGGCGCCTTCTGGCTTCGGTGAACAGCAGATAGAGGAGGTAGCCGCCACCGAGCATCACGGTGACGATGCCGACCGGTAGGGCGGTGGGGGCTAGGTGCTGGGCGAGGTAGTCCGATCCCAGACAGAGCAGCGCGCCGACCAGAGCCGCGGGCGCGAGGGCGACCCCGGCGGTTCGCGCGAGGCGGCGTCCGATCTGCGGGGCGACCAAAGAGATGAAGACGATCGGGCCCGAGGCGGCGGTGACCGTTGCGGCCAGCGCCACCGCTACCAGGATCAACGCGAGCCGGGTCGGCCCGACCCGCATCCCTTGGGCCGCCGCCGCGTCGTCACCGAGCTCCAGCTGCCGCATAGGGCGGCTCAACACTGCCGCCGCCAGCAGCAGGACGCCGATGCAGGACCCACCGCTGACGACCTGGTTCCAGGAGGTGCCGTTGAGGGATCCGTTGACCCACACCGAGGCGGACATCGCCTGCTCCAGATCGGCCTTGAGGATCAGCCACGTGTTGAGCGAATCGAGCATCGCTGAGACGCCGATGCCGACCACGATCAGCCGGAAGCCCTGTAGGCCGCGCCGGTAGGCGAGGAGATACACAGCCACGGCGGTGGCCATCCCGCCCACCAGGGCCCCGCCGACGAGCTGCGCGTAGCTGCCGTTGATCGCCAGGAGGACGACCAGCGCACCGGTGTACGAGCCCTGGCTGAACCCGATGAGGCCGGGGTCGGCCAGCGGGTTGCGGAGCAACGACTGGAGGATGGCTCCGCTGACGCCGAGGGCGGCGCCGAACACCACGGCGGCGAGCACCCGGGGCAGCCGCCACTCGGTCACGATGGTCTGCACGAGCCCGGTCTCCCTCCCGGTCAGCGCGGACAGCACCTGTCCGGGACTGAGGTCGTACGAGCCGCGCATCAACGCGAGCACCGCCACCGCGGCGATGGCGACCAGGAGCACCGCGCAGACGACCAGTGAGCGCCACTCGAGTCGTGCCGAGAACCCCCGGCGCCGGAGCACCAGGCTCCGTCGGCCGAAGTCGACGCGCTCGGCAGGAACCTCGGTGCTCACAGTCCGCTCGCCCTCTTCCGGCGTACCAGGGCGATCAGGAGGGGCGCGCCGACGAAGGCGGTCACGATGCCGACCTGGACCTCGCCGGGACGCAGCACGACCCGGCCGACGATGTCGGAGACCAGCAGCAGGCTCGGGCCCAGGACCATGCTGTAGGCGAAGATCCATCGCTGGTGGGGCCCGACGATCCAACGGGCCACGTGCGGCACCATCAGTCCGACGAACCCGATCGGCCCGGCGACAGCCGTCGCACCCCCGGCGAGCAGGGTGAGCGCGAGCACGGCGAGCACGCGGGCACGCCTCAGGCTGACTCCTTGCGCCACCGCCAGCTCGTCTCCCAGCGCCATCGCGTTGAGCGCGCCGGCGACCACGAAGGTCAGGACGAGCGCCACCGCGAAGAACGGCAGCAGCGGCCAGAGCAGGTCCACCGGACGTCCGGTGATCGACCCGGCGTTCCACTGGCGCATCGAGTCGAATGCGTCCGGGTCGTTCAGCTGGAGTGCCTCCCTGGCACCGCCGAGCACGGCGCCGACACACACTCCGACGAGCACCAGGAAGACCGGCGACGAGCCCTGACGCGTCGATCCCAGGAGGAGCACCAGCGAGGTGACGACCAGCGCGCCGGCGAAAGCGAACCACATGTAGTCCCCGATGTCGGTGACACCGAGGACCCCGACGGCCACCGTCACCGCGAAGGAGGCGCCGGCGTGGACGCCGAGGATCCCCGGGTCGGCCAGCG
>JASGGG010000212.1:0-2774 GCA_047605165.1 Nocardioidaceae bacterium
GTTGGGCAGGGTCGATACTGGACCTGACGGTCATCGTTGGTGTCCTTCTTCGAGGCGGATGTGAGAGTTCACTCGAAGGATCACCCGGTGGCCGTCGCCTACTTCGGTAGCGACACGCTCACCGGGATCCGTACACCACTCTGCCGGACGTCACTGCTCGAAGCATCCGCGGCTCTTACAGAGGACCCCAACGAGCAGGCCGCACTGACGGTTCTCGCGCGACAGCGCTCGGCTCTATCCAAGAAGCGCATCCATCTCGGTGACCTTCTGGAAGCACGGTCTACTCAGTTCCGGTCTGACGCAGTTCGGGCCGCCACCCAGTTCGCCGACAGCATTGAGCGCGACGAGCAGCGTGGCGAACTCGCGGAGGCGATGCTTGAGGGTCACATGGCGACCCTCAACGAGACCCTCGGCACGGCACTCGAACGATTTGAGGGCTCGGTGAAACAGGTGCTCGAAGTCCAGTTCGATGACCTTGCCTCCGAAGTTCTCGCGATCGAGGCAACCCCGTACGGACGCCTCGCGGTTCAACTCGGCGAGGTGGAGGCCACCGGCTTCGACGGGCGCGAAGTTGCCGTTCGACCGGGCAATGCGCCGGTGTCCGCCGCTCCGAGTTGGACGGGCGACCTCTCGAAGTACCTCAAACAGTTCAACAAGTTCTGGGGCGCGGGCGACGGAGTGAAGGCTGCAGCCGGAAGCAACGGTCATCAGGTCGTGCTCAAGGTCGGCCACGCCTTCGGCAAGCAGTTCAAGCCGTGGGAGGCCGTCAAGACTGCCAACACGATCGGCAAGGTCGCGAAGGTCGGTGGAGTCGCCATCACTGTCGGGCTTGAGGCTTATGGGGTCTTTGCTGAGGAGCGTGCGGCTGTGAAGGCAGAGTTGGCTCGTGCTGAGCGGCGGCGAAGCATCACACAGGAGATCTTGGCCCAGGCTGATGCCATTGTGGCCGATGCCCTCCACACGGTCGGAGAGGATCTGGACGACATCTTCAAGCCTGAGTTCCGTCGTATCGACGCGATGGTCGATGAGATTCACAGGGCCCAATCGACGCGCACTGATCTTCGTGATCGTTTGGCCTCGGTCCAGAGTCGAGCCGGTAGTGCTCTGGGAGGGCTGGCGGGTGCCAGCATCGATGAGTGACATTGGCCTACCGTCGTGACCGCGGTCCGCAACAAGTCCGCAAGAAGTTCAGAAACCGCCAGAAGAGGCCCGCAACGACCGTCACCAGCGGTTACGCGTTCTCGCTGGTCAGACCGGGTTTTCCAGCCCTGGCAAGCAGCAGCCAGCAAGTACCCCACCCCCGCAGCGGTCAGAGGTAGGCGCCGACGGTGCTGGTGGTGGGGACCGGGGCGATCCTCGGGCCGCCGTCGCGGCGTTCGTAGAGCTCGGCGAGGGTGGCCGGAGCGGAGATGACGGGGGCGTCTTCGCCCCACCAGGCTCGCGCTTCGGAGGGAGAGAAGCGGACGAACTCGACCTCGGCGAGGCAGCGGCCGGGGCGGATCACGGCGGGGTGGAGGGAGCTGAGTGGCTCGTTGGTGGTCAACAGGATCATGGCGCGGAGGCCCTGGCCGAGGATGCCGTCGGCGAGGTTGAGCAGGCGGCCCATCGCGGCACCAGCGCGGTCGTTGGCGTCAGCCCGCAGATAGTCGTCGGTGTCCTCCGCGACGACCAGGCGCCACCGCGCGGAGACCGACGACTCCAAGGGCACGGCATCCCAGGCGCCGACGACCTCCTGGAGATACTCCATGTCGTTGAACATCCGTTCGGGGTCGCTCACGTAGTGGATGTCGCACCATTCCCGCCAGGCGTAGGCCAACGCCCGGATCGCCGTGGTCTTGCCTGTGCCGGGCGGGCCGTGCCACAAGATCAGCTTGCCGCCGTCGGCAGGCGGCCCGGAACTGGTGACCGCGGCGAGCGGGGAACGGGCCGTCGGTGGATAGTTCTCCGCGATGGTGCTCCACGGAGAGACCGCCAGGTGGCGGACCGCCGAGTCGGGGCCGTGGCTCCCGGTATGCCAGATCGTGAAAGCCGCCGTGGTGCCGTCGGGCTCGACCACGGATGGTGCCAGTTCGGCGACCGCGGCGAGGATCGCCTCGGCCTCGACCGGGGTGGTCGCGGCGACGTGGATCTCAGTCCCTCCGTGGCGGTTGGCCAGCAGGATGCTGCCACCTGCCAGGTCGGCAAGGAGTGCGCCGTGGTGGGGCTCCGCCGAGTCGCTACGCCGACGTACGTCGTGAGCCTGGACGATCACCGCTCCCGCCGGCAGCAACGATCGCAACTCGACCTTGGGCGAGATCGAGAGCTCGAGCGTATGACGCTGACCCCGCTCACAGACGCGAGCGAGGAAGAGGAGCCTCGGCAGATCGGCGGCGTCGGTGTGATCGTTCAGCGAGGCGAGCCAAGACAGGCCGGGCTCGGAGAGCCCGACCGCCCAGGCGACCTTGGGGGTGGCGTCGAGCATGGGGACACCGTAGGGGGCGCCGCCGACAGAACCGAAGGACTTTCCTTCCCGACCGACGGCCCCTCGCTGACACGAGGGACATATCCCGCGCGCGCGTACAGCACGACTGACTCCCTCGGCTCCCAGGCTCAGACTTCGGCGAGGAGACGGTAGATCGCCTGCCGCGCCTCCTTCACCGCGGCGACGGCCGCGGTCGTGACGGCCTCGTCGCCGATCATGGACACCTGCTTGGCGGCGACGGCGAGCTGGGCCAGCTCGGTGCGGAGCTGGTCGTTCTCGCCGCGACCGAGGCGCAGGGTGTCCAGCACGCCGG
>JASGGG010000213.1:0-2766 GCA_047605165.1 Nocardioidaceae bacterium
ACGCCGTCCCCAAGGTCGCCCACGCCGGGCCACGGATCTCGGTCCAGTTCCGCCCGCTGAACGTCTTCTGAGCGCGAGACTCCGGTCCCCTCGCGACCACCGACAACGTAGAGGTACGGGCATACGGTGCCATTGATATGGTTACCCATATGAAGACGACGGTCGAGTTGCCCGACGAGCTGCTGCGTCAGGTCAAGGACGTCTCGCAACGCGAGGGCGTGACGATGCGGGAGCTGCTCATCGAGGGCCTACGCACCGAGCTGGCCCGACGTCAGGCCCCCCTGCCACACGTCGACTTCGTCTTCACCAGCTTCGGCGGTGAAGGACTCGCGCCGGACCTCGAGACCGGCGACGTGATCGCCACCTCCTACGGCCTGCCCACATGATCGCGCTCGACACCAACCTGCTCGTCTACGCCCATCGCGAGGACAGCCCACTCCACGGCGCGGCGCGCGCCGCACTCGCGGGGTTGCCCGCCGCCGGCCGTGCCTGGGGCGTGCCTTGGCCGAGCGTCCACGAGTTCTTGGCGATCGTCACCCATCCCCGGATCTACCGCCCACCCACTCCAGCCGCGACGGCGAGCCGGGCGGTCGCCGAGCTGCTCGGCCTCCCCCACGCGACCACCCTCGGCGAGACGCCGACCCACCTCGGTCTGCTCACCGAGCTGCTGGCCAGGCCCGGGGTCGTCGGCCCGAAGGTCCACGACGCCCGCATCGCCGCCATCTGCCTCGGCCACGGGGTCGAGGAGCTGTGGACGGCCGACCGCGACTTCAGCTACTTCCCCGAGCTCCGCACCCGCAATCCACTGGTCTGAGAGCGTGTTCTGCTGGCCACGAGGGCGGCCATCGGGTGGATGGCCGCCCTCGCTGCTCTTCTTGAGTGTGCCGCTCTACCGGTGCCGTGCACGTATTCAGACCTGCTGTGTTCGTAGCTCGGGGCGGTCACCAAGGACTCCCGGTATCCTCGGACCATGTCTCTCCTGGACCGCATCGCGATCGACCCGGCCCTCGCCCACGGGCGCCCGACGGTTCGGGGCACGCGCATGCGCGTCAGCGACGTCCTGGCGTTGCTCGCCGCCGGCGCTGACGAAGCCGAGATCCTCGAGGACTATCCCTATCTCAGCGCCGAGGACGTCAGAGCCTGCCTCGAGTACGCCGCCGCTCAGGCCGACCACGCGATCCTGACCGCTTCGTAGAACCGTGCGGTTCGTCGTCGACGCCCAGTTGCCTCCGGCGTTGGCCCGAATCCTGCGTGAGCACGGGCACGAGGCCGACCACGTCACCGGCATCGGCCCGGGCGACGCCTCGGACCGGGATCTCTGGCGCTTCGCGCTCGCGAACGAAGCCGTCATCGTCACCAAGGACGAGGACTTCTCAAACATGATCGCCCGAGGCGGCGAAGCACCCGCGGTGGTCTGGGTGCGGATCGGAAACACCCGTCGAGCTGCCCTGCTCGCGTGGTTCGAACCGCTCATCGACGAGATCGTCGGCATGATCGGTGCAGGTCAACGTCTGATCGAGTTGCGCCGACCTTCGGCCAAAACAGTAGGCCGCCATTCTCAGCGGAAGGCGCCGCCGAGGGCTCCCTTGTTCCCGCGCTCCGCACCCGCAATCCACTGTTCTGAATGCCACGAGGGCGACCATCGCTCCGATGGCCGCCCTCGCTGCTCGTGTCGAGTGTGCCGCTATCAGCTGCAGCCACTGGTGCTGCCGCAGCCCTCGCAGACGTAGCAGGAGCCGGCGGGGCGCATCTTGGTGCCGCAGGTGAAGCAGAGCGGGCTGTCGATGGCGGAGCCGCTGATGAGCTCGAGGAGCTCGGCGGTCGTGTGGGCCTCCTTCGTCGACTCCGCGGCCTTCGACTCCGCGGCGACCGGAGCGGCGGCCTCGGGAGCGGCGGGCTCGGTGGGAGCGGTGAACTCGGCCGGGGCCGCGATCGGCGTCTCCGGGGCCGCGGTGGAGCCGACCACCTCGGCGGCGGAGCCGGAGACCGGAGCGTCGTAGGAGCCGGTCTCGAGGTAGCGCTGGCGCTCCTCGGCGGAGTAGATCCCGAGGGCGGCGCGCTGGTCGTAGGAGAGGTAGTCCAGCGCCAGGCGGCGGAAGACGTAGTCCATGAGGGACTTCGACATCCGGATGTCGGGGTCGTCGGTGAGGCCCGCGGGCTCGAAGGCCAGGTTGGTGAACTTCGAGACATAGGTCTCCAGCGGGACGCCGTACTGAAGGCCGATCGAGACGGCGATCGAGAAGGCGTCCATGACACCGGCCAACGTCGAGCCCTGCTTGCCGAGCTTGAGGAACACCTCGCCGAGCGAGCCGTCGTCGTGGGCACCGGAGGTGAGATAGCCCTCGGCACCGCCGACGGTGAACGAGGTCGTCAGCGACTGGCGCGACTTCGGCATCTTCTTGCGGGTGGGGGCGTAGACGACCTTCTCGACCACCTTCTCCACGGCCTCGGCCGGGGCCGCGGCGGCGGCCTCGACCGCCTTGTCGGAGCCCTTCGCCTTGGCGTCGGAGAGCGGCTGGCCGACCTTGCAGTTGTCACGGTAGATCGCGGTGGCCTTCAGGCCGAGCTTCCAGGACTCCAGGTAGACGTCCTCGATCTCCTCGACCGTCGCCGTCTCCGGCAGGTTGACGGTCTTGGAGATGGCACCCGACAGGAACGGCTGGACCGCAGCCATCATCCGGACGTGGCCCATCGGAGCCAGCGCACGGGCACCCATGGCGGTGTCGAAGACCTCGTAGTGCTCGGTCTTCAGGCCGGGGGCGTCGA
>JASGGG010000214.1:0-2762 GCA_047605165.1 Nocardioidaceae bacterium
GTCCCGCCTGCTACGGCAACGGCGGCACGCTGCCGACCAACACCGACGCCAACCTGGTGCTGGGGATCCTCACCCCGCACGGTCTGCTCGGCGGACGCAAGCCGCTCGACGTCGACCTGGCACGAGCAGCCATCGAGGAGCACGTCGCCAAGCCGCTCGGGCTCACGGTCGAGCAGGCGGCCATCGCGATCCACGAGGTCCAGAACGCCCAGGCGGGCGACCTGTTGCGCCGTGCCGTCATCGAGGTCGGCCTGGACCCGCGCGACTTCGTCGCCTACGCGTTCGGCGGTGCCGGCCCAGCCCACTGCGCTGGCTACTGCCGCGACCTCGGCGTGCGCGAGGTGGTGGTCCCGCTCGGCCCGGTCGCGTCGGCCTTCTCGGCGTACGGCCTGGCCTCCTCCGACATCGTCATCAGCGCCGAGCTGTCGGCGCCGTCGCGGTTCCCGATCGACACCGCCGCGGTCCAGGCGCACTTCGACAGGCTCGAGGCCGACCTCCGGGACCGGCTGCAGCAGCAGGGCCTGGAGTTCGTCCACGTGCGCATGCAGCGAGAGATCGACATGCGCTACACGAGCCAGATGCACGAGTTCGCGACCCCGGTCGCGGCGGGCGCCCTCACCGACGCCGATTGCCGACAGATCGTCGAGAGCTTCGAGGGACTCTACGAGCGGGTCAACGGCCCGGGCTCCGGCTACTCCACCGCCGGCGTGGAGGCGCTCACCTACCGGGTGCGTGCCATGGCCGAGCTGGGCGATCCGCCCAAGCTGCCGATCATCGAGCTGGCCGACACGCCTGACCCGAGCCCGGCGCGCATCGCCGTCCGGCCCGTCTGCATGGACGTCCAGCTCGGCTACGTGCCGACCGACATCTACGACTACTCCCTGCTCAAGGCCGGCTACGTCATCGAGGGACCGGCCGTCGTAGAGGTCCCGACGACCGTCGTCGCCGTCCCGTCCGACACCCGTGGCCGGGTCGACGAGCTGGGCAACCTCGTTCTCACCTACAAGTAAGGAACCGGAAATGTCTGTCTTGATCCCCGGATCCGAGCGCTTCAACAGCCGGCCCATCGCCAGGGACGAGTTGATGGATCGGATCGACCCCTCGCTCGCCCTCCACCAGGTCGGCGACGACCTCATCGACTCGCTGGACCCCCTCACCTACGAGGTGATCCGGAACCGGCTGTGGGCCATCACCCAGGAGATGGGCACCACGCTCCGGCACATGTCGGGCTCCCACGTCGTCACCGAGGGCAACGACTTCAACTTCGCCATCTGCGACGAGCTCGGCGAGGAGGTGCAGGTCGGCACCTACAACCTCGCGCTCGTGGGCTCCATGGACCTGGCGATCTTCTGGACGCTGCAACACCGCAGCGCCAACCCCGGCATCACCGAGGGCGACATGTTCCTCTGCAACGACCCGTGGGTCGGCGGGGGCCTGCACCAGAACGACGCGGCGGTCCTCGCGCCCGTCTTCCACGACGGGAAGCTGTTCTGCTGGACCACGGCGATCTGTCATCAGATCGACCTCGGCGGCTACCGGCCGGGCTCCTTCAGCCCGTCGGCCTCCGACGTCTTCGGTGAGGCGGTGCCGACGCCGCCGATCAAGGTGGTCCGCGACGGCGTCATCCAGGGGGACATCGCCGACGCCTGGGTCCGGCGCTCGCGTCAGCCCCACCTGGTCGGTCTGGACCTGCGGGCGCTGGTGGCGTCGAACCGGAGCGCCGGCGAGCGCATCCTGCGGCTGGTCGACAAGTACGGTGCCGACACCGTCAAGGCGGTGATGCGCCGGATGATGGACGACGCCGAGCGTCAGCTGCGCGCCAAGCTCACCACCCTCCCGGACGGGACCTGGAGTGCCGTCGGCTACCAGGAGCAGTCCGGCAGCGGCGACCGTGGCCTGTACGAGATCCACGTGACGATGACCAAGAAGCACGACCAGCTCACCTTCGACTTCCGGGGCACCAGCGAGCAGGTCGGCGTCGTCAACTGCCCGTACGCCGGCACCCGGGCCGGCGTCATCTTCACGATGCTGCCGATCCTGGCCGGCGACATCCCGTGGGCGGCGGGTGGGCTGATGCGCTGCTTCGACATCCTCGCGGAGGAGGGCACGATCGTCAACGCCACGTACCCGGGTGCCGTCAGTCGCGCGCCGATCGGACCGGCGTGGGTGCTGGGTCAACTGGTGGCGGAGTGCCTGAGCCAGATGATGGATCGGACCGTCGAGTTCGCCGATCGGGTTCAGGCCGCGTGCTGCGGCACCCACGACACTGCCGTGGTCGCCGGCCTCGACGAGCGCGGTGCGGTGCCGGTCCCATTCCTCAACATCGTGATGGACGTCGTGGCTGCCGGCTACGGCGCGCGCCCGAAGGCGGACGGCATGGACACCGGCGGCGTCTTCTGCATCCCGATGGGCCGAGTCCCCGACGTGGAGATGACCGAGTACCTCTACCCGCTGATGACGCTGTGGCGCCGCGAGGAGCCCGACACCGGAGGCCCCGGCCGCCAGCGCGGCGGTCTGAGCGGTTCGGCCGCGTTCATCCCGTACGGCACCGACACCCCGATCGGCCTGGTCGTGGCGTCCGCCGGCAAGGGCGTCTCGCAGAACACCGGAATGGCGGGTGGCTACCCGGGCAACACCGGAGTTGGCGTGGTGGTCCGCAACACCGGCATCCGGGAGGGTTTCGCACAGAGGCGGGTGCCGCTCGATCTCGAGTCGCTCGCGGGAGACCACGAGCTGCAGCCGTGCTACGGCGAGACCTACAT
>JASGGG010000215.1:0-2712 GCA_047605165.1 Nocardioidaceae bacterium
CCGATCCCGCGCTCGCTCGCCATCGTCGGCTTCGACGACAGCGCCGTCGCCCGGCTGGCGTCGCCCGCGCTCACCACCGTGGCGCAGCCGATCCGCGAGATGGGCAACGAGGCGGCCCGCATCGCGATCGGGATCGCGATGCGGGCCGCACCGGGTGCGGAGCCGGCGGCGCGGGATCAGCGGGTCCTGCCGACACGGATGGTGATCCGCGAGTCCTGCGGCTGCGGACGCGGACCCGCGCAACGGGAATGAGCGATTCATTGCCCGACATGGGGCCCGCTTCTAGGCTCCCCCCAACTCGTGATAGATCGGACTGCGATCGGTCTGGCAGAGAGGCGACATGATGTACAGATTCAGACGAGGCCGGGTCCTGGCGATCGCCGCGGTGGCCGCCGCAGCCCTCGCACTGTCCGCCTGCAATGCCGCGACCCCGAGCCCGTCGAGCAGTTCCAGCGGCGTGCTCAAGCTCGCCGCCGACGACGGGAGCCCCACCTTCGAGAAGAACTTCAACCCCTACGTCGGCGCACGGCTCGGGTCGAAGTTCATCTACGAGCCGCTGTTCGTGGTCAACTCGCTCGACGGCAGCGAGACGCCCTTCCTCGGCGAGAGCTACGAGTTCACGGACCCCTCGACGATCACCGTGACGCTGCGCGACGGCGTGACGTGGTCGGACGGCACGGCGTTCTCCGCGGACGACGTGGTCTTCACCTTCAACCTGCTCAAGGACTTCCCGGCCCTCGACGGATACGGCGTCTGGCAGCGCCTGGCGAGCGTGAGCGCGGACGGCAACGTGGTCACCTTCAGCCTCAGCGCCGCGGACGCGACCGCGTTCCGGTCGATCGAGCAGACGCTCATCGTGCCCGAGCACATCTGGGAGGACATCGCGGATCCGACCACGTTCACCAACGAGGATCCCATCGGCACGGGTCCCTTCCTGGCCGGCAGCTTCGCCCCCAACCAGTACTCGATCGTCAAGAACCCGACCTACTGGCAGGCCGACAAGGTCGAGATCGAGGAGATCGACTTCCCGGCCTCGAACACGCAGGCCGACATCGTGAACAACGGCTACGACTGGGGCTACGCGTACATCAGCGACGTCGACAACGTCTGGGTGGCGCCGGACCCCGAGCACCGGTCGTACTGGTTCCCGCCGGGCGGCGTCATCGCGCTGTTCCCGAACCTCACGACGGGCCCGCTCGCCGATGTCAACGTGCGGCGCGGCATCTCCGAGGCCTTCGACCGTGACGCGATCGCGGACGACGCGGTCGAGGGATACGTCGACGGCGCACCCCAGACCGGCCTCATGCTGCCGGGCTTCGCGGACTGGACCGACCCCTCCATCCCCGACGAGGGCAAGGTGACCCAGGACACGGACGCCGCACTCGCCTCCTTCGCGGCCGCGGGCTACACCCTGACGGACGGGAAGCTGGTCGACTCCTCCGGCACGCAGCTCGCGCTGTCGATCATGGTCGCCAACGGCTACACCGACTGGCTGCGGGCCGCCCAGGCGATGCAGCAGCAGCTGAAGGACGTCGGGATCTCGATCACGATCGACCAGCCGGAGGAGGCCGGGTTCTACCAGCAGTTCAACGCGGGCGACTTCGATCTCGCGATGGGCGGCTTCGGAGGCCAGGGGAACCTCTACCTGGACTTCAACACGCTCCTGAGCAGCTACTACCTCAAGCCGGTCGGCGACCAGAGCGCGGTGGGCGACTGGGAGCGTTACTCGAACCCGGACGTCGACGCGGCCCTGGAAGAGCTCAAGGTGACGACCGACACGGCACGGCAGAAGGAGCTCGGCTACCAGATCCAGCAGGCCATGGTCAACGACATCCCGGTGATCGCCCTGTACTACGGCGGGCTGTGGGGGATCTTCGACAGCTCGCGCTTCACGGGATGGCCGAGTGCGGATGACCCCTACGCTGCGCCGCGCACCTGGGATGCCAGCGTGCTGCTGATCGTGACGCACGTCAAGAGGGTGAGCTGACGAAGAGGACGGTCGCGAGAGGCATGCAGGAAGCTAAGCGTCGGTGAGGCGAGCTCTCGGTCGACTGGGCCTGTTCGCCCTGACGCTCTGGGTCGCGATCACGCTCAACTTCGTGCTGCCTCGGCTGATGCCCGGCACGCCCGCGGACGCGGCGCTGGCCAAGATCGCCCGGCGCGGCCCCGTCGACGAGGGGACGCGCCGGGCGGTCGAGGCCCTGCTCGGCGTGCCGACCGGCTCGCTGTGGGACCAGTACGTCGACTACCTCGGCCGGGTCGTCCGCTTCGACTTCGGCCTCTCGTACTCCTACTATCCGCAGTCGGTCAACGATGTGGTCGCGGGCGCCCTGCCCTACACGCTGGGTCTGGTCGGCACGGTCACGATCATCAGCGCGGTGCTCGGATTCGGCCTGGGCACGCTCGCCGCCTGGAAGCGCAACACCTGGGTGGATGCGGTTCCGACCCTGTCGAGCATGACGATCGCCGCGTTCCCCTACTTCTGGACCGCCCTGCTGCTGCTCTACATCCTCGGATACCAGCTGCACGTGTTCCCCACCTCCGGGGCCTTCGGGGCCACCGTGATCCCGAACCTGAGCTGGCCGTTCGTCGGAGACGTGCTGTGGCATGCCGTCCTGCCGGCCGCGACGATCATCCTGACCTCGGTCGGCGGCTCGCTCATCGGCATGCCACAGCACGTCTCCGACGAACGGCCAGCTCAGGTTCGGGATC
>JASGGG010000216.1:0-2701 GCA_047605165.1 Nocardioidaceae bacterium
GGTGCTCAGGGCGACCTCGAACCCGCCGGTACGCAGCAGCCGCCGGATCGTGCGCCGCGCCCGGGCGACGCCCTTGACGTCGCGCGGAGCGACGTAGGGGACGAAGCTCACCGGCCGGTCGGAGGTGAGCCGCTCGGACTGCGGCGACCGGAACGTCACGATCCGGGAGCCGGCGTCGAACCCCGCGAGGTCCCACAGCCTCACAGCCTGCGCCAGGTGCCCGCCGGTGGAGGCGACCACCAGCACCCGCCGGCCCCGCAGCCCCAGCTCGGCGAACGGCTCCGCGCCCGCGACGACGTCAGTCACGGTGCCGGCCCGCCTCCGGCGCGTAGCCGTAGCCGTAGCCGTAGCCCCCGTAGCCGGAGCCCCGGCCCTTGCCGGGCACCATGTTTAGCACCAGGCCCACCAGCCGCGAGTCGACCTGGACCAGCCGCTCGATCGAGTGCCGCACCTGCTCGCGGGTGGCCTTGCCGTGGCGCACCACCAGGATGGTGCCGTCGGCCTTGGCCGAGAGCAGCGCCGCGTCGGTGACCGGCAGCAGCGGCGGGGCATCCATGATGACCACGTCGTAGCGCTGGCGCAGCTCGGCCATCATCTCGCTCATCGCGTTGGACTGGAGCAGCTCGGCGGGGTTCGGCGGGATCGGCCCGGCGGCCAGGAAGTCCAGGCCGCTGGCGGGGTGGGTCTGCAGCGCGTCGTCCAGCTTGACCCGGCCGACCAGCGTGTTGGTGACGCCGATCGCGCCGTCGAGCTCCAGCCGCACCGCGGCCCGGGGCCGGCGCAGGTCGCACTCGACCAGCAGCGTGCGCACGCCCGCCTGGGCCAGGCTGATGCCCAGGTTGATCGACGTGGTCGTCTTGCCCTCCTCGGGCACCGCCGAGCTCAGCACGAAAAGCTTGTGGTCGTTGTCGACGTCGACGAACTGCAGGTTGGTGCGCAGCACCCGGAACGCCTCGGCCCGTGGCGAGTGCGAGGGGATGTCGCTCACCAGCGGCGTCTTGGTCGTCTGGGAGTCGAACACGATCGCGCCCAGCACCGGCGCGTCGGAGATCGCCTCCAGGTCCTCGGCCGAGTGGACGCGGGTGTCGAGGGCATGGCGCAACAGCGCCAGGCCCAGGCCCGCGACCAGGCCCAGCACGATCCCCAGGCCGACGTTGCGCGCCAGACTGGGCGAGAAGGCCGAGTCGGGCAGCGAGGCGGAGTCGATGATGGTGGCCTTGATGGTCGGCGTGGTCACTCCCGCGGTGGTCTCCAGCTCGCGGACCAGATCGGTGAGGTTCTCGGCGTAGGACTGGGCGATCCGCTGCGCCTCATGAGGGTCGGGGTCGGTGACGCTGACGATCATGTTGGAGGTGTCGGCCACCGCGGTCGCCGAGACCGTCGCGCCCGCCTCACTGGGCGAGCCGTCCAGGCCCAGGTCGTCGGAGACCCGGCTGGCGAGCTCGCGGCTGGTGACGAGGTCGACGTACGACGCCACCTTGCGCTCGCCGTACGTCGTGCCCTCGATGACCTCCGAGGCGCTCTGGGCGGCGTCGGTGGTGATGTAGAGCTTGGCGCTGGAGCGGTAGAGCGGGGTCTGGGCGAGAGTGTAGACCACCGCGACCACGAGGCAGGCCAGCACGCTGGCGACGATCCACTTCCAGCGGCGCCGCAGGACCTTGAGGTAGTCGTCCAGCTCCATCAGGTGCTCCGATCTCCCGGGACGTTCCACGCCGCCGTCACGGTCGACCCCAGCGAGGCGGCGGAGTCATGCCATTGTGACGTGAAGCTGACGGCGCTCAACATGCGCTCTTCACCGTCGTCGACTCTGTGCCCGGCTCGACACTGGGCGTCACCGACACGGTGGTGTCCCCGCGCTCGCCCTTGCCGGTCTCCATGGTCCAGGTCAGATCGACCGTCTGCCCGGGAGCCAGCGAGACGAAGGTCTGCCGCACCGGCCGGGTGTCGTCGGTCAGCGCCCGCTGGAACTCGTCGACGCTCGAGCCGTTCTGCAGCTCGCCGACCTCGCCCTCGGCCGGCCCGTAGATCTGTACGCCGACCACCTGGTTGCCCGGCTCCACCCCGTAGTCGCCGCCGCCGGTGATGTAGTCCGGCAGCGAGGTGGCGGCGTCGGCCGGCGCCGTCGAGGTCAGCGTGAGGTGGCCGGTGTAGCCCTGCACGCCGCTCGAACAGTAGGTGGCATCCACCCGCACGTCGTAGCGCAGGTAGTAGGACATCTTCGCGCCGGTGGTGTCGTTGAAGTAGATGCCGACCTGCGGCTCCTCGGTCTGCTCCATCGGCAGGCTGCCGGCCACGGCGGTGCCGTCGAGCTGCTCCTGGGTGGCCTCGTCGAAGGAGTGGACCAGGAGCCGGCCCTCCCCCGCGCCGCGGCG
This sequence comes from Nocardioidaceae bacterium, assembly GCA_047605165.1. Taxonomy (GTDB): domain Bacteria; phylum Actinomycetota; class Actinomycetes; order Propionibacteriales; family Nocardioidaceae; genus SSC3. The sequence continues at coordinate 2,373 of JASGGG010000216.1, forward strand.
CAGCGCGCTCGCCAGCGCCTGGGGGTCTCCGGAGCCGTCGGTGAACTTCGTGAAGACCGCCATGGCGACCTTGCGGAAGTAGACGTCCTGGTCGTCGGGCTCGGGGATGTCGATGTAGACCTGATGGAGCAGCTCGTCGACGACGTTGTCGCTGGTCAGCTTCTTGCCATCGACGGTGACCGGCCCGGTCGCCGCCAGCAGGTAGGAGAGCGCGACCGGGTCGACGGCGACGACGCCGTCGACGTCCTCGCCCTGCACCTGCTGCCAGCGAGCGCGCCACAGGTCGGAGGCGCGGGCGAAGTCGGGGGTGGCGTTGGCGTCGAGGAAGT
>JASGGG010000217.1:0-2689 GCA_047605165.1 Nocardioidaceae bacterium
GGCTGGGGATGCTGCCGGCGAGGGCATTGACCATCGTGGTCTTGCCGGCCTGCGTGTAGCCGGAGCGCAACCAGGTACGTTCCGCCATACTGGTTCTCGAACATCTGTTCGATCGCCTATGAAGGAGCACGACATGACCACCACCGACCCCCTGCGCACCTGGGCCGTCACCGTCGACGGCGTCACCCACACCCGCTCCGGGCGCGTCTACCACTACGAGTGGGCCGTCGTCACGCCGGACGGGCGGGTCCGGTTCATGGCTGGCCGGTCGTACGCTCAGCACGTGGCCCGCCGCGACGGCGGGTACGTCGTGGACGCGGTGGAGGTGACCCGGTGAGCCCGGCTATCGCGGTGCGCCGCTGCGTGATCTACGCGCGGCTGTCGGTGTCGAGCGAGGAGTCCGTGTCCATCGCTCGCCAGGTCGAGGCTGCGGAGCAGTACGCCGCCGCGCGCGGCTGGCAGGTGGTCGGCACCTTCACCGACGACGGCGTGTCGGCCACCCACAACCGGCCCGAGGACCGCCCCGGCTGGCGCGAGCTCCTGGCGGCGTCTGGCTACGACGCGGTCATCATCTGGAAGGTGGACCGGCTGGCACGCCGGGTGCTCGACTTCCTGACCGCTGACGCCGCTCTCCAGGAGCGGAAGGCGGGCATCGTCGCGGTGGAGCAGTCCATCGACATGACGACCCCCGAAGGTCGCGGCTTCGCCCAGATGCTCGCGGTGTTCGCCGAGATGGAGGCGGCAGCGATCGCCGCCCGCGTCCGGGCCGCGCGCACCCACCTCATCCGAGCTGGCCGGGTCGTCGGCGGGGCGGTGCCCTACGGGTGGCGGTCGGTCCCCAACCCGGACGGTTCCGGCCTGGTGCTGGCCACCGACCCGGAGCGCATCGGCTACGTGCGCGGCATGGCCGAGCGGGTGCTCCGGGGCGAGACGGTGTACGCGGTCAAGCAGTGGCTGGACGAGGTGGGCGCGCCGCTACCGACCGCGTCGCAGCGGTCGCGCAAGAACCCCGGCTGGCGATACAAGACCGTGGAGGGCCTGCTGCGCAACCCGGTACTGGCGGGGATGACGGCGTTCAACCCCGGCAACGGCAGCAAGCAGCGCGGCGCCGAGGTGCTGCGGGACGCCGACGGGCTGCCAGTCGTGGACGAGTCCGTGGCGATCCTCAGCGCGGCCGAGTGGCGCCGCCTCGTGCACCTGCTGGACACCCGCGACTCGGCTCAGTCGAGGCCGCGCGCGCTGCGTGCCAAGACGTCGGCGCTGCTGTCCGGGTTGGTCCGCTGCGGTGAGTGCGACGTGCGCATGCACCGGGGCACGACCCAGGGGCGGGAGAGCTACCACTGCCCGCGCTGCTACCAGACCATCTCGAACATCGAGGCGCACGTCGTCTCGGAGTTCCTGGCGCGGCACGGCAACGAGCACCGCTGGTCGGTCATCGAGGAGGTCCACGAGGGTGGCGCCGCGCTGCTGCCGGAGATCGAGCACGCGCTCGCGACCCTGACCGCCGAGCTGCAGGCCACCGACGACGACGCCCGCGCCGAGCAGATCACGGAGCAGATCGCGGCGCTGCGCCGCAAGCGTCGTGAGGCGCGCGAGGCCGCTCCGGTCGTGAGCTACCGGGAGGTCCGGGAGACGCAGACGTTCGGCGAGGACTGGGCCGACGCCGAGGACGTCATGGCCCGCCGCGCGGTGCTGGACGACGCGCTCGCGGGCATCACCGTCCGGCGCGGGCGCACCGGCCGAGGCCTCGACACCTCGCGGCTGTCGTTCGACTGGCGCCGCCCCGCGCACCTGCCGCCGACCGACGCCCAGGTGGCCGAGCAAGAGGGCGCCTGACCTGCGGCAACACTCTTATCTAGCTGGATAACTGGCTCTCCTGACTCATCTGTGGGTCAGTTTCGGCCTGGGAGGGTGGGTCGGTGGCCGCCGAGGTTGAGCATCGCGAGGGCGATGAGGGCCTGGGCGGAGTGGAATCCGTAGGCCATGCGGGTGATGAGGCGGATCTTGGTGTTGGTCGACTCGATCAGGCCGTTGGACAGGCCGTGCTCGATTGCTGCGAGGATCCGGGGCCGGTGCTTGACGATGCTCTTCTGCAACTTCACGAACGCTGGGATCCGGCAACGCCGTGCCCATGAGATCCAGCGGTCCAGTGCCTTCACGGCGGCCTTGTAGGGCATCTGGAACACCAGCCGGAGCCCTTCCTTGAGGAGGTAGGCCCGGTACAGCCGCGGGTCGGTCGCGGCGATCCAGGCGAGCATCACTTGCTGGTTCTCGGTGAGGTCTTCAGGGTTCTTCCACAACGAGTACCGCGCGCCCTTCAGACCCTTGGCCCGCTCGCTGCCCGGCCGCGGTGGCGCATCAGCCCGGGGCCTACCTCGGCCGCGCTTGGGTTCGGCCCGCGCCTGCTTGCGGGCGTCGTTCCACGCCTCGCGGCGGACCTCATCGAGCGCGTCGGTCGCCCACTTCACGATGTGAAAGGGGTCCGCAACCCGGACCGCGTCCGGGCACATCTCGGTGACGATGGTGTCGATGAAGTCGGCCCCGTCCGCGGACACGTGGGTGACCTGCTTACAGCGCTCTTCGCCGAGAAGGTCGAAGAACTCCCGCACCGTGGCTGAATTCCTGCCCGGAGCCGCCCACACCAGCCGTCGGGTGTCGTGGTCGACCACGACCATCAGGTACTTGTGGC
>JASGGG010000218.1:0-2660 GCA_047605165.1 Nocardioidaceae bacterium
TCAAGGCCACCGGTGCGGAGTACGTCGTCATCGCGGCGGCCCAGGCGAACGTGGCCGGGCAGTTGATCAACGCCGCCGAGAAGATCGGTTACAAGCCGGTCTGGGGCATGTCGTACGCGGCACAGAACAAGACCTTGGTGGACATCACCAACGACGCGATCGAGGGGCGTGCCTACTTCGCGACCCCGTACATCACCGCCGAGTCCGAGATCGGCGCCGAATACGCCGCGACGCTGGCCAAGTATGCGCCCGACGTCGAGGTCAACAGCGGCGCCACGGTGGCCGGCTACACGATCGGCGAGCTGTGCGTCGACGTGCTCAAGAAGGCAGTCGAGGCTGCCGATGGCGAGACGCCGACCAGCGAGGACATCCAGAAGGTGATGAGCAGCTACACCGCCGACAACGACTACATCCAGGGCATCGACTGGACCGGCGAGCACAGTGGCGCGAAGTCGGCGCAGATCCTGCAGCTCAAGGACGGCAAGTACGTCGAGTACAAGCCGTTCCAGCCCCTTCCCTGACAACCCCGTCGACGGACTGGCTTGACCGCCACGACGTCGTCCTAGCGATGCGCTGAAGGAGAGCCGCATGGAGTTGCTGCAAACCAGCTTGGTTCTGGGTGTCGTCGTCGGCATCGTCTATTCCCTCTCAGGAGCCGGACTCGTCGTCATCTTCCGCACCTCTGGTTACATCAGTTTCGCGCAGGGCGATATCGCGGCGGTCGGCCTGTTCGTCGGTCTTGCCGCCCACAACGCAGGGGCCGGCTACCTATGGACAGCCTTGCTCGTGATCCTGGTGAGCACGGTGGTGGGGGGTCTGGTGGGCACCTTGATCACGGTGCCACTGGAGAGGCACGGCCATCTGGTCGCGGCGCTGTCCACTATCGGCACGGCGCTGATCATCAATGGCCTGCTCAACGTGACGGTCGGCGGTGACCCGCGTGCCTTCCCCGAGCTGAGCAAGGCGGCGGCCATCACGGTGTCGGACATCCGGCTCAGTTGGTCGGATCTGGCCGGTCTCATCGCAAGCTCGTGCGTCTTCATCGGGCTCGGCCTGTTCTTTCGCCGCTCCCGGATGGGCATCGCGATGCGCGCGGTCAACGACAACAAGTTCGCCGGCCAGATCCTGGGCATCCCCGACAAACGGCTCAAGCTCGTCAGCTGGGTGGTCGCCGGGTCACTCTCGGGCCTGCTCGGACTCTTCGTCGCTCCGATCTTGTCGCTCTCCCCGGTCAGCGTGAACGCGCTGCTCGTGTTCGGGTTCTGCGCCATCGTGATCGGCGGATTCGACAGCATCTTCGGAGCGCTGGTCGCCGGCATCGGCATCGGTGTCGTCACCAACCTGACCAGCGCCTACATCGATCCGAACCTGGTGCCCACGGTGCTCTGGGCCCTCATGCTCCTGGTTCTTCTCGTCCGGCCGAACGGCCTGTTTGGTCGTCGACAGCTTGTGAGGGTGTAAATGGCTATGACAGTCGAGGAACCTGTGGCAGGCACCGGACCCGCTCTCGAACGGAGAAGGCTCAGCGACCGCGCGGCCGCGACCACGGGACGTGGGCGCGTCTGGCTGCGGCTCACCACGGTGATCGTTGGCTGCCTGGTGATCTTTGCGTTCGCACAGTCGTCCACGCCGGCTATCAAGTACGCCGTGGTCCTGAGCGTCATCTACGCGATCGCGATTCTAGGAAACAACGCCATCTTGGGCTTGCTGGGCGAGATGAACCTCGGCAGCGGGGTCTCGATGGCGCTCGGCGCCTATGCCTTCTGCTATCTCACCAACCATGACATGAGTAGCGGCCTCGCCGGGGTGGCCGCCGTCGCGTTCGCCACGGTCGTGGCGATGCTTGTCGCAATTCCGACCACCCGGCTCCAGGGCATCTTCACCGCTCTTGCCACGTTCGCGCTGGCGTACGCCATTCCGACCCTGGCCATCTATCTCAAGGACTACACCGGCGGAGACGAGGGCACCCCGGCGCCGTACGACGTGGCGCTGTTCGGCCAGCTCGTCTCCGGCTCGACGACAGGCATGCTGGTGACGGCGCTCCTGGCCTTCGCCATGCTGGGCGCCCTCTCACTGCTGATGCTCAACTCCGCTCCCGGCCGGGCTGCGCTGGTGATCGGAGAGGCCGAGCTGGCCGGCGTGACGAGTGGCTACAACCCGAAGCTCATCAAGGTGCTGGTCTGGACCTGGGCAGGATTCGTCGGCGGTATCGCTGGCGTGCTCTACGCACTCGCCGTCGGATTCATCGGGCCAACCGGCTTCGGCTTCATGCTCGGTGTTTGGTTCCTGGTCGGTGGCGTGGTCGCTGGTCCCCGCAGCGTGTGGGGTGCTCTCCTCGGCGGCCTGTTCGTCGGCATCCTGCCTGTCGAGATCCAGTCGCTGGTGCCGGCGACCGGCACCAGCATCGTCTTCGGTGCCATCCTTCTGCTGGCACTGCTCGCCGGTGGAAACGGAGTGGCCGAGTGGCTTGAGCGAATGGGCCTCCTCGTCGCTGGCCGCCTGGGCTGGCGGAAGAAGGTGACGGCGTGACCGCGGCACTCGAGGTTCGCGACCTGTACATGACCTTCTCCGGGGTCGACGCGCTCGCCGACGTGTCCTGGTCGGTTCCACAGGGGACCTGGCTCGGGCTGATCGGGCCCAACGGCTCGGGCAAGAGCACG
>JASGGG010000219.1:0-2649 GCA_047605165.1 Nocardioidaceae bacterium
CCACTCGTCCGGTTGCAGCCACATCTGGATGAACCGCACATCGCCGGTGCCGGCGGAGGGGAGTCCGGCGTAGGTGTCGTTGCGTTCGGAGTGGAGGATTCCGCTGCCGGCGCTCATCCGCTGCACCAGGCCGGGATATACCACTCCGGAGTGTCCCTCGGAGTCCTGGTGCACCAGCGACCCGCGGAGCACCCAGGTGACGATCTCGGTGTTGCGGTGCGGATGGGTGTCGAAGCCCTGGCCTGCGACGACGGTCTCGTCGTTGCTCACCAGCAGGACACCGTGATGTGTGTTCTCCGGATCGTACGAGTCGCCGAAGGAGAAGCAGTGTCGCGATTGCAACCAGGGCGTATCGGTACGCAGCCGATCGGCGGCGCGGAACACTCGTGGAACGGACTGCATCCGTTCAGGATCCCACAGTAGGCGGTCGGTAAACTCCGCATCTGGCATTGCGAACCGGCGCGCTCTGCGCTGGCGTGGGGGTCGAGGTCGTACTGTGAATCCAACTTCAGGGAAGGGGAGTAGCCGGTGAGGACGAGGGCAGCTGCGATCGCCTTGGCCGCCGCGCTCACCGCATCGGGGGTCGCTGCATGCGGCGAATCCGTCGCGCAGGGCGTCTCGGACATGCTCGCCGAGTACACCGGCGCGCTGGAACAACTGAACGCGATCAACGCCGCTCAGCTGACATCGTCGCCGCAGTCCGCAGCGGGGGTGCTCGGGCAGACGCTGCGCGATATGCATCCGCGGAAGCTCGAGGTCGAGGCCGAGAACGTCCAGCGCTACTCGGGAGGGACCGCGACCTTCGATCTGGTCACGCACTGGAACTTCGGGCCCGACCGTGACTGGCGGTACACGACCCACGGCACCGCCACGGATCTCTCGATCGGATGGCGCATCCAATGGGACCCCTCGGTCCTCGCGCCGGGTATCGACGCCTTCACCACGCTCCGACAGGTGCGCACGGACGCGAGGTCTCCGCGGGTGCTGGCGAGGGACGGTGCCGAGCTGATGTTCGCCGGCACCGTCCATCGGCTGTCGATCGACAGGTCGAAGACGAAGGACCTCGCGGGCAGCTTCGCAAAGGTGGCGAAGATCGTCGCTCCGGTCGCACCGCTGGTCACCGTCGCCTCCCTCACGGCGGCTGCCGCGGCGCAGTCGAACGGCCCGGTGCACGTCGTGGACCTGCGCGATGACGACTACAGCGTCCTCTCCGGCGACCTCGGCGCCGTTCCCGGCCTCGTCCAGGTGCCGGCTGCGGACCTGCTGATCTCGGATCGCCAGTTGTTCTCCCCCCTGTTCGACGGCATCAAGGCGGCCTGGCAGGCCAACCGCGACAAGACCCAGGGGTGGGCGGTGCAGCTCGTTCGGCGTAGCGGGCCGCCGACGCGCGTCGTGGGCTATCAGGGGCCGCCCGGCCCCGATCTGCATACCTCGATGGATCCGAAGGTCCAGCTGCAGGCCGAGAACGCCGTGGTGCAGCTGGGCCAGCCCGCAGCGATGGTGGTGATCTCGATCTCCACCGGTGCGGTGCTGGCCGCGGCGCAGAACAACCAGGCGTCGACGGTGTCGCCGTCCTGGGCGTTGACAGGGCTGTCGACCACCGGCCCGGTGCTCGCTCCGCTGTTCGATGTGATCAACAAGTCGGCCGGCACCGACACGGCGAAGCAGAAGGCGCTGCTCGCGCCGCTCGGCATCGGGACCGACTTCGCGATGCCCGGGGTGCAGACGGTGACGGCGACCCTGCCGGGGCAGGGCGGCCGGGCCGCCGCGCAGTTGAGCGCCGACACCGTGAGGATGTCGCCGTTCGGGGCCGCCGTCATGATGGCCGCGATCGCGAGGGGGCAGACCCCCGCGCCCTATGTGGCCACGCGGCAGACCGCCAAGCCGAATGCATCTGCCGGCGCGGTGAATGCGGACGTCCGCAAGGCCGCGAACGATGCGATGACGGCGACCATGTCGCCGACCGGCGACGGCAGTGACCTCGCCGGGACGAAGGTCCGCGGGCTGGTCGGTACGAACGGTCCGGAGGGGCCGGGGTGGTTCATCGGCTTCCGGGGCGATCAGGCCTTCGGGATCATGGTGTCCGGCGAGAAATCGGGTAGTGGGTCGCTGCAGGTCGCGGGTGCCTACCTGGGCTGACGCGCTGCGTCGCGCTGCGCAAGGACGATGCGCGCGGCGATACGCCAGCCGAGTAGGAAGAGCCCGAGGAAGATCGTCGCCACCACCACGAAGCCGGGCTTGATCTCGTGGGTCGTGAGCAGTGCGCGGGCGACCATGCCGACCGCTACCGTCGCCACCCAGACGAGGACACCGTCGGGCCAGACCCGCAGTGGGTGGAAGGTATGCGTCTCGGGATCGTGGCTGCGTACCTGCGAGAGCGTGTAGCCGATGGCCCAGCCGACTACCGTCGCCACCAGGAAGGGCCATGCGGTATCGAGCAGCGATAGGGGTGTCAGCGTCTCGGCGTGGCTCAGTCGCCCGATGAGGGCGAATAGCAACACCACGACCAGGTCGATCAACAGCACGACGGGGATCCGCATCCAGCTACGGTAACCGGTCAGGGTTGGGGGTCCCCGGTCCTGCCGGTATCGGGGGCGTCCGGGTCGATGTCCATCGAGCGCCGGTAGCCGAAGAGGAAGACCACCCAGC
>JASGGG010000220.1:0-2613 GCA_047605165.1 Nocardioidaceae bacterium
GCAGCTGGTCGTGCAGCGCCTGGCCCAGGCAGTGGCGCCGGTACGCCGGCGACACGGCGAGCTCGACGAACTCGAAGTGGTCTCCGACCCACTGTGCGGCGACATCTCGGGGCAGTGCGTCGCCGGCGAGGTCAGCCCAGTACTGGCCGCGCTGTCCGACGTAACCCCAGGCGAACCCGATGACCTCGTCGCCGTCGACTGCCACCGCCAGACGATACCCATCGCGACCCGCGTGCCGCTCGAACAGGTTCGTGCGCCACGTGTCGTAGTCGGCAACATCACCGAACACCGCGTCGTAACAGGGCCAGATGCGTGCGGCGTGTGCCAGCGCATCGCTGCCAGTCAGCACCGAGATGCGGGGTCGCGCTCGCCCTGCCGCGCGTGATTCGGATACCCCATTCGTTGTCCCTTGAACAGCCATGCGACTCCTCCCTGTTTGGTGGGTGCCGGGTTTCGTGGGTGCCGGCTCGCCCTGGTTCGTTGAGAGCAATCGGGGCCAGTAGCCGTGTTGCCGGTCTCGCCGGGGTCAGGTGGCCAGGTCGTCGATGAGCCAGCTGTCACCGGAGCGCTGCAGGGTCACCGTAACGTGGTCCTCGTAGACCACCGGGCTGGTCAGCGCCTTGTTGGTCGTGGGCCGGTCGACCAGCAGCATCACCTCGACCCGGCCGTCGCCGGCGCGCACGATGCTGGATCCGACCACGGTCGTGGTGACAACCGTCTGGGCGTCGGGCGCGTTCTGCCGGATGGTCACGAAGATCGGGTCGAAGTCCTTCTCGCGGTAATGGTCGGTGAGGTAGGAGTCGGCCTCCTTCTGGTCCGCGTCGAGGGTGCGGTAGTCGTAGGACAGCACCGGCACGATGGCGCGCTCGGCGACCCCGAGCGCCTCGCGGGCGTCGCTCTCCGCGGTCTTCGGGTTGGGCCGGCTCCAGGAGTACGCCGCCGCGGCGACCAGCACGAGCGCCAGCACGCCGAGCACGGCCAGCACCCAGGCCGGCACCGTCCCCGGCGTACGGAATGCGCGGGCACGGGGCTCGCGGACACGGCGCTCGCGGGGCCGCCGCTCCCGGCGCCCTTCCTTGGGGGCCGGGTCGAGCGAGATGTCGTCCCAGTCGGTGCTCATGGCGTCACCGACCCGCTCGTCGCGGGCTCGGAGGGAGCCTCGCTGGCCGACGCCGGGGAAGCCTCGGCGGAGGACGTCTGGGTCGCCGTCGCGGACGGCGAGGCGCTGCCGGACGCGCCGGTGTCCTCTTGGCCGACCGGGGTGAAGGAGTCGACCTTCCAGGCGCCACCCTGGCGCACCAGGGTCACCTCGACGCGGTAGGGCTGCGGGTCGGCGGACGTCCTCCCCTGCGCGCTGCTGTCGGGGTCGGGCGTCGCGGTGCTGTCGGAGTCAGGCGTCGCGGTGCTGTCAGGGTCGGGGTAGGAGTTGGTGAACGCCCCCGCCACCAGCACCGTCGCGCGACCGCGGTCGGTGTCGAGCGACCCGACGCCGGTGGCGTAGACCTCGGTGGTGCGCTGCAGGCCGAGCTGGGCGACCGAGGCCTCGGCGTAGGGGACGTTCTCCTCGAAGTCGGCCTTGAAGCTGGAGGTGACCACCTCCTCGACCAGGTCGCGGTAGGTCGGCATGGTGGTGCCCTCGAGCAGGTCGGGGCCGTAGGTGTTGACCCGCAGCATGAACTGCCGCGCCACCGACATCACCGCGTCGCGGGACTGCTGGGTCGCGTTGGTCGTCGAGAACGGGTTGCCGCCGCGCGCCGCGGCCTGCACGCCCAGCACCGCGAGCGCGGCGAGGGCGGCGACGACCAGCACGGCGAGCACGCCCCAGCGGAACAGTCCGGTCACGGCGCCGCGAGGGGTTGGAGGAACAGCCACTTCCACGTGTCCTTCCCAAGCGTCTGCGGAGCCACGCTACCGGTGGTCGCCGTCGTCGTGTCGCCGTTCGCACCGGCGTCGGCGGGGTCGCCCCAGGAGAGCTCGCCGGTCGACTCGTCGTAGGAAGCCACCACCGGCGCGTCCCCGAGCGGTGCCGCCCGCTTGAGGTTCTGCAGCCCGCGGGCGTTGCTCTTCGACGCGGCCTCGGTGCAGCGGGCGTCGGTGTTCATGTCCTTGTTGGAGCCGTCCTGCGGTGCCCGCTTCACCGTGCCCTCGTAGCCCTCGTAGCACAGCTGCGCGGGGGTGAGGACGAGACCGAAGTGGGCGTCGTAGAGGCCGGTGCCGGAGTCCTTGGCGACCACGCTGAAGCCACCCTCGACGACGTAGGGGTAGATCACCAGCACGGTCTTGAGGCCGGGCAGCTTCTTCAGCACGATCTCGCCGGTGGTGACCGACTCGCTGAGCAGCTCGGTCAGGTCGACCTTGTTCTCGTCGAGGAAGGCCTTGACCTCCGCCGCGCCCGCGGCCCCGTTGACGAGCAGCTTGCGCAGCGCCTTGTCGTTGCCGGCAAGGGTGCCGCTGAAGAGCGCGAGGTCACGGGCGAAACTGCGGATCGCGCTCTGGGTGGCGACCTGCCCGTCCAGCACCGTGTTGGCGTCGCGGATCAGCGCGCTGGTGACGTCGAAGTTGTCGTTGGCGGTCTGGATGAAGGAGGTGCTGGTGTCGAGGATCTGCTGCAGG
>JASGGG010000221.1:0-2572 GCA_047605165.1 Nocardioidaceae bacterium
CTCAGTACGTGTTTAAGAAGGGGTCGGCGTGTCTACCGCGGGCTGCTGGCACGCGGGGGGATGGTGGGGTATGCGGTCTACTTCCCCGGCCCGTTACCCGTCTGACCTGACCGATGATCAGTGGGCCCTGATCGAACCGATGGTGCAGGTCAAACCCGGTGGTCGCCCAGCGGACCACCCCCGCCGCAGGATCGTTGAGGCGATCTTGTACCTGGACAGGGCGGGCTGCTCGTGGCGGCAGCTCCCGCACGACTTCCCGCCCTGGCGCAGTGTCTATGGCTACTTCAGGCAGTGGGCCGAAGACGGCACCACCGACCGGATCCACGACGCCTTGCGTGATGCGGTGCGTGACGGGGATGGCCGCGACCCGATGGCCTCGGCCGGGATCGTGGACTCCCAGAGCGTGAAGGGCGCCGACACTGTCGGGAAAGACTCGCGCGGCTACGACGCGGGCAAGAAGATCAACGGCCGCAAGCGGCACATCGTCACCGACACCCTCGGGCTGCTGATCGTGGTGATGGTCACCAGTGCTGCGTTGCAGGACCGCGACGGCGGTCGTCTGGTGCTGGAGCGAGCGAAGATGAAGATGCCCTCCATCGTTTTGGTGTGGGCCGACGGCGGCTACGCGGGCAAGCTTCTTGAGTTCGCTCAGCACCGGTTCCGGATCCTGGTCGAGATCATCAAGCGCACCGACAAGCGGCCCACGTTCGAGGTCCTCCCCAGGCGGTGGGTGATCGAGCGGACCAACTCCTGGCTGATGCAGACCCGACGCCTCGCCCGCGACTACGAACGACTGCCCGAGCACTCCGAAGCGATGATCAAGTGGACGATGATCGGGCTGATGACCCGCCGCCTGGCACCCGGGCCCGACCGACGCCCATGGCAGCCAAAACCGGCCACCAAACCCCCTTCTTAAACACGTACTCAGACCGGAATCAGGCTCAGAGGCGGGAGGCGAGCAGTTCGGCGAGGTGCATCGTCGGGACGTCGGCGAGGTCGTCGAGCTGGACCCGGCAGCTCATCCCGTCGGCGAGGATCACCGTCTCCGGGTTGGCGGCACGGGCGGCGCGCACGGCGGGCAACAAATGCGTCTCCGCAATCGCGACCGACACCTCGTAGTGGCCCTGCTCGACGCCGAAGTTGCCGGCCAGGCCGCAGCAGCCGGCGACCTTGGTCACGACGGCACCGGCTCGCTCCAGGAGCTGCTGGTCGAGGCGCCAGCCGATCACGGCGTGGTGGTGACAGTGCGGCTGGGCGACGATCTCGACGCCGGTCAGATCGGGGACCGGGAGGTCGAGGCGAGTGACCAACTCGGCGAAACTCAGCATCCCGGCAGCCACCTCAGCGGCCTCGGGCAGGTCGGTCAGCTCGACCGCGTCCGAGCGAAGCGTCGCCAGGCAGGAGGGCTCCAGGCCGACGACGGGCACGCCGCTGGCGACGTACGGCGCGAGTGTCCGCACCGCCCGCTCCACGATCGCGCGCGCCTGGTCGAGCTGGCCGGTGGTGATCCAGGTGAGGCCACAGCAGGCGTCCTCACCGATCACTCGGACCGTCAACCCCCGGGCCTCCAAAAACCTGACGGCAGCGTGACCCGACTGGGTGAAGAAGTGGTCGGTGAAGGAGTCCGCCCAGACCCACACGTCGGGTCGCTCATCGAGCCTGCCGGCCTTCGCCGACCGCTTGAGGGTCCGCACCGCGAAGGCCGGAACCGAGCGGCGCTGGTCGATTCCGGCTACCCACTTGGCCAGCCAGGCGATCGGAGCCAGCCGCATCAGCAGGTTGGTGAGCCGCGCGAAGGGGGCGCCCAGCCGCGCCCACTTCGGCAGGCGGCCGAGCAGGTAGTGGGAGCGCGGTCGGCGGCCGCCCTGGAACGCCTGGTAGAGCGCTTCGGACTTGTACGTCGCCATGTCGACCCCACTCGGGCACCCTCCTTCCGGCGCGGCACACCCCTTGCAGGCCAGGCATAGGTCGAGCGCGTCGGCCACCGCCGGATCGCCCAGCCCGGCGACCAGGCCGCCGTCCAACGCCTCCTGGAGGACCCGCGCCCGGCCACGGGTGGAGTCCTTCTCGGCGCGAGTGCCGAGGTAGGAGGGGCACATCACCCCCGAGGTCACCGGGGCCACACAGGTCCCAACCCCGGTGCAGCGGTGGACCGCCGCGCCCAGGTCGCCGTCGTCGTGGAGGAGTCGCAGCGCGGTCCGCGGGCGGGCACGTGGCCGGATCGGTCGCAGGTCGTCGGTGATGGAGGCAGGCCCCGAGCCGTCGGGGGCTGTGATGGTGCCGGGGTTCATCAGGTTCGCCGGATCGCCGACCCGTTTGACGGCCGCGAAGAGGTCGATCGAGGTGGCGTCGTACATCAAAGGAAGGAGCTCGGAGCGGACCCGGCCGTCGCCGTGCTCGCCGGAGAGGGTGCCGCCGTACGCCTTGATGCCGTGGGCGCAGGCGACCATGAACTCCCGGAAGACGCTCGCCGAGGCCGGGTCGCCGGGGGCGAAGGGGAAGTCGATCCGGCAGTGGAGGCAGCCGTCGCCGAAGTGGCCGTACGGGATGCCCTGGAGGCCGAAGGAGTCGA
>JASGGG010000222.1:0-2522 GCA_047605165.1 Nocardioidaceae bacterium
CAGCAGGGAAGCGCCCGGCCCGAGGAGCCGCTGGACGTCTGAGGTGAGTTTGTCGGTCGAGTCCCACGACGCGCCTGAGGCGACCAAGGCTCTGAGGCGGGCGCGGAAGTAGCCGCTGGGGTCGCTGGTGAAGAACTGGTCGTCGAGATCCTGGGCAAGGTTCGCGGTGATGGACGTTGCGCTTGGAGGTGGATACACGAGTCAACGGTAGTGAGCAGCAGCGACACTTTCGCTCGTCAACGCTTGTTGCGTCGCCCCTCAAGCACCGCGCGGATCTCCTCTTCGGTGAGGCCGTGTTCGGCGAGGCGGCGTATGGCGCGCTCCCGTGCCTTGGGGCTGGCGGGCTTCGGCGGGATGGTGAGGCCGGCACGGAGTTGGTCGATGAGCCACCCTTCGGTGGCCTTGGTGACCAGCGGCTGCCAGGCATCGCGTAGTCGCGTTGGCAGATGAGGAGCGATCTCGCCCCATGCGTCGACGAGGAGCGCGCCGTCGAGATGGCTGATCAGTTGGGTCTCGTCGCCGGTCTCCATCAGCCAGCGGTAGGCGGCGACCCGCGAGGGCCGCTCGATCGGGAAGAAGCCGTGCCGTCCGGCTCGGTCGGTGACGGTGAACGGCACGAAGCAGTCGTCTGGGTCGAGACGCCAGAGTTGGTTCGGAACGACGTAGGTGTTGCTGCCGTCGTGGACCTCACGGAAGGCGATACGCGGGTTGAGGCCGAGGTCGAAGTCGAGCGTGTGGAGGATGCGCTCCACAACGGAGAGCGTGGGTGACCGGGTTCCGCGTTCGTAGGCCGACAGCGTGGGCTGGGACGTCCCCGAGCGGCGCGCGACGGCCTCCTGCGTCAGCCCTCGGGCTGCGCGGGCGGCTTCGAGAAGCGACCGGCGGCTCATGCATCCGACTATAGATCGAATCCGATCTGCCACGCTCAAGCGGCGGTTCGCTCGTCCCTACCTGTCAGGCAAAGACAGGAAGGGGACCGAGATGAGCATTGCTGAGCAGTTGGGACTCGGCGAAGATTCGCCGCTGCTCGCCCAGGCGAACCTCTGGTGGGCCGAGAAAGCCGGGAACTTCGCAGTTGTGCAAGACCTGACGGACCTCCCGGCGTGGACGCGGCAAGCATCGCGCGCTGAGTGTGACGACGTGTTGGTGTGGCTGGCGGAGCGTGCGGCTGCCGAGGACCAGGCAGCCGTCGTGCTGGTCTGGCTCCTGCTTCCGGGAGCCGCGAAGATCGCTGACCGGCACCGTGATCTTTCGCCGGGCATCGACGCCCTCGTCGGCGGCCAGCTCTGGATCGAGTCCCGCACCCACGGAGGCGTGCCCGCGAAGGCCGTCGCGTTCACCATCCTTCAGCGCACCAAACGAGCCGTGTCGGCCGAGCTCGGCGTGGGCGACGGCGCGCGGCGACAGGACCGGACGTGGGCGAGTACCACGGTGACCGATCGCCTGCCGGAGCATGCTCCGATTGGGATGCCTGAGGAACCGGGCGCGGAGGCGGAACTCCGCGTGGTCGTGGAGCACATGCTGCGCGATGCTGCCTTGACGGTCGAGGAAGTCGGCATCCTCGCGTCGGCGGCCGGCCACGCCGACTGGCTCGATGCTCCCGTCCGGGGCCGTGCCGGCGTGACGACCCCAGCGGCCTTGGAAGTACTGACCTGGTTGGAACCGGCCAAGGCTCGCACGATGCGCCGCACCGTCGGCAGGCTCCTGAGCCGAGTTGCCGACTACGCCCGTGCACATCACACCCTTCAGGACATCGAGGCGCTGCGCGCCGCACGGGACAGCGAGTGGACCTTCGAGGAGTTCGTGATGATCATCGGGGACCCCGACATGGCAGGCCGGTTACGACGATTCCATCGGCACATGCTGCTCACAGTCCGATGCCAGGCGCACTGCTCGGTGGGTCCGGCCGACGAGTCGGCTCGATGGGAGTGCGCCGGGCCGGTGCGGCGCCGGGGTTGAATCGGCCTGATCAGCTCGTGGACCCGGAAGGCCAGCGCCGCGGTGGCGTGGTCGTCCGGCAGCGGCCGGCTGGCTGCCGCCGCGTCGAGCACTCGTTGGGCGTCGACACCTCGGTGTGTGAGTCCGTCGAGCACCTTGGCGAGTGCGGCCGTGTGCTCGTCGCGCTGTCCGACGCGCTCGATGATCCTCTCCTCCCACCCGGTGAGTCGTTCGCCGTGGCGGGCATTGAGCCGGCGGACGAGCATCCTCCGGTAGGCCGCCTCGCGGTCATCGGACGGGGCTGGCCCGGTGAGGGTCTGCTCGTCGTCGCTGATACCGACACCCGCGCGCCACACCGCGATCTCCGCCAGAAGTTCAGGCGTGAGGAGTCGTTGATGCCGCCGCGCCCATTCCGGCGGATGCTTCCGCACCTCGGCGCGCACCTGCTCGGCGAATTCGGCGACGAGCCGGGCACGCGCTGACAGGTAGCGTTCCCAGGGTTCGTGGCCATGCAGCGCATTGGCGATGTCCGAGAGCCACGGCAACGGTCCGGGGCCGGTGGGCTCGTCGCTCGCGCCGGGGAC